>NZ_CP027561.1:0-301722 GCF_012974785.1 Pseudomonas fluorescens | reverse complement strand
CCGCCGTGGCATCGGCCTGCCAGTGACCGGGTTCGCCCACTCGCCGGACGACATTCCCGACCTGATCGACATGGTCAACGGCGCACCATTGGTGATCAAGGTGCTGGAAGGTACCCAGGGGATCGGCGTGGTGCTGTGTGAAACTGCAACGGCGGCGGAGTCGGTGATCGAGGCATTCATGGGCCTGAAGCAGAACATCATGGTGCAGGAATACATCAAGGAAGCGGGCGGCGCGGACATTCGCTGTTTCGTGGTCGGTGACAAGGTGATCGCGGCGATGAAGCGTCAGGCCAAGCCCGGGGAATTCCGCTCCAACCTGCACCGTGGCGGCAGCGCCAGCCTGATCAAGATCACCCCGGAAGAACGCATGACCGCGTTGCGCGCCGCCAAGGTCATGGGCTTGGCGGTGGCCGGTGTGGATATCCTGCGTTCGAATCACGGGCCGTTGGTGATGGAAGTGAACTCGTCGCCGGGCCTGGAAGGGATCGAGACCACCACCGGCAAGAACGTGGCGGGGATCATCATCGAACACCTTGAGAAGAATGGCGGGCCGAACATGACCCGCACCAAAGGCAAGGGCTAGACCTGAAGCGATGAGGCGGCCAAATGGCCGCCATCGCGAGCTGGCTCCCACAGGGGGATGCATTTCAACTGTGGGAGCGAGCTTGCTCGTGAAGAGGCCGTCAGACCCGGCAGGATATCCGCCGTTAAACGGCATCTCTTGGCAACATCAATCCCAGCGGCAACCGAACCCGTGCTTCCAGCCCGCCACCGGACCGGTTACGCAACTCGACATTGCCGCCATGCATCGAAGCTATCCGCTTGACGATCGCCAGCCCCAGCCCGGTGCCCTTCCCGCCCCGCGCGCGGTCGCCACGGGTGAACGGATTGAAGATCGCCTCGAGCTCCGACGGATCAATCCCCGCCCCACGGTCCATCACGCTCAGCACCACATACGGCGCGCTGGTGTCGCCGGACACATAGGCCGCGACGTCCACGCTACCGCCGGCATGGTTCAACGCGTTGCCGATCAGGTTGTTCAGCAGACGTTTCATCGACACCCGACGCAGCGGGAACGGCTGGATCGGCTCCAGACGCAAACGCACCTTTTCTTCACTCTGGTTGTACGGCGCCGCGACTTCGCGCACCAGATCGCTCAGATCCACCTCTTCCACCGACTCGTCTCGACCATCGCGAATGAACGCGAGGAACTGGTCGAGGATCGCGTCCATGTCTTCGATGTCGCGCACCATGTCGTCGGTCAGGTCGGTGCGATCGCCCATCAACTCCAGTGACAGTCGCAGACGGGTCAGCGGTGTTCGCAGGTCATGGGAAACGCCGGCGAGCATCAGTTCACGTTCACGACCGGCCTGTTCGACGTCTTCAGCCATCTGATTGAAGGCGCGATAAACCTCGGTCATTTCGCTGGGCGTATCGCTGATCGGCAGGCGCACGCTGCGGCCCTGACCGAGTTGCCGGGCGGCATAGACCAGACGTTTCAACGGTTGGTTGAGCTGGCTGACGAAAATCCATGCGGAAGCGGTCGAAAGCAGCCCGATGGCGAGGAACCATCCGAGCACGTTCCAGATTTTCTGGCCACGCAACGGATGAGGATACAACGGCACTTTCAGCCATCCGTCCCCCAGGCTCGGCGCGCGCACCCACAACGCCGGCGGCGAATGCATGCGCAGCCGGACTTCTGTATCGGCACCCAGCTCCGCCTGCATCTGCCGCTGGTAGATTTCGCTGTAAGGCCAGTGCTGTTCACCTTCCGGCACACCGGCACCGACCACCCGGATCAGGGTTGCGGCATCGGCGATCTTCGCGCGGTTCTCTTCATCGGCGGCCCAATAGGCGCGCAGCGTCAAGGCGACGCCGTGGCTGTATTGGCGATCCACCAGCACATCCTCGTTCATCAGCAGATAAACCAGGGTCAGTGCCTTGGAAAACAATACGACGATGAGCACCAGCCAGAGGGTGCGGGAGAAGAAACTTTGGGGGAACCAGACAGGGGTTTTCATGGATAACCGCTACGCACTTGCAGGAGCGAGCAATGCTCGCATATTGCGGATAGCGAGTCTGCGGAGGCGGCACTTTCGACCGTTTCCCGCAGACCCGCTCCTACAAATCACCCGTCACTTGGTGGAGTTGCCATCCGGCACGAATACATAACCCACGCCCCAGACAGTCTGGATGTAGCGCGGTTTGGACGGATCGGGTTCGATCATCCGGCGCAGACGGGAAATCTGCACGTCGATGGAACGCTCCAGGGCATCCCACTCCCGGCCACGAGCCAGGTTCATCAGCTTGTCGCGGGTCAGCGGCTGACGGGCGTTCATCACCAAGGCCTTGAGTACCGCAAACTCACCGGTGGTGAGCATGTGCACTTCGTCGCCGCGCTTGAGTTCGCGGGTGGCCAGGGACAGCACGTAGTCGCCGAACGTGACATTTTCTTCTTCACTGCCCGGCGCGCCCGGCACCGGTGCGGCCTGACGGCGCAGTACGGCTTTGACCCGGGCCATCAGCTCGTCCGGGTTGAACGGCTTGGCCAGGTAGTCGTCGGCGCCCAGCTCCAGACCCTTGATACGGCTCAACTCGTCGCCCTTGGCGGTGAGCATGATGATCGGGATCTGATTGTTCGCGCCACGCAGGCGACGGCAAGCAGTCAGGCCGTCTTCACCTGGCAGCATCAGGTCGAGAACGACCAGGTTGAACACTTCGCGCGACAGCAGACGATCCATCTGCTCGGTGTTCGGTACGGCGCGGGCACGGTAGCCCTTGCTGACGAAGAAGCGTTCCAGCAGGCTGCTCAGCCCCGGATCGTCGTCAACAATAAGAATTTTTTCGCCTTCAGCAGTTTGTGCAGTGCTGCTCATTGGATGCTCCTTTTAGCTCGGCGCGCATTATGGCGTAGCTGCCGTTATACGCACCGTGTGCATTGTTAGCAGATTTTTCCTTCACTGCCAGAAAACCGGGGCTTGAGCCTACAGACTGCGTCGCCCCCGAATGACAGAACGCCGGTTATAATGCGCGGCCTTTTGTGCCAGGCAACGTCTGAATCGTTACCGCAGGTGGCCGTCCTTTATTTTCCGGGTCGCCGCAGTAATTGTTCGATTTCACGGGTCAATGGAATGCCTTTTGACCCAGGCAGCGGCCAGCATCAAGCCGCCCCACCAGACTCCGGGCCTTCATTTACGCGCCTGCGAGCCTGCTTTCACAATTTGTCAGGTGGTTTTATGGACAGCATCAACAGCCGCATCGCCGAGGAACTCGGCGTACGCCCACAACAGGTCGAAGCGGCCGTCGCGCTACTCGATGAAGGCTCAACCGTTCCCTTCATCGCCCGTTACCGGAAAGAAGTGACCGGCAGCCTCGATGACACTCAGTTGCGTCATCTGGAAGAGCGTCTGCGCTACCTGCGAGAACTCGACGAACGGCGCATCAGCATTCTTTCCAGCATCCAGGAGCAGGGCAAACTCACCCCCGAACTGGAACGCGAAATCAAACTCGCCGACACCAAGACCCGCCTCGAAGACCTGTACCTGCCGTACAAGCAGAAGCGCCGCACCAAGGGCCAGATCGCCCTGGAAGCCGGCCTCGGCGAGCTGGCCGACGGTCTGTTCAACGACCCGAGCCTGACCCCCGAAGCCGAAGCTGCGCGCTTCGTCGACGCCGAAAAAGGCGTGGCCGATGCCAAGGCAGCGCTGGAAGGCGCCAAATACATCCTCATGGAGCGCTTCGCCGAAGACGCCAACCTGCTGGACAAACTGCGCAATTATTTGAAGCAGGAAGCCACCCTCAGCGCCCGCGTGATCGCCGGCAAGGAAGAGGAAGGCGCCAAATTCCGCGATTACTTCGAACACGACGAACCGCTGAAAAGCATGCCGTCGCACCGCGCGCTGGCAATTTTCCGTGGTCGCAACGAAGGCATTCTCAGCTCCGCGCTGAAAGTCGGCGAAGAACTGCCGGGCACCCTGCACCCGTGCGAAGGCATGATCGGCCAGCACGTCGGCATCCAGAATCAGAACCGTCCGGCCGACAAATGGCTGGGCGAAGTGGTGCGCTGGACCTGGAAGGTCAAGCTCTACACCCACCTGGAAACCGACCTGCTCGGCGAGCTGCGCGACGGCGCCGAGACCGAGGCGATCAACGTGTTCGCCCACAATCTGCACGACCTGCTGCTGGCCGCCCCGGCCGGCCCGCGTGCCACCCTGGGCCTGGACCCGGGCCTGCGCACCGGTTGCAAGGTCGCCGTGGTCGACGCCACCGGCAAGCTGCTGGATCACGCCACGGTTTACCCGCACGTGCCGCACAACAAGTGGGATCAGACCATCGCCATCCTGGCCGCCCTGTGCGCCAAGCACTCGGTCGATCTGATCGCCATCGGCAACGGCACCGCCAGCCGTGAAACCGACAAGCTGGCCATCGAGCTGATCAAAAAATACCCGGCGATGAAAATGACCAAGGTCATGGTCTCCGAAGCCGGCGCATCGGTGTACTCGGCATCGGAACTGGCGGCCAAGGAATTCCCGGATCTGGACGTATCGATCCGTGGCGCAGTATCGATTGCCCGCCGTCTGCAGGACCCACTGGCAGAGCTGGTGAAAATCGATCCGAAATCCATCGGTGTCGGCCAGTACCAGCACGACGTGTCGCAGCTGAAGCTGGCGCGCGGCCTGGACGCCGTGGTCGAGGACTGCGTGAACGCCGTGGGCGTGGACGTGAACACCGCCTCCGTAGCGCTGTTGGCGCGGATCTCCGGCCTCAACGCGACCCTGGCGCAGAACATCGTGGCCCACCGGGACGAGCACGGCGCATTCAAAACTCGCGCTGCGCTGAAGAAAGTCGCGCGTCTGGGCGAGAAAACCTTTGAGCAGGCCGCCGGCTTCCTGCGCGTGATGAACGGCGATAACCCGCTGGATTCCTCGGCCGTTCACCCGGAAGCCTATCCGCTGGTGCAACGCATCGCCGCTGAAACCGACCGCGACATCCGCTCGCTGATCGGCGACGCGGCGTTCCTCAAGCGTCTGGATCCGAAGAAATTCACCGACGAGACCTTCGGTCTGCCAACCGTCACCGACATTCTGCAGGAACTGGAAAAACCGGGCCGCGACCCGCGTCCGGAGTTCAAGACCGCCGAGTTCCAGGAAGGCGTCGAGGACCTGAAGGACCTGCAACTGGGGATGATCCTCGAAGGCGTGGTGACCAACGTGACCGCGTTCGGTGCGTTCGTCGACATCGGCGTGCATCAGGACGGTCTGGTGCACATTTCCGCGCTCTCGGAGAAATTCATCAAGGATCCGCGCGAGGCGGTGAAGGCCGGTGACGTGGTGAAAGTGAAGGTCATGGAAGTCGACATCCCGCGCAAACGCGTCGGCCTGTCGATGCGTATGAGCGACACCCCGGGCGAGAAGATCGACGGTGCCCGTGGTTCGCGTCCGGGCTCGGCGCCACGCCAGTCCCAGGGTTCGGCTCCGCGCAAGGAAAGCACCCCGGCAGCTCCGGCGAACAACGCCATGGCGTCGCTGTTCGCCAACGCCAAGCAGTTGAAGAAACGTTGATGGAAATTCCGGCCGGGCTCGTCGAGAGCGCGTTTTTCAAGCTGTTGGGCTGTCGCCTGCACAGCCTGGAAACCGGGGTGGCGCAAGTCGCCCTGGCGCTGGAACCCGAACTGCGCAATCGCGGCGGCAAGCTGCACGGTGGCGCGCTGTTCAGTCTGGTCGATATCGCCATGGGGCTGGCCTGTTCCAGCACCCACGGCTTTGATCAGCAGAGCGCGACCATCGAGTGCAAGATCAACTACATCCGCGCCGTCTCCGAAGGCGAGGTGATGTGCACGGCGCGGGTGATCCACCCGGGCCGGCGCACGCTGGTGGTCGAAGCCGACGTGATGCAGGGCGACAAACTGGTCGCAAAAGCGCAAGGCACGTTCGCTGTCCTGTAGATGTTGTTCATCATTTTGAGTTAATTTCGGCGCTGTGATCGCAGCGTCGAGCTTTTCTGTGGGAGCGGGCTTGCCCGCGAAGAGGGAGTGTCAGGCAGCATCAGGTCGCCTGACACGACGCCTTCGCGGGCAAGCCCGCTCCCACAGGGATCGCGTAATCTTCGCGTGCATCGGCCAGATTCAGGGAATGAAGTCGGCGCTTCAACGGGGGCTTCAGAGCCCGAAAAACCAGGCGAAAACGCCAGTTTCAACTTCACCCTTGTAGACCGTCCTGCCCACCCCCATATTGGGGCGACTGACGCGTGAAGGAATCCAAATTGAGCGAACTTCTCAACCGCCGCCTGGCTCTGCTCGGCGAGCGCGCTAACCTCTCTCTGCTTGAGCAGTGCCTTCACGGTATCGAACGTGAATGCCTGCGCGTGACCGGCGAAGGCCGTCTGGCCCAAACGCCGCACCCTGAAGCCCTGGGTTCCGCGCTGACCAACGAACAGATCACGACCGACTATTCCGAGTCGTTGCTGGAGTTCATCACGCCCGCCCTGCCAGACCCTGCCGATACCCTGGCCAGCCTGGACAAGATTCATCGCTTCGCCTACAGCAAGCTCGGCAACGAGTACCTGTGGAGTCCATCGATGCCGTGCCCGTTGCCGGCCGAGGAAGACATCCCGATCGCCTATTACGGCACCTCCAACATCGGTCAGCTCAAGTACGTCTACCGCAAGGGCCTGGCCCTGCGTTACGGCAAGACCATGCAGTGCATCGCCGGGATTCACTACAACTTCTCCCTGCCGGAAAAGCTCTGGCCGTTGCTGAAAGAAGCCGAAGGCTTCGTCGGCACCGACCGGGATTTCCAGTCGTCGTCCTACATCGCGCTGATCCGTAACTTCCGTCGCTACAGCTGGCTACTGATGTACCTGTTCGGCGCTTCGCCGGCGCTGGACGCCGGTTTCCTGCGCGGCCGTTCGCATCAGCTGGAACAGCTGGATCCGGACACCCTGTACCTGCCCTACGCCACCAGCCTGCGCATGAGTGACCTCGGTTACCAGAGCAACGCCCAGGCCGGCCTGACCCCTTGCTACAACGACCTGGCCAGCTACACCGACAGCCTGCGCCAAGCGGTGGCCACGCCGTACGCGCCGTACGTTGAAATCGGCACGCACCAGGATGGCGAGTGGGTGCAACTGAACACCAACATCCTGCAGATCGAAAACGAGTACTACTCCAACATCCGCCCGAAACGCGTGACCTACACCGGCGAGCGGCCGATCCAGGCCTTGATGGCCCGTGGCATCCAGTACGTCGAAGTGCGCTGCCTGGACATCAACCCGTTCCTGCCGATGGGCATCGATCTGACCGAGTCGCGCTTCCTCGACGCGTTCCTGCTGTACTGCGCGCTGAACGACAGCCCGTTGCTGACCAACATCAGCTGCGGCAACGCCACCTCCAACTTCCTCAGCGTGGTCAAGGAAGGTCGCCGTCCGGGCCTGCAATTGCAGCGCGACGGCCAACCCGTCGACATGAAGGAATGGGCGGCGCAACTGCTGGAAAAAATTGCTCCGCTGGCCGCGTTGCTCGATCAGAGCCATGGCGGCGATGCCCACAGCAAGGCCCTCGACGCGCAACTGGCGAAGGTCAAGGACTCGTCCCTGACACCTTCGGCCCAAGTGCTGGCGGCCATGGCCGAGCACAAGGAAAGCTTCGCGCAATTCTCCCTGCGCCAGAGCCAGGCCCACGCCGAGTTCTTCCGCAGCGAGCCGTTGGCGGCTGACGAGCAAGCGAAGTTTGAAGAACTGGCGCGCTCTTCACTGGCGCAACAGGCTGAGCTGGAACAGAACGAGGTCGGCGATTTCGACGTGTTTGTCGGGTCGTATCAGGCGAGCATTCTGGCGATCAGCAACTGATCGATCGGCTTTGGATCGCAGCCCCTCACCCTAGCCCTCTCCCAAGGGGAGAGGGGACTGACCGAGTTGTACTCTCGAACTGCACCGACGTGAAATACCGAGTCGAACTCAGGATCTGAAAAGCCCCCGATCAGCTCCCTTTCCCCCTCGCCCCCCTGGGGGCGGTCCGACGCTTCGGGAGGGTTGGGGTGAGGGGGAAAAGATCTCAAGCCATACCCAGAACTCCAACGCCCCCAATACCTCTGAGCCTTAGATTTTTCCGCTCATAAGCTCATTCTAAAAAGTTATTTATTTTTAGATTCTTAGATCATTTAGTCTCCTTTCACGCCGACGCTCGGTCGCCTGATATGGAGCTCTTCAATGAAACTGAATGTCCCGCTTCGCCTGCTGGCCGTGGCCTCTCTGGCTGCCGCGAGTTTCCTGGCTCAGGCCGCCGACCTCACTGTTGCCTACCAGACCACCGTCGATCCGGCGAAAGTCGCCCAGGCCGACGGCGCCTACGAGAAAGCCACCAAGGCCGACATCAACTGGCGCAAGTTCGATAACGGTGCCGATATCATTGCCGCCATCGCCTCCGGTGACGTGCAGATCGGCTACCTCGGTTCCAGCCCGCTGACCGCGGCGATCACCCGCAAGGTGCCGGTGGAAACCTTTCTAATTGCCACCCAGATCGGCGCCGCCGAAGCGCTGGTCGCCCGCGACGGCTCCGGCATCAAGACCCCGCAGGATCTGGTCGGCAAGAAAATCGCCGTGCCGTTCGTGTCCACCGGTCACTACAGCCTGCTCGCCGCGCTGAAGCACTGGAACATCGACCCTTCGAAAGTCACCGTCCTCAACCTCGCCCCGCCGGCGATCATTGCCGCGTGGAAACGCGGTGACATCGACGCCACTTACGTTTGGGATCCGGCGCTGGGTGTGGCCAAGGAAAACGGCAAAGTGCTGATCACTTCCGGTGAGCTGGCCAAGTTCGGCGCGCCGACCTTCGACGCCTGGATCGTGCGCAAGGACTTCGCCGAGAAGCACCCGGAAATCGTCACGGCCTTCGCCAAAGTCACCCTCGACGCCTACGCCGACTACCGCAAGGATCCAAAAGCCTGGCTGGCCAACCAGAGCAACGTCGACAAGCTGGTGAAGCTCTCCGGCGCCAAGGCCAGCGACATTCCATTACTGCTGCAAGGCAACGTCTACCCGCTGGCGGCGGATCAGGTCAGTGACCTCGGCGCGCCGACTACCAAAGCCATCACCGACACCGCTGCGTTCCTCAAGGAGCAAGGCAAGGTCGAAGCGGTACTGCCGGACTACGCGCCGTACGTCAGCGCCAAGTACATCACCAACTGATCGGGAGTCAACTGCGATGGCCTTGCTACAGCTGGAGCGCATCAGCGCACAGTATCCCGGCAGTCCGGAACCGGTACTGTCCGACATTTCCCTGACCCTCGGCCCTCAGCAATTGCTGGTGGCCCTGGGCCCTTCCGGCAGTGGCAAGACTTCGCTGTTGAACCTGATTGCCGGCTTCGTCGAACCAAGCGCCGGTCGCATCACCCTCGACAACGTACCGGTCAAAGGCCCGAGCGCCGAACGCGGCGTGGTGTTCCAGGACGACGCCCTGCTGCCCTGGCAGGACGTGCTGGCCAACGTGGCTTTCGGTCTCGAACTGGCCGGTGTGGCCAAGGACAAACGCGAACAGCGCGCCCGGGAAATGCTCGCGCTGGTCGACCTTTCCGGTTTTGAACACCGTCGCATCTGGCAGCTCTCCGGCGGCCAGAAACAGCGCGTCGGCCTGGCCCGCGCCCTCGCCGCCGACCCACGCGTGCTGTTGATGGATGAACCCTTCGGCGCCCTCGACGCCTTTACCCGCGAACAGATGCAGGAGCTGTTGCTGCAAGTCTGGCAACGCACCGCCAAACCGGTGTTCCTGATTACCCACGACATTGAAGAAGCGGTGTTCCTCGCTACTGACCTGATTTTGCTGGCGCCGAATCCGGGGCAGATCGTCGAGCGTCTGCATCTCGACTTCGGCAAGCGCTACGCCGCCGGCGAATCGGCGCGGTCGATCAAGTCCGATCCGCGCTTCATCGAAACCCGCGAACACGTACTCGCCAAAGTGTTCTCGCAACGCAGCGCCGCTCAGCGGCAGGAGCGCGCATGAGCAGTTACGACGTTTCCGCCACCGCCGTGAAACCTGCCGCCACGTCGGCGGTGATTCCCGTGCGCCGCAGCCTCAGCACCCGCTGGATCAGCCTGCTGACCCTGTTCGCGTTACTGGTGATCTGGTGGGCCGTGACGGCCACCGGCCTGATCGAACCGCTGTTCCTGCCGCCACCGTCCGCCGTGCTGCAAAAAGGCTGGTTGCTGGCGACCACGGGCTACATGGATTCAACGTTGTGGCAGCACCTGGGCGCGAGCCTGAGCCGCATCGGCCTGGGCCTGGGTTTTGCGATTCTGACCGCCGTGCCGGTGGGCATTGCCATCGGCGCCAACCGCATCGCCCGTGGCGTGCTCGATCCGCTGATCGAGTTCTACCGGCCGATTCCGCCACTGGCGTATCTGCCGCTGATCGTGATCTGGTGCGGCATCGGCGAATTGTCGAAAGTGCTGCTGATCTACCTGGCGATTTTCGCTCCGATCGCGATTGCCACCGCCACTGGCGTGCGCACCGTCGACCCGGCCAAATTGCGCGCCGCGCAGTCGCTGGGCGCCACCCGCGCACAACTGATCCGCCATGTGATTTTGCCAAGTGCTCTGCCGGACATTCTGACCGGTGTGCGCATCGGCCTGGGTGTCGGCTGGTCGACGCTGGTCGCCGCCGAACTGATCGCGGCCACCAGCGGCCTGGGCTTCATGGTGCAGTCGGCCGCGCAGTTTCTGGTCACCGATGTGGTGGTGCTGGGGATTCTGGTCATCGCCCTGATCGCCTTCGCCATGGAGATGGGCCTGCGCGCCCTGCAACGCAAACTGGTGCCGTGGCACGGCCAGGCCCACTGATTTTTCAGCACTGACTACCCCGACAGTTTCGGGGCCCCGGAATTGAAGAGAACCACCATGAGCAGCCTGAACATCACCCCGTTAAGCTCGGCCCTCGGCGCACAGATCAGCGGCGTCGACATCAGCCAGCCGCTGAACCTGGAACAGCGCGACGCCATCGAGCAGGCGCTGCTCAAATATCAAGTGCTGTTCTTCCGCAATCAGCCGATCGAGCCTTCGCAGCAGGCGCGCTTCGCCCACTATTTCGGCGACCTGCACATTCACCCGATCTACCCGAACGTACCGGAACAACCGGAAGTGCTGATCCTCGACACCGCCGTCACCGACGTGCGCGACAACGCGATCTGGCACACCGACGTGACCTTCCTGCCGACCCCGGCCATGGGCGCGGTGCTCAGCGCCAAGCTGTTGCCGGAGTTCGGTGGCGACACGTTGTGGGCCAGCGGGATCGCCGCCTATGAAGCGCTGTCGGCGCCAATGAAAGCACTGCTCGAAGGGCTGACCGCGACTCATGACTTCACCCGTTCGTTTCCGCTGGAGCGCTACGGCAACACCCCGCAAGCACTGGCGCAGTGGGAAGAGGCGCGGCGCAAGAATCCACCGCTGTCGCACCCGGTGATTCGGACTCATCCGGTGAGCGGACGCCGTTCGTTGTTCGTCAACGAAGGGTTCACGTCGAAGATCAATGAGCTGTCGGAGACCGAGAGCGAAGCGATTTTGAAGTTTCTGTTCGCCCACGCGACGCGGCCGGAATTCACCATTCGCTGGCGCTGGCAGAAGGACGACATCGCGTTCTGGGACAACCGCGTGACGCAGCATTACGCGGTGGATGACTACCGGCCGGCGCGGCGAGTGATGCAGCGGGCTACGGTGTTGGGAGATGTGCCGTTCTTTAAATAGGCCCCGATTTCTTTGGTGCTTGAGCCGGCCTCTTCGCGGGCAAGCCCGCTCCCACAAAGACAGCTGTGTTCGCAGATTTTGTGTACGACTCGGCCCCTGTGGGAGCGGGCTTGCCCGCGAAAGCGTCAGAGCAGGCGCCGAATATTTCGGCGCCAGTCACTTATTCAGCCGTCGATGGTTTCTCCCAAAGATTGATCCCGCCCTCCTGGGCAAACCGGTCAATCTCCGCCAGTTCCTGAGCACTGAAGCTCAGATTCTTCAACGCCCCGACGTTCTCGATAATCTGCTCCGGCCGGCTCGCGCCAATCAATGCCGAGGTCACCCGCGGATCGCGCAGCGTCCAGGCCAATGCCAGTTGCGCCAGGCTCTGGCCACGACGCTTGGCGATTTCATTCAACGCCCGCACGTGAGCAATGTTGGCCTCGGACAAGTGCGAAGCCTGCAAAGAACCACCGCCCGGACGGTTGACCCGCGCATCCGCCGGCACGCCGTTGAGGTATTTGTCGGTCAGCAGACCCTGCGCCAGCGGGGTGAAGGCAATCACGCCAGTGCCGAGCTCGTCGGTGGTGTCGAGCAGGTCCTTTTCCACCCAGCGGTTGAGCAGGTTGTAGGCCGGTTGGTGGATCAGCAGCGGCACTTTCCACTCTTTGAGCAACGCGGCGATTTCGCGGGTTTTCACCCCGGAGTACGACGAGATGCCGATGTACAACGCCTTGCCCTGCTGCACCGCCGTGGCGAGGGCGCTGGCGGTTTCTTCCAGCGGGGTGTCCGGGTCGAAGCGGTGCGAATAGAAGATATCCACATAGTCCAGGCCCAGGCGTTGCAGGCTCTGGTCGAGGCTGGCCAGCACGTATTTGCGCGAGCCGCCGCCCTGGCCGTAAGGGCCGGGCCACATGTCCCAGCCGGCCTTGCTGGAGATGATCAGTTCGTCGCGGTATTGCTTGAAGTCTTCGCGCAGCAGACGACCGAAGTTGATCTCGGCGCTGCCGTAGGGCGGGCCGTAGTTGTTGGCCAGGTCGAAGTGGTTGATGCCCAGGTCGAACGCCGTGCGCAGCAACGCGCGCTGGGTGTCGATCGGCGTGCTGTCGCCGAAGTTGTGCCACAGGCCCAGGGAAAGCGCCGGCAGCACCAGACCGCTGCGTCCGACGCGGCGGTAAGGGATGGAGTCATAGCGGTTTTCGGCAGCGGTGTAAGTCATCGAATCCTCTCTTGTCGGTCTTGAATCGGGTGTCGATTGCTACGCAAATCTGTTGCCGGGCCTGGCGAGGCCAAGGTTCTGGCGCAAGGTCCGGCCCTCGTATTCGGTTCTGAACAGCCCACGCCGTTGCAGTTCCGGGACCACGCCGTTGGCGAAGTCTTCGAGCCCGCCGGGCAGGTGCGGCACCAGCACGTTGAAACCGTCCGCCGCGCCTTGCTCGAACCATTCCTGCAAGCGGTCGGCAATCTGCGCCGGGGTGCCGACGACGCTGTAATGCCCGCGACCGCCGGCGATTCTGCGACCCAGTTCGGCCAGGGTCAGATGCTCCCGGCCGGCCAGTTCGGTCAGCAGTTTCTGCCGGCTCTGCTGGCCGCTTTCAGTCAGCGGCAAATCCGGCAGCGGCCCGTCCAGCGGGTACTTCGACAGATCGAAGTTGCCCAGCATACGCCCAAGCAGGGCGACGCCCACCTCGGGTTCGACCAATTGCTGAAACGTTTCACATTTTTCCTGCGCTTCGGCGTCCGTCTGCCCGACCACGACGAACACGCCGGGCATGATTTTCAGTGAATCGGCGCTGCGTCCGTATTTCGGCAAGCGGCCCTTGAGGTCGGCGTAAAACGCCTGGGCGCTGGCCAGTGAGGTCTGCGCGGTGAATACCACTTCGGCTGTCTGCGCTGCCAGTTCACGTCCGGTTTCCGACGAGCCGGCCTGCACGATCACCGGCTGACCCTGTGGCGAGCGCGCGACATTCAGCGGGCCTTTGACCCGGAAGTGCTCACCGACGTGATCCAGAACGTGCAGTTTTTCCGGGTCGTAATACGCACCGCTGGCCTTGTCGCGAAGGAAGGCATCATCCTGCCAACTGTCCCAAAGCCCGGTGACCACCTGATGAAACTCCCGGGCGCGGCTGTAGCGTTCGGCGTGGCCGATGTGTTCGTCGCGGCCGAAATTCTGCGCTTCGGCGGCGTTGTCCGAGGTCACCAGATTCCACCCCGCTCGCCCGCCCGACAGGTGATCGAGCGAAGCGAACTTGCGCGCCACGTGGTACGGCTCGTTGTAACTGGTGGTAGCGGTGGCGATCAGGCCGATGTGTTCGGTTACCGCGCTCAAGGCCGAGAGCAACGTCAGCGGTTCGAAGTGATCCGAACGGGCCATGCGGCTGGCGATGTCCTGGGTTGGCGCAGCGACGCTATCGGCGACGAACAAGGTGTCGAACTTCGCCGCCTCGGCAATCTGCGCCAGGCGTTTGTAATGGGCGAAATCCAGCCCGGCGTTGGCCGGCACATCCGGATGACGCCACGCGGCGACGTGGTGCCCGGTGGCCATGAGGAACGCGCCGAGTTTCAGCTGTCTGCTCATCTCAGAAGTCCTTGCGCAGTTGCACGCCGAAGTAGCGCTCGTCGTCGCGAGGCACGGCGCGGTAGATGTAGTTGCCACCGCTGGCGAGCAACGGCGAGTAGGACTTGTCGGTAAGGTTTTTGCCGAGCAGCGCCACGCGCCAGCCGTTGTTGTAATCGGCCAGGGCGACGCTGGCGTTCCAGAGGCCGTAGGCGCCCTGCTTGGTGTCGGCGTTCTGGCTGATGTCGTACTGCACTTCGCTCTGCCAGCTGTAGTCGGTGCCGAGTTCGATATCCAGGCCGTTATCCAGCGGGATCGTGTAGTCGGCGCGCACGTAGCTTTTCCAGTCCGGGCTGAACGGCAGCGGCTTGCCGTTGACGTTGCACGACGCCGCCGCACCCGCCGGGCAGGCGAACTGGTCGATGCGGGCGCGGGTGTAGGCCAGTGCGCCGGAAAACTTCAGTTGCTGGGTCGCTTGCAAGGCGTAATCGATTTCCACGCCTTCGGTGCTGACGCTGCCGGCGTTGATCAGGCGCGTTACGACTTGCCCGGCGACGGTGTCGAAAAAGTTCGCTTGGTAGTTGTCGTAGTCGCTGTGGAAAACCGCGAGGTTGGTGGTCAGGCGATTGTTCCAGCTTGAGGCTTTGATCCCCGCCTCCCAGGTGTTGGAGGTTTCCGGTTTCAGCGCTTCGGTGTCGCGTGGCTGCATGTTGAAGAACACGTTGTAGGCCGGGCCTTTGTAGCCGCGCGAGTAGGTCAGATAAGTGGTGACGGCATCGCTCAGGTCGTACTGCAAACCGAGCCGACCGGACCAGCCATCTTCATCCACCGAACCGGAGCTGCGGGTGGCCGGTTGAATACCGCTGACGGTGGTGGCGGAAGTGGAAACGCGACGGTGATCGTATTCCAGATCGTCATGGGTGTAGCGCAGGCCGGCGATGCCACGGAAGTCCGAAGTGAAATTCAACGTGCTCTCACCGAACACCGCGTAGCTGTCGCTGGTGGTGCTGTAATCGGCGACGCCGCGATCAGTTCGTGTGGTGGTGGTCAGCGTGCGTTGATAGGTCTCGTCATCCTTGCCGTGCATGTAGAACAGACCGCCGACGTATTCGAGGAACTCGCCTTTGGGCGAGGCCAGACGCAGCTCCTGCGAGTACTGGTCGAAGGCCAGATCACCCTTGTCCGCCGTGCCGGGGAAAGCGGCCGTCACCGTACCGAGGCGGTCGCCGTCCTGATACTGAGTGTTGTCCCAGCCACGCCACGCGGTGATCGAGGTCAGGGTGTAATCGCCCAGTTGCCAGTCGAGCTGGCCGGACAGGCCCTTGTTGGTGTCCTCGACGTGGGAGCGAGTGTCGGTGTTGATGTCGCGGTTGTGGCGAGTGGCGCTGACCGGGCTTAGCGCATTGGCGAAGGCCGGGGTCAACGATTTGGTGACGACGCCATTGGGGCCGTCATCGTGGGACTGCATGTAGTCGGCGATCAGGGTGAAGGTGACGTCGTCGTTCGGGGTGAATTCCAGTTTGCCGCGCACGCCGCGATGGTTGTAGCCGTTGACCTCCTGGCCGTTGTGCTTGTTGTCGACATTGCCGTCGTAAGTGCCGAAAAGGGTGCTGATCGACCCCTTGAGTGTGTCCGGAATCAGGCTCCCGCCAATGCCGAAACGGGTGCGGCTTTCATTGCCGCTGTAGTACGACTGATCGATGTAGCCGTGGGTCTCGGCGGTCGGCGCCTTGCTGGTGATGTTCAACACGCCGGCCGAGGCGTTCTTGCCGAACAGCGTGCCTTGCGGGCCGCGCAGAATCTCGACGCGTTCCAGGTCCAGCAAATCCAGAGTGGATTGGCCGGGACGCGCATAAACCACGCCATCAATCACCGTGGCCACGGTCGGCTCGACGCCCGGCGAGGTGGAAATCGTCCCTACGCCGCGCACGAACAACGAAGTGTCCTTGTTCGATGCGCCGGTGCGGAAATTCAGCGACGGCACTTGCTGGACGATGCTCGCCACGCTGTTGCGGTTGTCGCGTTCCAGCTGCTCGCCGTCGATCACCGACACCGGCACCGGGACCTTTTGCAGCGACTCTTCGCGGCGGGTGGCGGTGACCGTGACGGACTTGAGTGTCGGCTCCTGATCGGTGCTGTCGGCGGCGAACGCGGCCGGCAGCGGCAGCGCGGCCAGCCCGGTGAGTAGCCAGCCCGCAGCGCGGATCGATTGCGCCAGTTTGTGTGTCGCCCCAGGAATGTTGTGCATGTGTGCCCGCTCGAAAAGTTGCCCTGAACCGCTGCCGTTCTGCGACGACAGCGCCTGTCTCGGTGTCTTGGGCATTCGCTCGAGCGAGTAGCAGACAATGCGCTTTGTTAGCGCTAACATCGCCAGTATTGGCAAGCCGGACATAGACCGTCCAATACTGAAAAATTACTTTTATATGCGTTTTGGTTTTTAAGAAGGATCGAGCCTTGAGCGAAGAAAAGCCCCGCAAGCGCCGTGGCGCCGGTCGCGTGACCCTCAACGCTGTGGCGCGCCAGGCCGGTGTTTCGGCAATCACCGTGTCGCGCTACTTCAACCAGCCGGAACAGGTCTCGCCCGAACGCCGCGAACGGATCGCGGCGGTGGTCGCCGAGCTGGGTTATGTGCCGAATCTGGTGGCCGGCGGCCTCGCCTCGGCACGGGGGAAAATCGTCGGCATGGTGATTCCGAACATCTCCGGGCCGATCTTCGCCAACACCATTCAGGGTTTCAGCGACACCCTCAGCCGTCACGGCTATCAGCTGTTGCTGGCCTCGAGTTACTTCAGCACTGAACAGGAAGAAAACGCCGTGCGGGCGTTCCTCGGCTGGTCGCCGGCGGCGCTGGTGGTCACCAGTCACTTCCACAGTGCGGGCACGGAAAAGATGCTCGCCGAAGCGGATATCCCGGTGATCGAAACCTGGGATTACCAGCCGGATCGCGAGCCGATGCAAATCGGCTTTTCGCACTTCGAGGTGGGGGTCAGCGCCGCTCGTTATTTGCACGGCAAGGGCTATCGGCGGATCGCGTTTGTGCAAAACAGCGCACCCGGCGACTTCAGCGCACTGGAGCGCCGCGACGGTTACGCAGCGACCGTCCGCGAGTTGGGCCTCGAACCGTGGGTATTCGCACCCGACGCCGATCGCGCCCCGTTCGAAGCCGGCAAGCAAGCGATGGAAGCGCTGATGAGCGCCTCACCGCGCCCGGACGCCATCCTCTTCGCCAACGACAACCTCGCCGCCGGCGGCCTGCTCGCCGGACAACGCGCCGGCCTCAAAATCCCCGAAGACTGCGCCGTCCTCGGCTTCGGCGACTACCCGTTCGCCGAGATGCTGCTGCCCAGCCTGAGCACCATCAAACCACCGGCGCTGGAGATCGGCGTACTGGCAGCGACGCGAGTGCTGGAAAGCCTGGGCGTGTTGCCGAGCGATGAGGTGCAGCGGTTGAATCTGCTGCAGTGCACGGTCATAGAGCGGGAAAGTACCTGACAAGTATGGCGTGGGCCGGTTTGGCTATGCTCTAGGTAACACCGCACATTCCACAGGCGCGACCATGCACACCGCAATCATCATCTTCTTCGGCCTGATCCTGCTGGCGCTGATGCTCTATATCGGCGAGCGCATCGGCTTCAGTCGACAGACCATGGCCTACGGTTTCGCAGCGTTGTGGCTGGCGTTGACGGTGATCAATGGCGCGGTCGGCGTGGTGCACGCCGGGCAGCCGCTGGGGGCGGAGATTGCGATTGGCAGTGCCGTGTTTGGCGTGCCGATCGCTGCGATGGTGTTGTTCATGGTGCTGAGCGCCGAGACCTGAAACCGTCCCGGCGCCCTGCTCCGATCAACGCACCAGATGCAGGAACTGCATGTGCC
Organism: Pseudomonas fluorescens; assembly: GCF_012974785.1. Lineage (GTDB taxonomy): Bacteria > Pseudomonadota > Gammaproteobacteria > Pseudomonadales > Pseudomonadaceae > Aquipseudomonas > Aquipseudomonas fluorescens_BT. The sequence goes on along the minus strand of NZ_CP027561.1, from coordinate 283,583 downwards.
GCTCGTACTGGTCGAGGATGTCGTTGATGATCTGCTCTTTGGTGTAACCGACCAGATCGTAGTCCTGACTGCCCTCGCTCAGATGCACTTCGGCGCGGTAGTAGCGGCGATTATTGAGCTGCTTGGAACCCATGCCGCCACGGGCGAATGACGGCGTGAAGTAGCCGCGCATCTGCACCTGATAGATGAACGGGTGCAGCTCGCCGTGACCGATTTCCAGGCTGACGCTGTCGTGGGCCGGATCGGGTTGCGTCACGACATTCAGCCCCTTTTCGACAAACACCGCCGTCACTTCTTCGATGGCCGGTTTCACCGTGGTGTCCATGAAGCGGTACACCTCGTCCCGCGACGGGAAGTGCACAGCCTGACTCAGGCGCTGTCGCCAACCACCCTTGCCACGCCGGGAGCCGGACACCGGGGCCAGCGAATGCAGTTGCGCGATCTGCTTCTGCGACTCCAGATAGAACGCCTTGTGCAGCCCCCACATCATCAGCAGCAGAATCAGCGAGAACGGCAACGAGGTCAGCACCACCGCCGACTTCAGCGCATCGATGCTGCCGGAGAACAGCAGTGCGCTGGTCACCAGTGCAGTCATCGCACCCCAGAACACCCGCAGCCATTTCGGCCCGTCTTCATCCGGATTGCCGCCCTTGGCCGACAGGGTCGAGAGCACCACGGTGCCGGAGTCGGCGGAGGTGACGAAGAACACGAAGCTGATAAACACCGTCACCGCGATGACGGTCTTGCTCCACGGGTAGGTTTCCAGCAGCAGGTAAAGGGTCATCGACGGATTGTCGAGGGCCGACATGCCCAGTGCCGACATGCCGTGATTGAGCACCTGATCGATGGCGCTGTTGCCGAAGATCGACATCCACGCCAGGGTGAAACCGAGCGGGATCAACAGCACGCCGAAGACGAATTCGCGGATGGTCCGGCCACGGGAAATCCGTGCGATGAACAGGCCCACGAACGGCGACCATGCAATCCACCAGGCCCAGTAGAACACCGTCCAGCCGCCGAGCCAGTCGCTTGGTTTGTCGTAGGCGTAGAGGTCGAAACTCTTCATCGGCAACGCGCCGAGGTAGTCACCGAGGTTCTGGATCAGGGTGTTGAGCAAATGCTGGGTAGGACCGGCGAACAACACGAACAGCAGCAGCGCACAGGCCAGCAGCATGTTGATGTCGGACATGACCCGCACGCCCTTATCTACGCCGGAAACGGCGACGATGATCGCCGCGCCCATCATCAGCGTGATCAGGCCGACCTGAATCCACTGGGTGTGGGCGATGCCGAACAGGTAGTCCAGACCCGAGTTGAGATGAAGCACGCCGAAGCCCATGTCCGCACCGAGGCCGAACACCGTGGCGATGATGCCGAAGCCATCGACCGCGTAGCCGATGGGCCCGTTGATGCGCTTGCCGATCAGCGGATACAGCGCCGAACGCAGGGCCAGCGGCAGGTTGTGCCGATAAGCGAAATACGCCAGTGCCATGCCGACAAAGGCGAACACGCCCCAGCCGTGCAGGCCCCAGTGCAGAAACAGAATCTGCATCGCCTGACGCGCCGCATCCGCCGTGCCGGCCTCGCCTTGCGGCGGCTGGAGCATGTGGGTCAGCGGTTCGGATACACAGAAGAAAAACAGCGTGATGCTGATCCCGGCGGCAAACAGCATGCCGGCCCAGGACAGGTAACTGAATTCGGGTTCGTCGTGGTCGGCACCGAGTTTGATCTTGCCGTAGCCCGATAACGCGGTGACCACCACGAAGACCAGATACAGGGTCATCGCGAGCATGTAGTACCAGCCGACCGTATTGGCCGCCCAGTTTTGCGCTTCAAGAAGCCAGGCACCGGCCTGTTCCGGCACGGCAATGACAACGAGGCCAAAGAGCAGAATCACCGTTGCGGCGAACCAGAACACCGGCGGATTCATGCGTACCAGACCGCTGGCGGGGGTAGACGATGCACTCATGAACGGTGCACCTCAAGGGGTTGGAAAATGGCTGAAATGATCGGACTCAGCAAAGGCAAGCCTCCTGTTGTGAGCGGGCAGCGAGCTACCGGTTTAACTTGAATGAACGTTCAAGTTAAACATGGATAGCACGCTCAGGACTAATCGCAGGGCTCAGCGGTACCTTTCGTACGCTAGCTGAAGAGGGGGTATGACGCTTTAGTGAGAGCGATCGTTCCCGCGTTGCGCAGGAACGATCAGGTGCAAGCGTTACTTCTGCGTCCCGTCATCATGCTGCAGGTTGGCCTGGGTCAGGTTGCACCCCGCCGGCACGCTGCGGGTCAGCCACACATTGCCGCCGATGGTCGAGCCTTTGCCGATGGTGATCCGCCCCAGAATCGTCGCGCCGGCGTAAATCACCACATCGTCCTCGACGATCGGATGGCGTGGGTGACCCTTTTGCAACTGACCGTCCTCGTCCGCCGGGAAGCGTTTGGCGCCGAGGGTCACCGCCTGATAAATCCTGACGCGCTCGCCGATGATCGCGGTCTCGCCGATCACTACTCCGGTCCCGTGGTCGATGAAGAAGCTGCGGCCGATCTGCGCGCCAGGGTGAATATCGATGCCGGTTGCCGAGTGGGCGATTTCCGAACTGATCCGCGCCAGCAGGGGCAGGCCTGCACGATACAAATGGTGCGCCAGGCGATGGTGAATCACCGCCAGAATCCCCGGATAGCACAGCAGCACTTCATCGACGCTGCGCGCCGCCGGATCGCCGTGATACGCGGCCAGCACATCGGTGTCGAGCAGGCTGCGCAGGCCTGGCAGCGCCAGAGCGAAATCCTGAATGATCCTGATGGCCTGTGTCTCGACTTCGCTGTCGTCCCGGGCACTGTGACGGGCGACGTAACGCAGTTCGAGTCGTGCTTGCGCCAGCAATGCATTCAACGCGACATCAAGGGTGTGGCCGACGTAAAAATCCTCGCTCTCTTCACGCAGGTCCACCGGCCCCAGACGCATCGGGAACAACGCGCCGCACAAGGCTTCGAGAATCTGCGCCATCGCATCACGGGACGGCAGCTCGCGTCCGCCCTGCTCGCCGCTGGCGCGGCCATTTTGCGTACGCCATTGATCCCGGGCGGTACGCAGTTGGCTGACGATGGTCTGCAATTGCCAATGGCTGGAACGCTCGCTCACGGTAAAGACTCCTCACGGGCGGCCGGACTGTCTGGCCGCGTCAACGGCCACTACTTTACGGCAACGCATCGGATGCGAATTAAGAACCGATAGTGCTGGCCTAAGCACATTTGGCTATAAGCGAATGACGGTTGCCCCCGGTAAATCGGCGTGCCTATAGTCCTGACATCTCCTTGCATCAGTACGGAACCATGTCCACACAACCGATCAAACAACAGCTGGACCGCTTTAATCGCCTCGACCTGCTCGGCCAACCGACCCCACTGGAAAAGCTCGAGCGCCTGTCCACCTGGCTCGGTCGCGATGTCTACATCAAACGCGATGACCTGACGCCACTGGCCATGGGCGGCAACAAGCTGCGCAAGCTCGAATACCTCGCCGCCGATGCCCTCGCCCAAGGCGCGGACACCCTGATCACCGCCGGCGCACTGCAGTCGAACCACGTTCGCCAGACCGCTGCGCTGGCCGCAAAACTGGGTCTGGGCTGCGTAGCCCTGCTGGAAAACCCGCTGGGCACCGACGACGTCAATTACACCGGCAACGGCAACCGCCTGCTGCTGGATCTGTTCGACACCAAGGTCGAGCTGGTCGACAACCTCGACAACGCCGACGAGCAACTGGCGGCCCTCGCCGTGCGCCTGCGCAGCAACGGCAAGAAGCCGTATCTGGTGCCGATCGGTGGCTCCAACGCCCTCGGCGCGCTGGGTTACGTACGCGCCGGTCTGGAGCTGGCTGAACAGATCAAGGACACCGGCCTGCAATTTTCTGCCGTGGTGCTGGCCTCGGGCAGCGCTGGCACTCACAGCGGCCTGGCCCTGGCCTTGAGCGAAGCGCTGCCGCAACTGCCGGTGATCGGTGTGACGGTTTCGCGCAGCGAAGAAGATCAGCGCCCGAAAGTGCAAGGCCTGGCCGAACGCACCGCCGATCTGCTGGGCGTGGCGCTGCCGGAGAGTTTCAAGGTCGAGTTGTGGGACGAATATTTCGGCCCGCGTTACGGCGAGCCGAATGCCGGGACACTGTCGGCGGTGAAACTGCTGGCCAGCCAGGACGCGGTGCTGCTGGATCCGGTCTACACCGGCAAGGCCATGGCCGGGCTGCTCGACGGCATCGGGCGCGGGCGTTTCGACGACGGCCCGATCATCTTCCTGCACACCGGCGGTGCCCCGGCGTTGTTCGCGTACAAGGACTTTCTGTAGTAGGTCGACGCGCATACTGCAGCGCTCGTTCCCACGCTCTGCGTGGGAATGCAGCCCGGGACGCTCCCACGCAGCGTTTGGGAACGTTCGGAATCTCAAAAACACATATTCAATTTAAGAATAACAAAAAGAAAATTCATTATTTTCCATTCTAAAAAAACCGTCATATAGTCTCGCCGCAGGCGAATTTCGCGAGAGACGCATAAGCTGCTTTAAGGCAGGATAGCGCTGTCGTCCAATTCCCGGATTCGCCAACTTTCCTTAAGCGTCTTCCATAAGAAAACACAGGGGCTTGTCATGATTTTTTCCGCACTACGTCGAAATCTGCTGGTAGGTTCGCTGGGCCTGGCACTGAGCGCCGGCCTGATCAGCAGCGCCGTTGCCGGTGAGCAACTGCAACAGATCAAGGAAAAAGGCGTTATCAACGTCGGCCTGGAAGGCACTTACCCACCGTTCAGCTTCGTCGATGCCGACGGCAAGCTGTCGGGTTTCGAAGTCGAACTGTCCGAAGCCCTGGCCAAGAAGCTGGGCGTCAAGGCCAAGATCCAGCCGACCAAATGGGACGGCATCCTCGCAGCCCTGGAATCCAAGCGTCTGGACGTCGTGGTCAATCAGGTGACCATCTCCGACGAGCGCAAGAAGAAGTATGACTTCTCCGAACCGTACACCGTGTCCGGGATTCAGGCGCTGGTGCTGAAAGACAAGGCAGCCGCGCTGAACATCAAATCCGCGGCCGACCTGTCCGGCAAGAAAGTCGGCGTGGGTCTGGGCACCAACTACGAACAGTGGGTCCGCGCCAACGTGCCGGGTGCCGACGTTCGCACCTACGACGATGATCCGACCAAGTTCGCCGACCTGAACAACGGCCGTACCGACGCAATTCTGATCGACCGTCTCGCTGCGCTGGAATACGCCAAGAAAGCGCCGAAAACCGTGGCTGCCGGTGAAGCCTTCTCGCGTCAGGAAGCCGGTATTGCCCTGCGCAAAGGCGAGCCTGAACTGCTGGCTGCCGTGAACAAGGCCCTCGACGAACTGCGCGCCGACGGCACCCTTGAGAAGCTGTCCACGAAATACTTCAACGCTGACGTCACCCAATAATGGAAGAAGCTTTCCAACTCGCACTGGACTCCGCGCCCTTCCTGTTGAAGGGCGCGTACTACACGGTAATCCTTAGCCTGGGCGGCATGTTCTTCGGCCTGCTGCTGGGCTTTGGCCTGGCGTTGATGCGCCTGTCGCGCTTCAAGTCGGTCAGCTGGCTGGCCCGCATCTACGTGTCGTTCTTTCGCGGCACGCCGTTGCTGGTGCAACTGTTCGTGATCTATTACGGCTTGCCGCAATTGGGCATGGAACTCGACCCGCTGCCGGCGGCGCTGATCGGCTTCTCGCTGAACATGGCCGCCTACGCCTGTGAAATCCTGCGTGCCGCGATCGGTTCGATCGAACGCGGCCAGTGGGAAGCCGCTGCGAGCATCGGCATGACCCGCGCGCAGACCCTGCGCCGGGCCATCCTGCCGCAGGCCATGCGCACGGCGTTGCCGCCGCTGGGCAACAGCTTCATTTCACTGGTCAAGGACACCGCACTGGCCGCCACCATTCAGGTGCCGGAGCTGTTCCGTCAGGCGCAGCTGATTACCGCCCGGACTTTCGAAGTCTTCACCATGTATCTTGCCGCCGCGCTGATCTACTGGATTCTGGCCACGGTGCTGTCGCACTTCCAGAACAAGCTGGAAGCGCGGGTCAATCGGCACGACCAGGAGTCCTGACCCCATGATTGTCGTGGAAAAACTGACGAAGCAGTTCAAGGGTCAAGTCGTGCTCAACGGCATTGATCTGGAAGTGAAAGAAGGCGAGGTCGTGGCAATCATCGGGCCCAGCGGCTCGGGCAAGACCACGTTCCTGCGCTGCCTGAACTTCCTTGAGGAACCCACCAGCGGCCGGATCAAGGTCGGCGAGATCGAGATCGATACCAGCCGCCCGCTGAACCAGCAGCAAAGCTTGGTGCGCAACCTGCGCCAGCATGTGGGTTTTGTGTTCCAGAACTTCAACCTGTTCCCCCACCGCACCGCCCTGGAAAACGTCATCGAAGGCCCGATCGTGGTCAAGAAGACGCCTCGCGACGAAGCCATTGCCCTGGGCAAGAAGCTGCTGGCCAAGGTCGGCCTGGCGGGCAAGGAAGACGCCTACCCACGGCGCCTGTCCGGCGGCCAGCAACAGCGCGTGGCGATTGCCCGGGCGCTGGCGATGGAACCGGAAGTGATCCTGTTCGACGAACCGACTTCGGCCCTCGACCCCGAGTTGGTGGGCGAAGTATTGGCGACCATTCGCGGTCTGGCCGAAGAAAAACGCACCATGGTTATCGTCACCCACGAAATGGCATTTGCCCGTGACGTGGCCAACCGCGTGGTGTTTTTCGATAAAGGCGTGATCGTCGAGCAAGGCGAAGCCAAGGCGTTGTTTGCCAATCCGAAAGAAGAACGCACGCGACAGTTTCTCAGCAAGTTCCGCAACAACGGCTGAGCACTGAAAAGTGCAAACCGCTCACTTCCACGGATGGAAGTGATATTTCGCCAGACATGCAAATCCCCTCAAAACATAAACAACCCCCTCCTGCGACGACAGCAAATATATATGTCCTGCAACAACTTCACCGTGCGTAAAATTCGTCGCTCGTTGATTCCTCGCTTCACAAGAGCACCCGACGAAACACGCTGAAAACCGCCAAAACCTGTAGCCAGGTTCCTTGTCACGCCTAGTCCTATTGCTATAACAACGTAGGACGTTTCTGATTAACTGGTAATTCACGGATTAACTAATCCGCTCGCTTGACACCTCTTCCGGCGAACTCTTATCTAGTCATCAACCGGCAAACGCTAGTTCAACAAGTTCCTTTATAACTTGTACGAGACTCCAAAGTTTTATTGCCGGGTAATACACGCCATTCGTTCTTTCGAAAACGGACTTCGCTGCAAGACTTCAAGGAGAGAAACCGATGACCTGCATTTCAATCATCCCGAAATTGGCACCGCCGGCCCTGGAGCAAACCCATGGCACCGGAATCAACCTCATGGCGGCCGCCAACCTGTCGCTCGAAATCGAACCGTATGACGAGATGGACAGCGGCGACTTGATCGAGCTGTTCTGGGATGGCTGCTACGTCGCTTCCCGCGTGCTGAATGCCGGGGATGTCGGAAGCACAATTTGCCTGCGGGTACCCGAGAGCTTCATTGTCAACGGTTCACCCTGCGTGCATTACCGGGTCATGCAGGTCGGAAGAAACCCGACCTTGTCGCCCAGCGCCCGGTTTGAGGTCAAGCTCGACTGCCCGGGCGGGCAACCTGCGCCGGGATGCGAGGAAGAAAATCAGTATCTGCTGCCGGTCAGCCTTCCAGACGTCATCCGCCGGCGCGGGGTCAACCCGAGTCAGATCAAGCGCGGCGTCCCTCTGACCATCGAGCCTTACCTGAACATGGCCGAAGGCGACGAAATCACTCTGCGCTGGGGTGATGCGCGGATGGATCTGCCCCCTGTCACGCAAGCCGATGTCGGCCAGGGAATCCAGGTCTGGGTGCCGCCGGCAATCATCGTTGAAGCGGGCGAAGACCTGCGACTGGATGTGACTTACTGCGTCATTGATCGAGTGGGCAACAACTCGCGCTGGGCGCCGCCACGCACCCTGAAGATTGGCTGCGTGAATCCTTATCTGAAAGTGCCCTTGAGGCAAATTCCCATGGCCGCGGAGCGCAAAGTCGAGTGAGCTTTCGATCTTCTATGCATATTCCTAAAAGTTAGTTTATTTAAATTTTATACGCGCTTAGGGTATATGAACCGGACCACCGGACATTCTTTCGTTCGCCGCACTTTTGCGGCGTTTTTCATGAGATGTGAGGTAGGTAACATGGTCCGGAACCCAATCACCCCAGTGCGGATCGCCAGGGCATTGCGTGCAGCCAAGGAGTGGCACTGATGTCCAGTCTGGCAGACGCAAACGTCCAGAGTGATCTGGACATCGCCCCGTTGTTGTTGCCCGCACAAGTGCTGCGCAACGACGCTCAAGCCATCCAGGCTGCACATGAACTGGCGCAAGTCGCCCGCGTGCAGGCCGCCAAACGCGACCGTCAGCGCAAGCTGCCGTGGGCAGAAATCGAGCAATTCACCCGCAGCGGCCTGGGCAGTATTGCCATCCCGCGCGAGTACGGCGGGCCGCAGGTTTCCTTCGTCACCCTGGCCGAGGTGTTCGCGATCATTTCCGCGGCCGACCCGGCACTGGGGCAGATCCCGCAGAACCAGTTCGGCATCATCAACCTGATCCTCGGCAGCGCCACAGAAGCGCAGAAACAGCAGCTGTTGCAGAGTGTGCTCGAAGGCTGGCGCATCGGTAACGCCGGGCCGGAACGCGGCACCAAGGACACCCTGGAACTGAAAGCGCGCATCACCGCCGATGGTGATGACTACGTGATCAACGGCCAGAAGTTCTATTCCACCGGCGCACTGTTCGCCCACTGGGTCGCGGTCAAGGCACTCAACGATGACGGCAAGCAAGTGCTGGCCTTCGTCCGCCGTGGCACACCGGGTCTGCGCATCGTCGATGACTGGTCCGGTTTCGGCCAGCGCACCACCGCCAGCGGAACGATCCTGCTGCACAACGTGCGAGTCGACGCTGGCCTTGTGGTGGACAACTGGAAGATCAACGAAAAGCCCAATACCCAAGGCGCGGTGTCGCAGCTGATTCAAGCGGCCATCGACGCCGGCATCGCCCGCGGCGCCATCGATGACGCCATCGAATTCGTCAAGACCCGCGCCCGGCCGTGGATCGATGCCAAGGTCGAACGCGCCAGCGACGATCTCTACGTGATCGCCGACATCGGCAAACTGAAAATCGAACTGCACGCCGCCGAGGCGCTGCTGCGCAAGGCCGGGCAAGTGCTGGATCAGGTGCACGCCGCACCACTCACCGCCGAATCCGCCGCCCGCGCGTCGATTGCCGTCGCCGAAGCCAAGGTGCTGACCACCGAGATCTCGCTGCTGGCCAGCGAAAAGCTTTTCGAACTGGCCGGCAGCCGCGCCACCCTCGCCGAATTCAACCTCGACCGTCACTGGCGCAACGCCCGGGTGCACACCCTGCACGACCCGGTGCGCTGGAAGTACCACGCGGTCGGCGCCTGGCGCCTCAACGGCAAGTTGCCGGCTCGCCATTCCTGGATCTGACGACCAGACATCTGGAGAAAACCTATGACCTTTTCCCATCCCGTCGCGGTCATCACCAGCGACGAGCAAGCCCTGATCGTGGCCAGTGACCTGGCCGAAGACTTCCAGCGCGACAGCAACCTGCGCGACCGCGAACGACGCCTGCCGCTGCCGGAACTCGACGTGTTTTCCCGCTCCGGCCTGTGGGGCATCAGCGTGCCCAAGGAGTACGGCGGCGCCGGCGTGTCCAACGTGACGCTGGCCAAAGTCATCGCCCTGATCGCCCGGGCCGATGGCTCGCTCGGGCAGATTCCACAGAACCATTTCTATGCCCTCGAAGTGCTCCGGGTAAACGGCAGCCACGAGCAGAAACAACGTCTCTACGCTGAAGTCCTCGCTGGTCAGCGCTTCGGCAATGCTCTGGCGGAACTGGGCACCAGGACCGCCCACGACCGTGTCACCAGCCTCAAACGCGACGGCAGCGGCTATCGCATCAACGGCCGCAAGTTCTATGCAACCGGTGCCATTTACGCCCAACGGATTCCAACGTCCGTGGTCGATGAAAACGGCGTGCAGCAACTGGCCTTCGTCCCGCGTGACAGCAAAGGCCTGACCGTGATCGACGACTGGAGCGGCTTCGGTCAGCGCACCACCGGCAGCGGCTCGGTGGTGTTCGAAGACGTGTATGTCGCCGCCGAAGATGTCATCCCGTTCCAGAGTGCTTTCGAACGCCCGACCCCGGTCGGCCCGCTGGCGCAGATCCTCCACGCCGCCATCGACACCGGCATCGCCCGCGCCGCCTTCGAAGATGCGCTGCACTTCGTACGCAGCAAGACCCGTCCATGGATCGATTCGGGGAATGACAAGGCCACCGAAGACCCGCTGACACTCAAAAGCTTCGGCCACCTGAGTATCCGCCTGCACGCCACCGAAGCCCTTCTCGAACGCGCCGGCGAATTCCTCGACGCGGCCCAGGCCGAGACCAACGCCGAGACGGTTGCAGCAGCCTCGATTGCCGTCGCCGAAGCGCGGGCGATCAGCACTGAAATCTCCCTGGCCGCCGGCAGCACGTTGTTCGAACTGGCCGGCAGCCAGGCCACCCTGATCGAGCACGGCCTCGACCGTCACTGGCGCAACGCCCGGGTGCACACCCTGCACGATCCAGTACGCTGGAAGTATCACGCGGTGGGCAATTACTACCTCAACGATGAAAACCCTCCGCTGCGAGGGACCATCTGATGAGCAAGAAAAAGATCCTGCTCAATGCGTTCAACATGAACTGCATCGGCCACATCAACCACGGGTTGTGGACGCATCCCCGCGACACCTCGACCCGATACAAGACCATCGAGTACTGGACCGAACTGGCGCAATTGCTGGAGCGCGGGCTGTTCGATGGGCTGTTCATCGCCGACATCGTCGGCGTGTACGACGTCTACCAGAACTCGGTTGACGTCACGTTGAAAGAGTCGATCCAGCTGCCGGTCAACGATCCGTTGCTGCTGGTATCGGCGATGTCCGCGGTGACCAAAAACCTCGGCTTCGGCCTGACCGCCAACCTCACCTACGAGCCGCCGTATCTGTTCGCCCGACGCATGTCGACCCTCGACCACCTGAGCCGTGGGCGGGTGGGCTGGAACATCGTCACCGGCTATCTGGACAGCGCCGCCAAGGCCATGGGCCTGAGTGAGCAGGTCGAGCATGACCGGCGTTACGACCAGGCCGACGAGTACCTCGAAGTGCTCTACAAACTCTGGGAAGGCAGCTGGGAAAACGGTGCGGTGCTCAACGATCCGCAGCAACGGATCTACGCGCAGCCGGACAAGGTGCACAAGGTCGAGCACAAGGGCGAGTTCTATCAGGTCGAGGGTTATCACCTGTGCGAGCCGTCGCCGCAGCGCACGCCGGTGCTGTTCCAGGCCGGCAGTTCGGATCGGGGTCTGCTGTTCGCCGGACGCCATGCCGAGTGCGTGTTCATCAGTGGCCAGAACAAACCGTCGACCAAAGTGCAGGTGGACAAGGTCCGTGCCAGCGCCGTCGAAGCCGGGCGCAATCCCGAGGACATCAAGGTGTTCATGGGCCTCAACGTGATCGTCGGCGAGACCGAGGAAGCGGCCTGGGCCAAGCACGCCGAATACCTGAGCTACGCCAGCGCCGAAGCGGGCGTGGCGCATTTTTCGGCCTCCACCGGGATCGATTTTTCCCAGTACGAAATCGACGAGCCGATCCAGTACGTGAAGAGCAACGCGATCCAGTCCGCCACCAAGAACTTGCAGAACAACGACTGGACCCGCCGCAAGTTACTCGACCAGCACGCTCTGGGCGGGCGCTACATCACCGTGGTCGGCTCCCCGCAGCAAGTGGCGGATGAGCTGGAATCGTGGATCGCCGAAACCGGTCTCGACGGCTTCAACCTGACCCGCATCGTCACCCCGGAAAGCTATGTGGATTTCATCGATCTGGTGATTCCGGAACTGCAACGGCGCGGCTCGTACAAGACCGCGTACGACACCGGCAGCCTGCGGGAAAAACTGTTTCACGGCGAAGCGCACTTGCCGCAGCAACACACGGGCGCCCACTACCGACACACCTCCTCGCACTGACTGGAAAACCACCATGACCAAGAAGCTCCTGTCCCACCCAGTCAAAGCACTGGCCCTGGCCTTCGGCCTGTTCAGCTCGGCCATTTTCGCCGCCGACGCGCCGTTGAAAATCGGCACCACCGCCGCCTTCGCGATTCCGTTGGAAGCTGCCGTCGAAGAAGCCTCCAAACAAGGCCTGAAAGTCGAACTGGTGGAGTTCACCGACTGGATCGCGCCCAACGTCAGCCTCGCCGCCGGTGACATCGACGTGAACTACTTCCAGCACATCCCGTTCCTGGAAAACGCCAAGGCTGCTTCCGGTTTTGACCTGGTGCCGTTTGCCCCGGGGATCATCAACAACGTCGGCCTGTACTCGAAGAAATACAAAAGCTTCGATGAGTTGCCTGAGGGCGCCAGCGTCGCCATCGCCAACGACCCGATCAACAGCGGACGCGGCCTGCAACTGCTGGCCAAGGCCGGTCTGATCACGTTGAAACCGGGCGTCGGCTACAAGGCCACCGAAGACGATATCGTCGCCAACCCGAAGAAGATCAAGATCCTCCAGGTCGAAGCCGTGCAACTGGTGCGCGCCTACGATGACGCTGATCTGGTCCAGGGCTACCCGGCCTACATCCGATTGGCGAAGACCTTCGACGCAGGTTCCGCGCTGCTGTTCGACGGCCTCGACCACAAGGAATACGTGATCCAGTTCGTGATCCAGCCCAAAAGCAAAACCGATCCGCGCCTGATCAAGTTCGTCGACATCTACCAGCATTCGCCGGCCGTTCGCGCCGCGCTGGACAAGGCCCATGGCAAGCTGTACCAGGCCGGTTGGGAAAGCTGAGGATGACCGCAGCCATTCAACGGCGACTGGATCTTCCAGAGCCACCCGCGCTCGCAGAGCGCACCGAACTGCATCCCGAGCTGAACCGCGCCCATGTGCGTTTCGTCGGGCTCGGCAAAACCTATGACGGCAAGCAAGGCCCGGTCGCAGCCCTGCAAGGCATCGACCTGGCGATCCAGCGCGGTGAAGTGTTCGGCATCATCGGCCGCAGCGGCGCCGGCAAGTCGTCGCTGATCCGCACCATCAACCGCCTCGAACAACCGACCTCGGGTCGGGTGCTGATCGATCAGGTGGACATCGGCGAGTACGACGAGGATCGCCTCGTAGCCCTGCGCCGGCGGATCGGCATGATCTTCCAGCACTTCAATCTGATGTCGGCAAAAACGGTGTGGCAGAACGTCGAGCTGCCGCTGAAAGTCGCCGGTGTCCCGAAGGAGCAACGGGAGAAAAAGGTTCGCGAACTGCTGGAGCTGGTGGGCCTGCAAGCCAAGCACAAGGCCTATCCGGCGCAGCTGTCCGGCGGGCAGAAACAGCGTGTCGGCATCGCCCGCGCGCTGGTGCATGACCCGGACATTCTGCTGTGTGACGAAGCCACTTCGGCGCTGGATCCGGAAACCACCCAGTCGATCCTCGGCCTGCTGCGCGAGATCAACAAACGCCTGGGCCTGACCATCGTGCTGATCACTCACGAGATGGCGGTGATCCGGGAAATCTGCGACCGCGTCGTCGTGCTGGAACATGGCCGCATCGTCGAACAAGGCCCGGTCTGGGAAGTGTTCGGCAACCCGCAACACGAGGTCAGCCAGACCTTGCTCGCGCCGTTGCAACACGCCTTGCCCGAAGAGTTGCAAAGCCGTTTGCAGGCGCAACCGTCGTCGTCCGATGCGGCCGTGGTGCTGCGTTTGCAGTTCACCGGCCGCCAGCAGGATGAACCGGATCTGGCCGCGCTGTTCGCCGCGCTTGGTGGCCGGGTGAAATTGCTCCAGGGCGGTGTGGAACGGATTCAGGGCCACGCGCTAGGGCAACTGTTGCTGGCAGTGGCGGGATCAAAGCTGAACGCCGAGGAATTGCGTCAGCGTGCCGGCCAATGGGCGCAACGCACGGAGGTGCTGGGCTATGTGGTTTGATCGCTTGCTGCAGGGTTTCATCGATACGTTTCTGATGGTCGGCGTGTCGTCGCTGATCGCGTTGCTCGCCGGGATTCCGATGGCGGTGATTCTGGTCACCAGCGACAAGGGCGGGATCTATGAAGCGCCAGTTCTGAACCGCGCTCTGGGTGCATTCGTGAACCTGTTTCGCTCGATTCCGTTCCTGATCCTGATGGTCGCGCTGATCCCGTTCACCCGGCTGATCGTCGGCACCACCTACGGCGTATGGGCCGCCGTTGTGCCGCTGACCATCGCGGCCACGCCGTTTTTTGCGCGGATCGCCGAAGTGAGCCTGCGCGAGGTGGACCACGGTTTGATCGAAGCCGCGCAAGCCATGGGCTGCCGACGCTGGCATATCGTCTGGCACGTGCTGTTGCCCGAAGCGCTGCCGGGCATCGTTGGCGGGTTCACCATTACGCTGGTGACGATGATCAACTCCTCGGCGATGGCTGGAGCGATTGGCGCCGGCGGACTGGGTGACATCGCCTATCGCTATGGTTATCAACGTTTCGACAGTCAGATCATGCTGACCGTGATCGTGCTGCTGGTGGCGCTGGTGGCGGTGATTCAGCTGGGCGGCGATCGTCTGGCGCGTGGGTTGAACAAGCGCTGAACTGCATGGCGTATAGTCGGCAACATCCATTGCCAGCGCAGCCCGACCATGAAACAGACCCCCACCGATCTGGAACAGATCACCTCCACCACCCTCGGCCACTACAACTCAGTGGCCGAGGACTTTCGTGAAGGCACCCGCGATCACGATGTCAGCCAGAACATCGACGCCCTGCTGCGCCACATCCAGGGTGACGCGCCGTTTTCCATCCTCGATTTCGGCTGCGGACCGGGTCGGGATTTGCAGACTTTCACACGGATGGGTCACATAGCCGTCGGCCTCGACGGTGCGGAAAAATTCGCGCAGATGGCTCGGGAGGACAGTGGCTGTGAAGTGTGGTGCCAGGATTTCCTGAAGCTGGATCTGCCGCCAGAACGCTTCGACGGCATCTTCGCCAATGCGGTGCTGTTTCATGTGCCGTTGCAGGAATTGCCACGAGTCTTGAAGCAGTTGCACGGGACATTGAAACCGGGCGGCGTGCTGTTCAGTTCCAACCCGCGCGGGGATAACCGTGAAGGCTGGAACGGGCCGCGTTACGGCTCGTATCACGATCTTGAAGCCTGGCGCGGATTGTTGACCGCTGCCGGGTTCGTCGAGCTGGAGCATTACTACCGGCCGACGGGGCTGCCGCGTGAGCAACAGCCTTGGCTGGCGAGTGTCTGGCGCAAGATCTGAGACTCAGGGCCCTGTCTCAACCTGATACAAGGCAGGTGCACTCTCCGGCGAGCGCACCGTGATGCTCCGCCCGGGAAGGATCTGCCCCTGTACCTCGTGCGCCTGCACATCAAAGTTGGCCAGCAATTGCGTGCCGTCTTCAAAGGCTGTCTGCTGCACCAGCCGATCTTCGCTCATCCATTCGAAACCGGTGAGCGCCTGGGCCGCCAGACGTTCATGCAAAGGCCGGAAGAACGCATCCTGACGGGCAATCTGCGGCAATCGCTGCGCAAGCGTGTCGACACTGAGGTGATACAGCGGCGCAACGTTGTAGAGCAACTGCGCAAGTTCGTTGTCCGCCCGTACATTGGTCAGTTTCAGGCTATCGAACAGCCAATGGTGGGACGTGATCACCGAGCCATGGAACACCGCCTGATACAACGGCAAACGGCTGGCCGGATCAAAGTGAATACGCCGCAACGACTCTTTGATCGGCACAGGTTTGAAGAAAACCTCTGGCTGCTCCGGCGGATACCACTTGCCTGCAAAGTACCTGGATTCGGTTTTCTTGCTCATTTCAACGTCGCCCCAACCGATCACCGGCGTCTGCATGCCATGGGCGAGCAGCACGCCTCGCGCGGTCGTTGCGTTGCCATCCTCCGAGCCGGCGGGCAGCTTCAGCACTTCATTGATCCAGCGTGATGCCCCGATGTTGCCTTCGGCATTCTGTGCCTGGGTCATCGTTGCCCCGGGACGGTAGCTGTCGAACAGCATGCCGGTGGCATAGGCATCGAGAAACCAGCTGTTGAAACCGGCGGCGTCGCGAATGGCCGCGACCCGTTGCTCAAGCAGCTGCCGCACGCAGCGAGGGTCGGTGTAATGCCCCGATTGCTGGAAGCCGCTTTTCAGCGTTCCGTCGCTCTTCACGATTGCACACTCGAGATTTGCCCTGTCCCCCAGATGTGCGGTGGTCCAATCAGGATTCTCACCACGGCTCAGCGCCGTTTCATAGGAATCGTACGGTGCGATCAGATAGCCCGCCGCCACGCCTGCCTTGATCGTCTCGGGGTGCCAGAGTCCGCCCTCCCAGCCCTCACCCAGTCCCAACCACAAACGGGACAGCCCGGCGTTCTGTAATTGCTTGATCGTATCCAGCGAAAACGTGCTGCCCCAGCGCTCGGGTTCGGGGGTCAGCGCCTCACCGAGGTCGGCTGCCACTTGTGCGCGCACGTCGGCGTAACCGTTGACCAGCGCCCGCATGTCCGGCACGGCCCGGGCCTGCCAGGTCTTGCGCGCCAGGGTATTCAGGGCGTGATTGAGACCGCGCAAAAGTACGGTTTTCTGATAACGGTTCAACTCCCCGCCAGTGGCCAGGATCTGCAACGCCTCACGATCCATTCCCGCTTTCAGGCCACTGGCCAGCGAGCCACCACCGCGCAAGATGTCGAGCAGCATGGGCCAACTGCGCACATCTTTGGCCCCCAGCAGGTCGTTGCCCCACAAGTACAGATGACTGGCGCCCGACAGCCGCTTCGCCTCAGGTGTTTTCAGGAATTTGCTGGTCAAGGTTTCATAGCGCCCGTTATCGATCAGCCACTGCCGGTAGCGTTTGGCGCCGGCCAACGGGTCGGCCACCCCCAAGAACAGGGTGAACGTCAATGGCGCCGATGGATCGAGTGAAGTGAAGCGATGCCGGGCCGACAGTGCCAACGCCTTGCCTTGGGCACTGAACAGCAGCCGATTGTTGTAGGGATTGGTCATCAGCCAGTGCAGGCTGAATCCGTCATGTTCAACGCCCCAGAGCGGCAAACTCAGGTCCTGAGTGGTATTGAATTCACCCTGATTCAACAGAAATGCCTGCCACACCGGATCGCCGCGCGGCACGTAGTGCCCCTCGGCCAGAGGCCAAATCAGCCCCTTGCCCATCGCGCGGGCGGGCTGACGCAGAAATTCCAGTTCTGCGGGCTCACGCGCCGTGATCGAGAAGGACAGATCACGCTCATCGAGCGTGGCGCTGAGGGACCAGGCTCCGTCATCCCATTGCCAGTCGAGGCGGTTGTTGCGCTTGCTCAACTGACTGACCTTGTGCGGGGCAATTCCCGTCGACGCCAGCACCGTCTCACGGCCCGCAGGGGTGATATGGACAGCCAGCGTTGCCGGATCGAGCTGAACGCGCCACAGCGAGTTTTCCAATAGCGTGTCGGCCCAGGACAGGGACGACAGGCATAAACCGGCAATCAGCAATAGCGCGCGCAGCCAGCAAGTAACGGTCAGCATCAGACGTCCCTTCTCCCAAAGGAGAAGGGACGTTAACCGAATACGCCGACGCTGTAAGTCAGGCCCTTCGCAAATATGTAACAAGCGCACTCACTGTGTCGATGACGAGGCGTCTTTCTTCGGCTCGCGAATCTTGTACCAGGCCACATACAGCGCCGGCAGGAACAGCAGCGTCAGCAGTGTCGCCACCACAATCCCGCCGATCATCGCGTAGGCCATCGGGCCCCAGAACACTTCCCGGGCGATCGGGATCATGCCCATGCTCGCCGCTGCGGCGGTCAGCAGAATCGGCCGGCGCCGGTGCTCGGTCGCTTCCACCACCGCATCCCAGGGCGAGTAGCCCTTGTGCTCGAACTCTTCGATCTGCGTCACGAGGATCACCGAGTTGCGGATGATGATGCCGATCAGCGCCAGAATCCCCAGGATCGCCACGAAGCCCATCGGCGTACCGGTCGGCACCAGCGCCAGCACCACGCCGATCAGCCCGAGCGGCGCGACACTGGCCACCAGGAACAGCTTCTGCACGCTGTGCAACTGGATCATCAGGAAAGTCGCCATCAGGAACAGCATCAGCGGCAGCACCTTGGCAATCGGCCCCTGGGCCTTGCCGCTCTCTTCGACCGTACCGCCCGTGGCGACCTTGTACCCCACCGGCAGCTTGGCGGCGAAGGCGTCAATGGTCGGTTTGAGGACTTTCACCAGGTCGGTCGGCTGGATTTCATCGCGCACCGAGGCCTTGATGGTGATGGTCGGCAGACGGTCGCGACGCCACACCAGCGGCTGCTCCAGTTCATAGCGCACGGTGGCGAAGGCCAGCAGCGGAATCGACGTACCGTTGGGCGTGACGATCTGCAGGTTCTGCAGGGTTTCCGGTGTGCCGCGCTCGGAATCCACCGCCCGCCCGACCACATTGATCAGGTAGATATCGTCGTCGACCTGAGTCAGCGGCGAGCCACTGACAATGCTGTTCATCAGGTTGGCCACATCTTCCGAGGACAGTCCGAGCTGACGCGCCTTGTCCTGCGCGATGTCGATGCGCAGGACTTTGCCGGGCTCGTTCCAGTCGTAAATGATCTCGCCGATGTGCGGACTCTTGTCCAGTTCAGTGGCGAGGTCGATGGCGTGCTTGCGCACCTGATCGATGTCCTTGCCGCTGACCCGGTACTGAATCGGGCGCCCCACCGGCGGGCCCATTTCCAGAGCCTGCACGTAGCTGCCGATGCCGACGAAGTCCTTGCGCAGACGATCTCGCAGGCGCTGGCTCAAGGCTTCGCGGGCCTTGAAGTCTTTGCTGACGATCACCAGTTGCGCGTAGTACGGGTTCTGCAATTGCTGGTCGAGGGGCAGGTAGAAACGGATCGCACCCTGGCCGATGTAAGTGCTCCAGCGCACGATGTCCGGGTCGCCCTTGAGCGTGGCTTCGAGTTTGTCGACGGCCTTGCGGGTTTCATCGATGGAGGCGTTTTGCGGCAGGTTGAGGTCGACCAGAATTTCCGGACGGTCGGAAGACGGGAAGAACTGGTTCTGCACAAAGCGCATGCAAAACACCGCGAGCACGAAGCACAGCACGGTGATGCCGATGCACCACCAGCGGTTGCGCATCGACCACAACAAACCGTGATTGAACGCTCGCCCGATACGCCCCGGCTCCGCTTCGTGGGGTTTTACGTTGGTGCTGAGGATATGTACGCCGATCACCGGCGCGAAGAACACCGCCACCACCCACGACACAATCATTGCCACCGCGATCACCGCAAACAGCGTGTAGGTGTACTCACCGGCGGAGCTGGCGTTGAGACCGATCGGCACGAAACCGGCCACGGTCACCAGCGTACCGGTGAGCATCGGAAACGCTGTGGAGGTGTAGGCAAACGTCGCGGCCTGCTCCTTGGTCTCGCCCATTTCCAGGCGCGTGACCATCATCTCCACGGTGATCATCGCGTCGTCCACCAGCAGCCCGAGGGCGATGATCAGCGCTCCAAGGGAAATCCGCTGCATGGTGATGCCGCTGTATTCCATGTAGACGAACACCATGGCCAGCACCAACGGAATCGAGCACGCCACCACCAGTCCGGCTCGAACGCCAAGGCTGATGAAACTGACCACCAGCACGATGATCACCGCTTCGAACAACGCGCTGGTGAAGCCGCCGACGGCTTCTTCCACCACCACCGCCTGATCGGAAACGGTGTGCACGCCAACACCCACCGGCAAGTCGGCGGTGAGCTGATCGATGCGCTCGTGCAGCGCCTTGCCGAAGGCCTGGACGTTGCCGCCCTTCTGCATGGCGATCGCCAGACCGATGGCCGGCTTGCCGTCGAAGCGGAATTCCGGGGTTGCCGGATCGACGTAGCCACGGCTGATTTCAGCGATGTCGGCCAGACGATAGAAGCGGTCATTGAGTTTGAGATTGACCTCCGCCAAGTCCTTTTCCGAAGCGAACTGCCCGGAGGTTCTCACCGAAATCCGCTCGGGCCCGGCTTCGATCACACCCGCCGGGGTCACGGCGTTCTGCGATTGCAGGCTCTGCACCACCTGGCGTTGATCGATGCCCAGCGCCGCCAGCTTGCGGGTGGAGAAGTTCAGGTAGATCACTTCGTCCTGCTGGCCGACCATCTCGATCTTGCCCAGCCCCGGCACGTTGCGGATCTCGGCGCGCGCCTGTTCCACGTAGTCGCGCAGTTGCCGCATCGTCAGACCATCGGCCGTGAAGGCATAGACCGAGCCGAACACGTCACCAAACTCATCGTTGAATCCCGGCCCCTGAATCCCCTGGGGAAACTGGCCGCGAATGTCGTCGATCTTCTTGCGCACCTGGTACCAGATTTCCGGAATGTCCTTGGCACTGGTGGTGTCGCGCAGGTACACGTAGACCGTGGACTCACCGGGGCGGGTGTAGCTTTTCACGTAGTCGAGAGAATCGAGCTCCTCGAGTTTTTTCTCGATGCGGTCGGTGACCTGCTTGAGCGTTTCTTCCTGGGTCGCGCCCGGCCATTTGGTCTGGATCACCATGGTCTTGATGGTGAACGACGGGTCTTCCTCGCGCCCCAGATTGAAGTAGGAAAACACCCCCATGAGCAATGCGACGAACATCAGATACCAGACGAAAGACTGATGCTTGAGGGCCCATTCGGAGAGATTGAAAGACCCTTTCATTGACTGTCCTCGTCGAGTTTCACGGCTTGTCCGGATTTGAGGCTGTTGACGCCGGCGCTGACCACACGCTCGCCGGACTTGACTCCGCCGGCCAGCACCACGGTGCTGTCGGTGCGGCTGGTTACGCTGATGTCACGCGGGGCGACGGTTTTACTTTGCGGGTCGATCACCCAAATCCGGGTTTTGCCGTCGACCTCCTGCAAGGCCGTCGCAGGCAATTCGATTCTCGGTTTGATCGCCGAACTGAGGGTCACGCTGATTGCCGTGCCGAGGCGGAATCCGGGTGGCGTGCTGGCCAGGGTTAACCGGGCACGACGGGTGCGCGTGGCGCTTTGCGCCTGGGGTTCGATTTCACGAATGACCGCCGTGGTATTGATGCTCGGATCAAGTTGTGCGGCCACCAGAAACACCACGTCGCTGGGGATCTGATCAACCAGCGTGTCCGGCAGATCGATCACCGCTTCCTTGATATCCGGTTGTGCCAGCGTCACCACCTGCTGGCCGGCCGTCACCACTTGCCCGGCCTCGGCGTTCCACGCCGTGACCACGGCTTTGTGGTCGGAACGCAGCTCGGTATAGCCGAGTTGATCCTTGCTCTGGTTGACTGCCGCCCGCGCCTGGTCGAGGGACGCCTGGGTGGTTTTCAAATCCGTGGTGGCGATGTCCAGTTGCGCCTGGGCGCCGACACCACGATCAAACAGCGCCTGCTGACGCCGGGCGTTGGCCTGGGCGTTGATCAGTTGCGCCTCGACTTTCGCCAGATCACCCTGGGCCGAGCGCAACTGGTTCTGCTGGTCGGACGGATCGAGAGTGGCGAGCAAGGTGCCCTTCTCCACCTCGGCACCCACGTCGACGTTACGGCTGGCAATCCGACCGCCGACGCGGAAACCGGTGTTGCTCTCGTAGCGCGCCTGAATGCTGCCGGCGAAACGACCCAGGGTTTCCTCGTTCAGCGCTTGGACCTTGATCGACAACACCGGCCGCACCGGTTCTGGCGGCGGCTCGCTCTTGGAACAGGCAACCAGCAGCAGCCCGATGGACAACCCCCATAAAGGCTTCATGGCTGTGCTCCCGGTTGCAGTTCCTTGTAGGTGTTCTCGGCGATCTCGACTTTCATCCCCGGATGCAGCAATTGCCCACCGGCAACGATCACTTTTTCGCCGCCCTTGAGGCCTTCGCTGATGATCACGTGCCCGGTCAGGTATCGGCCGACAGTGACGTTGTGCAGTTGCGCTTCACCCTTGTCGTCGACCATCCACACCGCCGGTTCGCTGATGTTTTTAGTCAGCGCCGACCAGGGCAGCTCCACCGCCGATTTGCCGGAGCCTTTGGCGGTGGCACTGACCACCGAGCCAAGCTGCATACCCTGAGGCAGACTGTCGAGAGTGACCTTGACTTGCACCGTGCCGGATTGCGCCGACACCGCCGGGGTGATTTCGCGCACGGTGCCGGTGGTCTTGATGGCCGGGTTGTCGAGCAGGCTGACGACAATCGAACGCTCTGCCGGCCGCTCGGCCAAAAGGGACTCGTACACATTGAATACCGCGTCGCGATCGCCGTCCCGGGCCAGGCTGAATATCGGCGCTGTGGCCTGAACCACCTGACCCACTTCGGCCTGACGCTCGGTGATGACACCCGGCGCGTCGGCGATCAGCGAGGTGTAGCTCAGTTGATCCCTGGCGTTGGCCAGCTGCGCCTGAGCCGCGCTCAAGGCACTCTGGCTGCTGCGCAACGCCGCCTGCGCGGAATCGTATTCGCTCTGGCTGGTGTAGCCCTTGGGCAACAGTTTCTGCTGGCGGACGAACGCGGCAGCGCTCTGTTTGACTCGTGCCTGCTCGGCCAGCACCTGGGCCTGGGCGGAATCGACGTTGGTCTGCAAATCCTTGGGATCGAGCTTGGCCAGTACCTGTCTGGCCGAGACACGGTCACCGACATCGACCATGCGCTGGATGATCTTGCCGCCGACCCGGAACGACAATTCGGTCTGCACCCTGGCCTGAATGTCACCGGTGAGGGTCACCGACGCCGCGTAGTCCGCAGGCTTGACCTCTTGCACAAAGACTCGCGGAAGATACTCCTGGGGAGCCTTTTTTTCGCCGCAAGCGGCGAGCAAAGCGAGGACGCTCAGCAGGACCACTGTTTTCATTCCGGGACTCGCCATGCAGACTCCTTCCTGTGTACGAACGTGCAAGTGACGATACGACTGTGAGCTTAGAACAGGGTTCCGAGTCTGCATGCGCGAATCTTATACTCCCTGTGATCGTTCCCACGCTGTGCGTGGTAACGCCGCCATGGACGCTCCGCGTCTGCCTTTGACGCAGATGCATTCCCACGCACAGCGTGGGAACGATCAACGAGGATTCAATGCTCAAGACCCTCGCGGTGGCCAATTACCGCTCGATCAATAAATTGGTGATTCCGTTGGGTCGGCTGAACCTGATCACCGGCCCCAACGGCAGCGGCAAGTCCAACCTGTACCGGGCGCTGCGGCTGTTGGCGGAAACCGCTCAGGGCGGCGTGGTCAATGCGCTGGCCCGAGAGGGCGGGCTCGACTCGACGTTCTGGGCCGGGCCGGAAACCATCAGCCGGCGCATGCGCAACGGCGAGGTGCCGATCCAGTCCACCGTGCGCCAGAGCGTGAAACGCCTGCGTCTGGGGTTTGCCGGGGAGGACTTCAGCTATTCAATTGCCCTGGGTTTGCCGGAGCCAAGCCGTTCGTTCTTTTCCCTCGACCCGGAAATCAAAAAGGAATGCATCTGGGCCGGGCCGCTCTATCGTCCGGCCAGTCTGCTGGTGGATCGCGACGGGCCGATGATCCGTGCCCGTGAAGGTCGTGGCTGGGATGTTCTGGCGCAATACACGCCGAACTTCGACAGCCTGTTCGATCAGGTCGGCAGCCTGCGCACCTCGCCGGAAGTGTTCCAGATGCGCGAGTTCATCCGCCGCTGGCGCTTCTACGATCACTTTCGCAGCGACGCCGACGCCCCGGTGCGCCAGCCGCAACTGGGCACGCGCACGCCGGTGCTGCATCACGACGGGCGGGATCTGGCGGCCGCGTTGCAGACCATCCGCGAGATCGGCGATCCCGAGGCGTTGCAGGCGGCGATCAGCGATGCCTTTCCCGGCGCACGGCTGAACATCGCGCCACTGGCGGGCGGACGCTTTGCCATCGAGTTCTTTCAGGAAGGCTTGTTGCGGCCGTTGTCGGCGGCGGAACTGTCGGATGGCACGTTGCGTTATCTGCTGCTGGTCGCCGCGCTGCTGACACCACGCCCGCCTTCGCTGATGGTGCTGAACGAACCGGAAACCAGCCTGCATCCGGATCTGTTGCCGGCGCTGGCGCGCTTGATCATCCGGGTCTCGGAGCAGTGTCAGGTGTGGGTGGTGTCCCATGCGCGGCGGTTGATTTCGGCGTTGCAGGAAGACCCGGAATGCAATTGCATCGTGCTGGAAAAAACCCTCGGCCAGACGGGAATCGTCGGGCAGAGGGTTCTGGATGAGCCGGCGTGGAATTGGCCGGATTAGGTGTGCCAGTTGAAGAGCCCCTCACCCTAGCCCTCTCCCAGGGGAGAGGGAACCGATTGGGGGATGCTCAAGAGTTACGCCGACCTGATCTTGCTGTACTGAATCCATAGTCAACTCGGTCGTTCAGGTCGATGCAGGACGCAACACACCTCGGTCGGCTCCCTCTCCCTCCGGGAGAGGGCTGGGGTGAGGGGGAGGGTTCACTGCGGACTATCAGACAATTAACCCTGCCACTTCCCACCTTCGACAATCACACTCTCAGGCTTGGTGTCATCACTCAGCTCTTTACGCACATATTGGTCATACAGTTTCAGCAGATATTTCTCTTCCCCAAGCTTGGCCAGCTCCGTATTCACCCAATCGCGCAATTCGATATTGCCCTTCTTCACCGCCGGTGCAATCGGCGCTTCGGCGCCAAGTTTTTCGTCCAGCACACGGTAGCCCGGGTTCTGCTTGGCCCAACTGAACAGCACCAGGTTGTCCTGGGCGTAGGCATCGCCACGGCCGTTGGCCAGGGCTTGCAGCGACTCGGAGTTTTTCTCGAACTTCAGCAGTTTCCAGTCCGGGTGGTTCTTGGTCAGCCAGATATCGGCCGTGGTGCCAGTGGTGACGATGGTGGTGCGGGTTGCCAGATCATCGAGCTTTTTCACATCACTGCTCTGCGGCACCAGCGCCTGCACCGCAACCTTGAGGTTCGGGTTGGTGAATTCCACCGCTTCCTTGCGCTCCGGGGTCACGGTCATGTTGGCGAGGATCAGGTCCACCTTGTCGCTTTGCAGGAATGGAATGCGGCTAGCCGGTTCCACGGCCACGAACTCGACCTTGTTTTCATCGCCCAGCAGATCCCTGGCGAATTGACGACCGATGTCGGTATCGAAGCCGACATAGCGCCCCGCCTCGTTGACGAAGCCGAACGGCGGTTTGTCGGTGAACACGCCGACGATCAGTTTGTCGCGGGCCTTGATCTTGTCCAGGTAACCCGCTGGCGCGGTGCTTTCGCTGGCGACTTTCGGCATGGCCGGTTCTTCGGTCTTGTTGCAGCCGGCCAGCAGCGCGAGGCTGATCAGCGGTAATGCGAATAGGGCTTTGGCAGTTTTCATGGCAGTTCCAGTTCCTTTGTTTGGGTCGTTTTGGGCGAGGTCGTTGAAGGCAGGGCTTCGACGTAGGAGAACTTCTCCAGGAACTGCTGCGCGCGTGCGGTTTGCGGGTTCGTAAAGAAAAGCTCGGGCGGGTTCTGTTCAAGGATGCGCCCGACGTCCATGAACACGATGCGATCGGCCACCGCGCGGGCGAAGGCCATTTCGTGGGTGACGATCAACAGAGTCATGCCTTCGCGGGCCAGGCCCTGAATCACTTCCAGCACTTCCTTGACCATCTCCGGATCAAGGGCGGCGGTGACTTCGTCGAAGAGCATGACCCGCGGGTTCATGCACAACGAGCGGACGATGGCGATGCGTTGCTGCTGGCCACCGGAGAGCTGTCGCGGGAAGGCGTCGCGCTTGTCCGACAGGCCCACGCGTTCGAGCAATGCTTCGGCTTGTTGTTGTGCTTCGCGGCGTTCGCGTTTCTGCACTTTCAGCGGACCGAGCAGCAAATTGTCGAGCACGCTCATGTGCGGGAACAAGTGATAACTCTGGAACACCATGCCGATCTGCTGACGCACTTCGCGCCAGTCGGTGGACTTGTCCAGCAACTCGCGACCGGCGAATTTCAGGTGGCCGCTGTGGGCGGTTTCCAGGCCATTGAGGCAACGCAGCAGAGTGCTTTTGCCGCATCCGCTGGGGCCGAGAATGACGATCACTTCGCCGGACTTCACTTGCAGGTCGATGCCCTTGAGCACCTGCTGTTCGCCGAAGAATTTGTTGAAGCCCTGAAACTCGATCAATGCGCTCATGCTTGCGTCCAGCGCCGCTCCAGCACGCGCGAGGCGGCCGACAGCGGGTAGCAGATGAAAAAGAAAAACAGGAACAGCGCACCGTAGATCAGCACCGATTCGTAAGTGCGCTCGATGATCTGCTGGCCGACCTTGATTACATCCACCACACCGATCAGCACCGCCAGCGAACTGGTCTTGATGATCCGCGTGTAGACGTTGATGGTCGGCGGCGTCATGCGCTTCAGCGCCTGGGGCAGCAGCACGTAGCCGTAGAGCTGCGCCGCGTTCAGACCGATCGACAACCCCGCCTCACGCTGCCCGCGCGGCAACGAATGCAGCGCACCCCGCGCCACTTCACCGACCTCACTGACGCCCCACAGCGACAGCACCAGCACCGCGCACCAGAAGCTCGGCAGGCTCAGGCCGAAGAAAATCGGAAGGCCGAAAAACAGCAGGTACAACCAGACCAACACCGGAATCGCCCGGAACAGTTCCAGATAAACCCGCAGCACCGCGTTAAGCCACGTCACGTTGAGCGTGCGCAGCACGCCGTAGAGCACGCCGCCGACGGTGCTGATGGCGATACTGAGGAAGGAGATCGAAAGGGTTTGCCCGGCGCCTTTGGCCAGTTGCGGCAAGGACACCCAGAGTAGTTCAAGACCCGAACTGGCCATGCTGGAGCCTCCTTTCCAGACGGCTCAACAGCAGCGACAGCGGCAGGAACAGCAGCACGCAGATCAGCGTCAGCACGGCGAGCATTTCGTAGGTCTTGTAGTAGAGCGCGATGTAGCTCTTGGTGGTGTAGAGAATCTCCGGCACCGCCACGGCCGAGACCACGGTGGTTTCCTTTAGCAGGAAAATGAAATTGGCGAACAGTGACGGCAGGCTGAGGATCCCTGCTTGCGGCAGGATCACGTAGCGCAGTAACTGGCCGTGGGACAGGCCGATAGAGCGGCCCGATTCGAGCTGCGCCTGTGGCACCGCATCGACGCCGGCGCGCAGCACTTCGGTGAGGTAGGCGCCGCCGAGAAACGTCATGGTGATGATCGCGGCGGTGAATCCGGAAACCTTGATCCCCAGCGCCGGCAGCGCGAAGTAGACGAAAAACAGCTGGATCAGCAGCGGCGTGTTGCGCGCCAGCTCCACATAGAGCCCGACCAGTTTTTGCAGGTAAGGCGTGCGAAACACCAGAATCGTCGCATTGAGCAACGCCACCAGCAGCGAGGTGCCGATGGCGATCAAACCGACCTGCAGCGTCACGCCCACGGCTTTGAGAAACGCCGGCAGGGTGCTGAGGATAAATGCGTAATCGAAGGTCATGAAACGTCCTGACGTCGCTCGGTAAGCGACGGTGGTGCAGTCCATGGACAGCGGATAGCCGTCCTGCAAGCACCGACTTTAAAGGTATAAAAATCAGAATTTAAATACCGATAAAGCATATTGATATCACACAAAAAACTATCCTGCGGGTTTGCCGAGACAGAATAAGAAGGCTATTTTTCCTTTCGCTGTAGGAAGGATCTTTTTTTCGTAATAGCCCTCCAAGGACGAACAGCTTTTGGCCAGACTCCCCCGGCTGAACTCATAACAAGGAAGAAAACATGGACGTAAAAGTGCCGCCGCGACCGGACCCGCAGGATTTCGTGAAATGGCTGGTGGCTTTGCGCAGAGCGTTGAAACACACCGCGTAGATCAAACGCGAAAAGCCCCCTCATCGGAACGCCGCCCGCCCACCCCTCTCCCCCTGGGAGAGGGAGCCGACAGAGTTGTCTTTCGACAGACATCGACCTGAAAAACCGAGCCGATTATGGATTCGGTGAAGAATAATCAGGTCGGCGTACCTCTACAGCATCCCCCAATCAGTCCCCTCTCCCCCGGGAGTGTATGTACCGGAGACATGGTGGACAGGTGTTCGGAGACATGGTGGACACTTTTAAATAGACACATTGCTCATCGCGAAGGAGATGGCCTGTGTCTTGGGAAGAGGTGTCTACCGTGCAGCTACGTACAGAATTCGTGCTTTTGGCTCGGCAAGAAGGGGCCAATGTTCGGCAGCTTTGCCGTCGATTCAACATCAGCCCAAGCACTGCCTACAAATGGCTCAGCAGGTTTGAAAAATCAGGGGCCGAGGGGCTGAACAATCAGTCACGACGACCGAAGACGTCCCCAAACGTTGTGCTGACGAGGTGGAGAAGCAGATTCTGATCGTGAGTCAGGAGTACGCGGCTTGGGGCGCTCGCAAGCTCAAACGCGTGCTGGAAGACAAAGGTTTAGCGATGCCTTCCGTCAGTACTGTGCATGCAGTTTTACAGCGTCATTCGCGCGTTGATCCAAAGGCTGCTGAGATCAAACCGTTTATCCGGTTCGAGCATGAAGCGCCCAACGATCTCTGGCAGATGGACTTCAAGGGCCATTTCAGCCTGAGTCAGGGGCGTTGCCATCCATTGACGATACTGGACGATCACTCGCGGTTTTCGATGTGTATCGCCGCGTGCGCCAATGAGCAGCGCGACACCGTCCAGGAGCATCTAATCCGGGTCTTTCGGCGTTACGGCTTGCCTTTGCGCATAACGATGGACAACGGTTCGCCCTGGGGTGACCAGACTGGGGTTTATACCGCGCTGGAAGTCTGGCTGATGGGGCAGGGCATCAAGGTAGGTCACTCCCGGCCTTATCATCCGCAGACCCAGGGAAAACTGGAGCGTTTCCACCGCAGCCTGAAGAGTGAAGTGCTGCAAGGTCGGCACTTCACGGACCTCAACAGCGCACAACAGGCATTTGATATCTGGCGTGATGTCTACAACCAGAAACGTCCTCATCAAGCGCTGGATATGCAGGTGCCGGCGACTCGCTACAGCAGCAGCCCTCGGGAGTATCAGGAGCAGCAAATGGCGCCGGAATACGCCGACGGAGATGTGGTCAGAAAGGTCCAGGTGAAGGGCGAGATTTACTGGAGGAACCGTGAATACTCAATCGGAAAAGCATTTCACGGGCTGTCGATAGCGATCAGGGAAACAGCGGAGGATGGCATCCACGATGTCTACTGGAGTAGACATCGTATCGCCCGAATCGACTTGAACTTGCAGATTGTTACGGCAGGTAAGAGGATCTAAAAACCGTCCACCATGTCTCCGAACATGTGTTCACCATGTCTCCGGTACATACAGGGAGAGGGTTAGGGTGAGGGGCTTTTGAAGCACACACAAAAACGCCGATGACCATCACTGGTCATCGGCGTTTTTTTCAACCTTGAAGGGGGTTGCTGTTGCGTCGGATCAGAACGCCGGCAGTACCGCGCCGTTGTACTTCTTCTCGATGAACGCTTTGACTTCAGGGCTGGTCAGGGCCGCGGCCAGTTTCTTGATGGCGTCGCTGTTCTTGTTGTCCTCACGGGCCACCAGGAAGTTCACATAAGGCGAATCCGCGCCTTCGATCACCAGGGCGTCCTTGGTCGGGTTCAACTTGGCTTCCAGCGCGTAGTTGGTGTTGATCATGTCCAGGTCGACTTCTTTCAGAACACGCGGCAGCAGGGCCGATTCCAGTTCCTTGAACTTGAAGTTGTGCGGGTTCTTGGCGATGTCTTTTGGCGTAGCCAGAGCGTTCTTCGGATCTTTCAGCTCGATCAGGCCGGCCTTCTGCAGCAGGATCAGTGCACGACCGCTGTTGCTGCCTTCGTTCGGAATGGCGATGGTAGCGCCGTCCGGCAGTTCAGCCAGGGTTTTGTACTTGCTCGAGTAGCCGCCGAACGGTTCAACGTGAACGCCTTGCACGGTCACCAGGTACTTGGCCTTGTCGTCCTTGTATTTGCCTTGGTTGAAGCTGTTCAGGTACGGCAGGGTCTGGAAGTAGTTGGCGTCCAGACGCTTCTCGCCCACCTGTACGTTCGGTTGTACGTAGTCGGTGAAGACCTTGATTTCCAGATCCACGCCTTCTTTGGCGAGGGTCGGCTTGATCAGCTCGAGGATCTCGGCGTGTGGAACCGGGGTCGCAGCAACCACCAGTTTCTCGCCGGCCTGGGCCAGGGAAGCAGTCAGAGCAGCCGCCAATGCGGTAAACAACAGAACCTTTTTCATGCAGTGTCCTTAGTCGAAAATCACGGTCGTCATCGACGACGGCATTAATACGTGTGCCAGCGATGTGCTACTGCTGGCGTGAAGCGGACAATACCGGGATTTTTTATTCCCGGACAATAACGTTTATTCAGCTTCATATTCCATTTTGTTCATGTTGAACAAAAGGGTTACAACGCCTCGCTCAGGCTCAACAGCAATTCTTTCAATGCCTTACGTTCGTCGGCAGTGCCGTTGAGGCTGATGCTCGCCACCTGACGCTCGATCTGAACCAGCGGCCCAGACACCTCGGGCAGGTTCAGGTGCTCCGGCAGGATTTCGTCGCCGGTGCTCACCAGCAGGGCAAAATGAATGACGTTTTCCAGTTCCCGGGTGTTGCCCGGCCAGCTGTGCTGCTCCAGCACCTGCTGCGCCGCTTCGCTGATCAGCGGCACCGGCAGATCCAGGCGCTGGCTGTAGATACCGAGGAAGTACTCGGCCAAAGACAGAATGTCGCCGACCCGCGCGCGCAGCGCCGGCAGTTCAAGATGCCCTTCGCTGAGATAATGATAGAGACGCTCGTGGAATTTTCCCGCTGCCACTGCTTGCGCCAGATCGATGCTGGTCGCCGCTACCAGGCGCACGTCCACCGGGCTTGGTTGATGCGCACCGACGCGGGTGACTTCGTGGTTTTCCAGGGCGGAAAGCAACTTGACCTGGATCGGCAGCGGCAGATCGCCGATCTCGTCCAGGTACAAGGTGCCGCCGTTGGCCGAGCCAAACCAGCCGGCGCGGCTGCTGGCCGAACCGCTGTAGCTGCCGGCGGCGTAGCCGAACAATTCGGCATCGGCATACGTCGGGCTGATCGCGCCGCAATTGACCGAGACAAACAGCCCGCTGCGATCACTGGCACGGTGGATGTGGCGGGCGAGCAATTCCTTGCCGGTGCCGGTCTCGCCACGAATCAACACCGAGATCGAACGCGGTGCGAGTTGGGCCATTTCCTCGCGCAACTGGCGCGAGCGTGGATCGACGAACACCAGCGCCTTGGCGCGGATGCTCAGGGGACTTTTTTCCGCATCGGGAAAGGTCAGCAATGGCTGGCCGAAGGTTTCAAGACTCATGGCAGACTCCCGCCCCAAATCGCCGGGAGACGGGGGCGTTGAAAAAATAAAAGTGGTCAGGCACGGCGCCGGGCGTGGTGTTCCATGCGGTTTTGCAGGCGATACAGATAAGCGAATCCCTGCTCCCAGCGTTGATGCCCGGACTTCACGTTGATATGGCCGGCGCCCGCGAGAATCCCCGCCTCGGCGCCCCAGTTGCGCGCCAGTTCCAGCGCACGC
The DNA here is from genome assembly GCF_012974785.1 of Pseudomonas fluorescens. Classification (GTDB taxonomy): domain Bacteria; phylum Pseudomonadota; class Gammaproteobacteria; order Pseudomonadales; family Pseudomonadaceae; genus Aquipseudomonas; species Aquipseudomonas fluorescens_BT. The sequence goes on along the minus strand of NZ_CP027561.1, from coordinate 251,991 downwards.
GGCGCACTGACGGCGGCGTCGTTGTCGGAGCTGACGACCTGGCTCGGGAACGGCAGCAGATCGGTCGGGATCGGTGCGAAATTGCGCAGTGCCGGCACGCAGGCCGGGCGTTCGACATCCGCTGGCGCCACCAGCAGCGCCCCCCGCACTTGACGCAAATGATGCAGCGGCGCGGTGGCCGCCCAGTGCGCCACGGTGATGCAGCCCAGGCTGTGCGCGATGAGAATCACTGGCGAGCTGTCGGCGGCAATCGCCTCGGCCAGCGCCGCGACCCAGTCTTCACGACGCGGCGTCAGCCAGTCGGCCTGCTCCACCCGCGCGCTGTTGGGCAGGCTGTTCTGCCAGTGGGTTTGCCAATGATCTTCTGGCGATCCTTGCCAGCCCGGCACAATCAGATAGCGGATTGATTCGTTGCGCATGGGGGAGCTCTCCTGCGTCGTGTCTGTTCCTGAACGAGTATAGGGACGGGATTTATATTCGTTAAGGAATAAGAAGCTATTTATTAAGACCTGAAATGCATATTAAGCAACAGACAAAAAAGGGGCCGCACCCTGCCAAGGAGACGGCCCCGGAAAAACGTGAAACCCTTATCGTGCAGTGATCACCGACAGCTTGGTGATGCCCGCCCGCTCAATCGAAGCCATGGCTCGCGCCACTTCGCCGTAATTCACCCCGTCGTCGGCCTGCAATTGCACGCGCACTTCCGGGTCCTTGGCCTTGGCCGATTTGAGGTTGAACTCCAGCAGGTCCGGCTGGATTTCGTCCTTGTTGATAAACAGCTTTCCTGCACCGTCGATGCTCACCACCAACGGGTCTTTCTGCTCGACCGGCGCCACCGCTTCGGTCTTCGGCAGGTTGATCGGTATCGCGTTGGTCAAAAGCGGAGCGGTGACGATGAACACCACCAGCAGCACCAGCATCACGTCCACCAGCGGCGTCACGTTGATCTCGCTCAGCACCTCGTCGCTGTCTTGCGTGGAGAAGGCCATATCAGGACGCCTCCTTCACTTTTGTTGCGTTGCCCTGGGCCGCAGCCTTGTGCGCGGTCGGGTGGATCAGCACGCGGAACGCGCTCTTCTGCGCCAGGCTGTAGAAGTCGTGGGCAAAGTCATCCAGGTCCGCCGCCGTCAGTTTCAGGCGACGCAAAAAGTAGTTGTAAACCAGCACCGCCGGCACCGCGACCGCGATCCCCACCCCGGTGGCGACCAGCGCTGCACCGATCGGTCCTGCGACCGTTTCCAGGCTCGCCGAGCCCGCCGCGCTGATGCCTTTCAACGCTTCCATGATTCCCCACACCGTGCCGAACAGACCAATGAACGGCGAGGTGCTGCCAATACTCGCGACCACCGCCAGACCGGTTTCCAGCGAACGGCGCTCGCGGACGATCTGCTGGCGCAAGGCACGTTCGAGGCGATCCTGATGATTGATCGCCTGGCTCAGGTCATTGGCCTGCGGCGCCTCGCCCACCTGAATCGCCGCATAACCGGCCTGTGCCACCCGCGCTGCGGCGCCGGGCTGGGTTTCGCTCAACTCGGCGGCGGAGTCCAGACTCGACGCCGCCCAGAAGCGCTTGTGAAATTTGCGGTCCTGCGCCTTCAACCGGCCGAACTGCAGCGCCTTGAGCAATGCCAGGCCCCAGGTAGCGACAGAGAAGACCACCAGCAGCCAGATCACCGCGCTTTCGATGGATTCCAGTGGAGATGCCAGTAACGTCATGATGTGTTCCCTCGTGTGTGGGAGCCGAGCTTGCTCGCGATGACGGTTACAGACACACCGCGAGAATAAAGCCGGCTGATTACCAATTAATGAATCTTGAAATCGATGGGTACGCTGACCCAGCCGTCCTGGGCGACATCACCCTGCTTGGCCGGCACGAAGCTCCAGCGCTTCACGGCGTCCAGCGCCGCGTCGTCGAGCTGTTGCCGGCCACTGCTTTTCTGAATCTGGATCTCGCCCGGTTTGCCGCTGGCCAGTACGTGCACCCGCAGCAACACCGTGCCTTCCCAACCGCGACGCTGGGCCAGCGACGGATACTCCGGCGCCGGGTTCTTCAGGTACGCGGCGTTGGCCGAGGCCGGGGTCACCGGAGCAGGCGCCGGTGGTGCAGGTGGTGCTGGCGCGGCGACCGGGGCGGCCGGTTGTGGCGGAGCCGGGGGTTGCTCGACGGCTTTTGGCGCTGGTTTCGGAACAGGTTTGGCGACCGGTTTCGGTTTGGGAATCGGCTTCGGTTTCGGTGGTGGCTTGGTTGCCAGTTCGTCTTCCACCGGCGGCGGTGGCTCGACCACCGGTGCCGGTGGCGGCGGTACAACCACAGGCGGCGCCGGGGGGGCCGGACGCGAAAACTCGATGGTCATCGGTGGAATTTCCGGCGGCACGATCGGCAGCGCCGGCGTCGGATGCTGATTGATCCAGTAGATCACCGCGCCATGCACCACCAGCGCCAGAACGCCGAGCAGAATCGTTTCGCGGCGGCTCAGAATGCCCTTGGGCGCGCGCTGCAAACGCAGCTGCCCCAACGGCACACGATGGGGCCGGCCGAGATCGACCAACTCGCCGCTCGGCGCCTGGCGCCACAGCACCTCCTGTGCACTGGCAGCGGTCTGGACATTGCCCATTGATTTACTCCCTGCGGTCTCTTTGCGTTTTGCGTTTTTTCGCGTAGCCGATCCGCCGCTTGTTGAATCCCCCACGGCGTGATCGATGGGTCAATCATTGGGTCGGGAGGCTTATCTCCGAAAGTAATCTTTAATGTTATGAATAGACATTTATGGAATATAAGAAGCGATCATTTCCGCCAAAGCCACGGCCTGCAAGGCTTCCAGCGGCTCGCCGAAATCGACATGCTTTCCTGGCATAAAAAGTATTCATCCAAGGCATCGGTTTATCGAGGACCCGGGATTCGGTGACAACTAATACCAAGGTGATAGTTGACGAACTTTTTTTGTAGACAAACAAAAAGGCCGATGCATGTTTAATGCATCGGCCTTCGATTTGCGGAATTTCTTATTGCTTCACAAACTCCCCGGCCAGACCGACTACATCACCGTCAAAGTTGGTACGAGAACCCACCGCACGAACTTTCGAGTAGTTGTGATCCGGCGAGAACAGCGTCCAGGACTGATAGCCAGTGCCGTCATTCAAAGCCGCGAAAGTAATGATCGTAGGCTGCCCGGTGCTGTTCTGGAAGTGATAGTGACCGTACGCGATGTCGTAGTTCACGCCGTTCTGGCTGAACTTTCCGCTGAAGGTGCCGTTGGAGTCGTTGCCATCGGTGATCGTCAGTTTGGCGCCAGCGTTAGCGTTTACATAGTTGCCATTAATGCTCGACATAACGAGATTCCCTTTATCGTTGGATAAGTGTCTTCCGATGAGAGCAAGTTTCCTCCTGGAAACTCACGAGACTCAGGATGGTTGGACATTGACTTATTGTCCACGGCACTTTTCAACGATATTGCTATATGCACTATTCATGTCGCTCATAAATTATTTCGATTCGGAAGAGTCTTGATAACTAACGATTGGCATTGGTCTGTTGCCTTTTCCAGGTGACGGCCAGGTTCGGCCCCAGGCGCCAGACCACCTTGCAACAGGTTGTCCGGATTGAAGCGCTGGTCGCCGGGATCGATCAGAAGTCGTAGCGACCGGTGACGCCGAGGGTGCGCGGCGTGCCGAGCAGACCTTCATAGCCGCCGTTGCCGCCGGTCCACAGGGTCGTGTAGTAGGTTTTGTCGAAGGCGTTTTTCAGCCACAGCGAGACATCCCACTGTCCCTGATTGAAATCGCCGCGCAGGCCGGTGGAGAGATTGACCACCGCGTAACTCGGGATCTGGCCGTAGTCGGAATCTTCGACCGTGCCCACCGCTTTGGAGCGGAACGCGTAGCTGCCAGTGACGTAGGGTTGCAGTCCGTTGGCCAGATTCCATTCGTATTTGCCGTTGGCGTTGCCGATCCATTTCGAGGCGCCGACCACCTGATGCCCACTGAGGTCGCAAGAGGCCGGAGCCCCCGGCGCCTGACTGACTTCAGGTGGGCACGGCGCGTCCTTGTACGAGAGGTAACTGACGTCGTTGAACGAGCCGTTGAAGTTCAGCGTCAGACCGCGCAGCGGAATCACGGTGCTTTCGAACTCCACCCCGCGTGAGCGCACTGAGCCGGCGTTGGTCAGGTATTGCACACGGTTGACGTCGTCGTAGGCGTTGGTCTGGTAAGCGTTGACCTGAGTCCAGAACACGTTGGCGTTGAGCTGCAAACGCCGATCCCACAGCGTGCTCTTGAAGCCGAGTTCGGCGTTGTTGGCGCGCTCGGTGCCGATCAGCAGGGAGTCGGCGCCAGCGGTCGGTGCCGAGCCGACCACCAGGTTGACCCCACCGGATTTCTCGCCGTGAGACAACGTGGCGTAGCCGAGCAGATCATCGGTGAAGCGATAACTCAGGTTGAGCAATCCGGACGGGCTGGAGCTGTACTGATTCAAATCGCCGGAATCGTAGGCGCCGGTCCGGCCGCGTCGCGCGGTGGCAGCAGCACCAGTCACTGCTGCGCCACCCTGCGGCGCATCACGATTGACCCAGGCGTTCTTCTCTTCATAGGTGCCACGCACCCCGGCGGTGAAATCCAGACGCGGGGTCAGGTGCCAGGTGCCTTGGGCGAACAGCGCGAAACTGTCGGTCTTGATGTGGCCACGGCCGACGCTGTTGACGTTGGCCAGCGCACCCCGTGGCGTGCCGTTCCAGATATCTGCCTGCGGGCCGTAATAGGCGAAGGATTTGTTGTCCAGGTCCGAGCCGAAATAGTAGGCGCCGAGGACGTAATCGAAGAACTCGCCCTTGGGCGAGGCGAGGCGAAATTCCTGGGAATACTGCTTGTCCTCCACCGAGACCCCGGCGTTGTAGCTCGCCGGCACGTTGAGGCCATCGTCGTTGCGCGGGGTGAAATTCCAGTATCGATAGGAACTGACCGAGGTCAGGGTGAAGTCGCTAGGCAGTGTCCAGTTGGCCTCCACCGACGTGCCGCCCTGATGCACGGTGACGTGCTGGTCGCTGTCCAGATTGACCTTGCGGTGCGAGCCGTTGACCAGCGTCGCGCCGGCAGCGGCGGCGCGGGCCGAGTAGAGATTGACGCCATTGATGGTCGGCCCGGTGTTGTACAGCACGCGGGTGCCGGCGCTGGAATCCTCTTCGTTGTAATCACCGATCCAGCGCAGATTGAAGTTTTCGTTGGGCTTGAACAGCAACTGCGCCCGGAAGCCGTCACGGGAACCACCGTTCAAATCGTGGCCGTTGAATTCGTTTTTGATGTCGCCATCGCTACGGGTGCGATAGGCGGAAATTCGCCCGGCCAGTTGATCGTTGAGCGGCCCGGAAAGCGTGCCCTTGGTCTGGAAATAACCGCCCTCGCCGACCGAGGTTTCGATGCTGCGTTCCGGTGTGAAACTCGGCGCGCGGGTGCTGATGTTGATCACCCCGGCGGTGGTGTTCTTGCCAAACAACGTACCTTGCGGCCCGCGCAGGACTTCGAGCTGTTCGATGTCCATCAGGTCGAACACCGCCATCCCCGGACGACCCAGATAAACGTTGTCGATGTAAAGGCCGACGCTGCCTTCCAGGCCGTCGCTGGCCGGGTTGTTGCCCAGACCGCGAATCGACACGCTGGACTGGCGCGCATGCATGTAGGCGACGTTGACGCTGGGCACCAGTTGCTGCAGATCCTGGATTCGATAGACCCGCTGCGTCTCCAGAGTCTGGCCACTGACCACGCTCATGGGCGTCGGCACATCCTGAGAACTTTCTTCGCGGCGGCGGGTGGTGACGGTCACGGTTTCCAGTTGCGAAGTGGCGGTCGCGGTCTTGCCTGCCGGTGCCGGCACAGGGGTATCCGTTTCCGCAGCGTAGCCGTGGGTCCAACTGGCACTCCCCGCCAGCAACAGGGCCAGGGGCAGACGTTTGAGCCGTCGTGGCGGCTGCGGTGAAGCGAGGTTCAACGGACTCATGGGGCTGCTCCTGGTCAAAAAACACGCAGACATCTTCCGCGCTGCATATTCTTTTCAGTTATTCATTTATGTTTTTACAAAGATTTACTGCATAAGAGATTGCCTTTATAAGGAGTCGACCTAATGCATATCCAATGCATTTCCCGGATATTTTTTATGTGAAAAATGCATATCGACTTGCGCCAGCTCCGCCACTTCATCGCCCTTGCCGAACAACGCAGCTTCGTCGCCGGCGCGCAGGCGGTGAACCTGTCGCAGTCGGCATTCAGCCGCAGCATTCAGGCGCTGGAACACAGCGTCGGTTGCCAGTTGGTGGATCGCGGGCGCAAGGAATTGCCGCCGACCAAACAGGGGCAGGTGCTGCTTGAACACGCCCGGCGGCTGGTCAGCGGTGCACAGCAGATGGCCAACGAGATCAGCCAGTTCAACGGGCTGGAGGCGGGAGAATTGCGCTTCGGTTGCGGCCCGGCACCGGCGGCAGGATTGATCCCCCGAGCCATCGGCAGCTTCATCGGCCGTTACCCCAAAGCGCGGGTGCATTACCAGGTCGATGACTGGCAGAGTTTGAGCAAGCGACTGCTGAGTGAAGAGTTCGAATTCTTCGTCGCCGACACCCGGCACTTCGAGGCCGATCCGGATTACCTGACCCATCGTTTGCGCCCGCGCAAATGGCATTTCTGCTGCCGCGCCGGGCATCCGCTGGCCGCATCGGATCGGGTCACCGCCGAGCAATTGATGAGTTATCCACTGGCCGTCAGCATCCGTCCACCGAACCTGCGCAAGGTCATCGTCGACCTCAGCGGCCGCCCGGATTTCGTCCCGAACGTGGAGTGCGAGAACAGCGCCAGCCTGCTCGGCGTGGTGCTGCGCTCGGATGCGATCGGTATCGTCGGTGCCTATTCGGATGCGCTGCATCAGGCTCGTGGTGAGCTGGTGTGCTTGAAGATCGAAGGGTTGGCGGATGATCTCGAGGAGTTGTACACGCGCTACGGAATTGTCAGTCGCGCCGGGTATCGGTTGTCACCGTTGGCCGAAGCGATGATCGAGCAGATCAAGGCGATTGATGCGGTGGATGAGGAAGTGTGTTCACTGGACAATTTTGCCGTCTGACGCACCGCCTTCGCGAGCAAGCCCGCTCCCACATTCGAAACGCGTACTCCTGTGGGAGCGGGCTTGCTCGCGAAGAGGCCTGCGCAGGCGCCGATGCATTTCTTGCATGAAACACATTCCCCGAATGCACTTGCCGAACACCCTCGCAGAAAGCGAAAAACCTCGCCTGTCTTTCTGACTGGTGAACCCCATGTCCAACCCGCAAAACCCTGTGCGCAACGTGCTGTACATCATGTGCGATCAACTGCGCCGCGATTACCTGTCCTGCTACGGCCACCCGCACCTGCACACCCCGAACATCGATCGCCTGGCCGCCGCCGGCGTGCGCTTCAGCCGCGCCTACACCCAGGGCACGATCTGCGGGCCGTCGCGGATGTCGGCCTACACCGGACGCTATGTCAGCAGCCATCAAGTGGCGTGGAACGCCGTGCCGCTACCGCTGGAAGAACTGACCATCGGCGATTACCTGCGCCCCCACGGCATTCGTACTGCGCTGGTCGGCAAGACCCACGCCACGGCTAATGTGGATGCCTTGCAGCGGCTGGCGATCAACCCCGAAAGCGCCCAAGCCGAAGTGCTCAATGAAGTCGGCTTCGAACCGTACTTTCGTCACGACGGCATCTTCCCCGACGACCCGCTGTTCGATGACAAACGCGAATCCGCGCCGTACACCCATTACCTGCGCGAACAGGGTTTCGAAGGGCGTAACCCCTGGCACGACTGGGCCAACGCGGCCGAAGGCGACAACGGCGAAATCCTCAGCGGCTGGAAAATGCGCAATGCCCATTTGCCGGCGCGAATTCCCGAGCAACATTCAGAGACTGTCTACACTACAAATCGAGCCATCGACTTCATCGGTGAGCAAGGTGAAAAACCGTGGTTTTTACACCTGTCCTATATCAAACCCCACTGGCCCTACATCGTACCGGCTCCGTACCACACTTTGTACAGTACGAAATCGATTCTCGAACCGGTACGTAATGCCTCTCCAAGCGACCACCCGGTCTATCAGGCCTTTCGCCAGCATGAGGAATGCCTGAATTTCTCCAAAGATCCGGTACGACTGAACGTGATCCCGACGTACATGGGCCTGGTCAAACAGGTCGATGATCAGTTGGGGCGGCTGTTCGATTTCCTGCAAAGCAACGGACGCTGGGAGGACACGCTGATCGTGTTCACCAGCGATCACGGCGACTTTCTGGGCGATCACTGGCTGGGGGAGAAGGAGTTTTTGCTGGAGCAAGCGGTGGGCGTGCCGTTGATCGTGCGCGACCCGCGTGCGGCGGCGGATGTCACGCGGGGCACAGTCGATGAACGCCTGGCGGAAACCATCGATGGCGTGCCGACCTTTCTCGACGCGCTGGGCGTGGCGGGTGCCGAGCATCGCCTGGAGGGCCGTTCGTTGATTCCGCTGCTGCACGGCGAGAATCCCGACTGGCGTCGCTATGCGATCAGCGAATACGACTACGCCTTCCAGGCCCCGGCGCGGCAGCGACTGGGCCAGCCGATCGACCGCTGCCGCATGACCATGGTGCGCAGCGAGCGCTGGAAATACCTGGCGTACGACGGCTTTCGGCCGCAGCTTTTCGATCTGTTGAATGACCCGCAGGAGCTGCAGGATCTGGGCGCGGATCCGACGTATGCGGCGGTGCGTGAGGAGCATGCGGGGTATCTGTTCGAGTGGGTGCGCGGGCTGAAGCGGCGCACGACGATCAGTCATCAGGAGATTGATTTGCGTGGGCAGCGGTTTCGTTATGGGGAGCCGGAGACCGAGAAGCTCGTTCAGATTGGCGTCTGGTAAAAGGACTGCGGGCAAGCCGGATGGCCGGCTTGCCCGCGATGAGGTCTTATCAGACGCCGACGATTTCAGCGCCTTTGATGGTCTGGCTACGCTGCCCGCTCGCCCCGACCGGCACTTCTCCTTTGAGCGTCACCCGACGCACCACCCGATCCTGAGTGCCGTAATCATCAATCGCATAATGCTGCGTCGAACGGTTATCCCAGATCGCCACGTCACCGGCCTTCCAGCGCCAGCGCACGGTGTTTTCCTGGCGGATGACATGGCTCTGCAGCAGACCAAACAGATGCGCCGAATCGGCCTGGGAATAGCCCTTGATGCGCTTCACGAAGTGCCCCAGCAACAAGCTCTTTTCGCCGCTGATCGGGTGCACACGCACCACCGGATGCTCGGTCTCATAGACGGTCGAGGTGAAGATCTTGCGATAGCGCTCGAGCTTCTCCGCCGACACGTCCGGCTTCGCTCCGGCGTAGTCGTACTCGTTGCTGTGCACGGCCACCAGTTTGTCCGCCAGTTCACGCAGTTCGGTCGGCAGTTCGTTGTACGCGGTCGCGGTGTTCGCCCACAGCGTGTCGCCGCCAAACGCCGGAGCCACCACCGAGCGCAGGATCGAGGCTTTCGGGTAGGCATCGACGAAGGTCACGTCGGTGTGCCAGGAGTTGGCGCGCTGCCCTTCGGCGCCGTCCAGTTCCAGCAGGTAACGGGTGCCCTCGCGGGACGGCACGGTCGGATGCGCCACCGGCTCGCCGAGCAGGTGCGCAAAGGCTTCCTGACGTTGATCGTCGAGCTGGGTCTGCTCGCGGAAGAACACGACCTTGTACTGGATCAGCGCCTGTTGAATGGCTTCAACCGTCGCGGCATCCAGCTCACCGGACAAGTGCACGCCACGGATTTCGGCGCCGATACGGCCGGCCACCGGATGAATGTCCAGCGCGTGGACAGCGGGTTTTACAGCGAGTGCGGCATTGCTCATGGGTAGACCCTCATCGACTGCTTGCGGTTGGACGGCAGCGAAACAACGCTCTATCTATATTCCATTTGAATCTAATAGATATTCACATGCTTCGTTGACGGAATAAGAGCTTGCATTTAAAACCTCAAGCAACCTCGTCGCAAATGCCTTCGAGCTATTTTTAGGATGCCGGAAAAGCATATGGATCTTCGCCAGTTGCGCTACTTCATCGCCCTCAACGAACACCGCAGTTTTGTCCGCGCGGCCGACGCCATGGGCATCACTCAACCGGCGTTCAGCCGCAGCATTCAAGGGCTGGAGCAGGAGTTCGGCTGTGTGCTGGTGGATCGCGGCAACAAGGATCTGCGCCCTACCCCAGAAGGCCAAGTGGTGCTGCAACACGCCTTGACCCTGGTGCAGGGCGCGGCATTGCTCAGCGCCGAAGTGACGCAGATGACCAAGCTCGACGCCGGCGAACTGCACTTCGGTTGCGGCCCGGCGCCGGCGGTGAAACTGGTGCCGGACGCGGTGGCGCAATTCATCAATGCGCACCCGAAAGTACGCACCCGCTTTCAGGTGGATAACTGGGAAAAGCTCAGCCGCGCCCTGAGCCGCGAAGAGATCGAATTCTTCATCGCCGACATCCGTCATTTCGAATCCGACCCGAACTTCCAGACCCAACCGCTGACGCCCAAGCGCGGGGTGTTTTTCTGCCGGCCGGGGCATCCGCTGCTGGCCAAGGAAAGCCTGTCGACCAACGACATGTTCGACTACCCGCTGGCGACCACGCTGATCCCGCCGGGCATTCGCAAACTGCTGGCGAATCTCAGCGGGCGGATCGATTTTTCACCGACCATCGAGACCGAGCATTTTCCGGCGCTGGTGAAAGTGGTGCTGCAATCCAACGCGATCGGCGTCGGCACCGAAGAGGCGTTTGTCGAGGACATTGCCCAAGGCTCGCTGGCGCTGCTGCACTGGCGCAACCTGCCGCAGAACCTGGAGAGCATGAATGCGCGGTGCGGGATTGTGAGCCGCACCGGATTCCGGCTTTCACCGGCGGCGCGGGCGATGATCGAGACGTTGGTGGCGGTGGATAAACAGGAAATCAGCGTCGCGGTTTGAGGTCGTCATCGCCAGCAGGCTGGCTCCCACATGAAATGCATCCAATTGTGGGAGCCAGCCTGCTGGCGATGAGGTCTGCTCTGACGCTAAAAAATCAAAGCTTCGCAGCCGCCAGCTCAGGCGCCACCCACTCGTTCACCTTGAACGGCTTGCGAATCAGCTTCTGCTGCGCCGCCAGATCCACCTTGCCCTGCAGGTTTTCGAGGAACAACGGGTCCAGTGTCGACGGGAATACTTCACTCAGGTTCTGATCCTTCAGATCCTGGGTCAGGATCACCGGCGGATAACTCGCGAGTCCCGAGACCAGTTGCACGTAGGCGTCCTTGTTGCTGTCCTGGGTCAGCCACTCCACGGCCTGCTGCTGAGCCTTGAGCAGCTTCGCCACGGCTTCCGGATGCCCGTCGACAAATTTGCCGGTCCCCACCAGCACCGACTGCACACTGCCAGCGCCGCCGAGATCCTTGGTGTTCAATGGCAACTCGGCCAGGCCTTTGGCCTGCAATGCAGTCAGCCCAGAGCTGCCCCACGACGCATCGATCTGCTTCGCCGCCAGCGCGGCAACCGCTGCGTTGAAATCGAGGTTGATCACTTTCACGTCCTTCTCGCTCAGGCCCACACTGGCCAACGCGGCATCGAACGACAACTGGGTCGCAGTGCCGCGGAAGATCGCCACGCGCTTGCCTTTGAGATCCTGCAGCGTCTTGATCCCCGAACCCGGCACCACGCCCAGGTATTGCTTCACACCCCGGGCGCTGGCGCTGAGCAGGCGCGTATCCAGTCCGTTGGACTTGCCGATGATGGCCGCCAGATCTCCGAGATAGGCCAGGTCCACCTGGCCGTTGGCGAACGCTTCGTTGATCACCGGTCCGGCGCCCTTGAAGAAACTCCACTGAATCTTGATGCCCTGATCGGCGAAGGCCTTTTCGAAGATCTGCTGATCGCGCAGCACGTCCACGATGCCCCCACCGCTGTGCTGGGTGCCGGCGCTCAGATCCGGCACGGCAATCCTGATCTCCTTGAGCTCGTCGGCCTGGGCAGAGAACGCCAGCAGCCCCGCCAGCGCCGGCGCGGCAAACAGACTGATGACACGTTTGAAGGGAAGGTTCATGGGTGCGGCTCCTGATCACGGCGGGCATTGAGGAACCGAAAGTAGGCGCAATCCGTACCAGCACTTAAATACTTAAAACGCACATTTTTATAGCTATTCAAGCTAAGTCAGCAAAATCGGGACATGCAGAGCGGTATGCATGGAGAGCATCGAAAATATTCTTCGAATGCATTGGATGCGTGCAGGGCTGGAGGCCTTAAATGGCGCTGCTTATCTCCAAAATTGTTATTTTTCAATTCGCTTATAACAATTAGTTTTCAGCTAATTCCGCTAACACGATCCAACCCGACAACGGAGGTCACCCATGGCCCGTGAATCCCTGCTCAGCCTGCCACTGGCCGCACCGCCGTTGAAAAGCCGGCGCACCTGGCCACGCCTGAGCCACCGCGTCTTACCCTGGATATTACCGCTCGGACTGTTCGCCCTGTGGTGGCTGGCGGCGCGCAATCAATGGATGAGCGAACAGATCCTGCCGGCGCCGTCACTGGTGTGGAGCAGCGCGATCGAGCTGTCCCAGGGCGAGTTGTGGAGTCATTTGTGGATCAGCCTGCAACGGTTGTTCTGGGGCCTGCTCGCGGGCGTTTCCGCCGGCGCAGTACTCGGCGCGGCGCTGGGCTTCAGCCGTCGCCTCGAACGCCTGATCTTCCCGACCTTCACCGGCCTGGCCCAGGTGCCGACGCTGGCGTGGATTCCGCTGTTCATGGTGTTTTTCGGCATCGGCGAAACGCTGAAACTGGTGGTGCTGGTCAAGGCCATCGTGGTGCCGGTGACCCTGCACACGCTGGTCGGCGTGCGCGATGCGCAACCCAAATTACGTGAAGCCGCCGCTGTTTTACGTTTGCCGCCACGTCTGTTGATCCGCCGACTGGTGCTGCCCGCCGCCCTCCCGGCGTTCATGGCCGGCGTGCGCCTGGCGCTGGCCGCTGGCTGGACTTCATTGCTCGCGGTGGAACTGCTGGCCTCCAGCGAAGGCATCGGTTACCTGATGGTCTGGGCGCGTCAGTTGTTCATGCTCGACATCGTCTTTGTGTGCATCGTGGTGATCGGCCTGATCGGGGTGGCGATGGATCGCGGCATCGGCCTGCTGGACAGAAAACTGGTGCACTGGCCGCACCCGGCCACGGCGGAAATTCGTCGCGGCCCACGCTACGAAGGCTGGCAACGCGTGCAGCCGTGGCTGCTGCCGCTGGCGCTGTTTGCGTTGTGGCAACTGGCGGTCGATCAACAATGGATCGATGCCAACATTCTGGTCAGCCCGTGGGTGGTGCTTGAGGCAACGAAAAACGGATTGCTCGACGGCACGCTGATCTCGGGCATGGCCCTGAGCCTGGGCCGCACACTCGGCGGCTTGTTGATTGGCGGCGGCCTCGGCCTCGTGCTGGGCTTGTTGCTGGGTCTGTCGCGTACCAGCGAACGGGTGCTCGGCCCGACCCTCGCCGCCCTTCGCCAGATCGCGATTTTCGCCTGGGTGCCGTTGCTCACCGCCTGGTTCGGTCTGGGCGAATTGGCGAAGTGGGTGTTCGTCGCCCTCGCCGCTTTCTTTCCGTTGTTTGTCGCGACTCAACGCAGCGTCGCCAACCTCTCGCCACAGCTCAACGAAGCCGCGCAGGTGCTGCGCCTGAGCCTCGCCCAACGCCTGCGTCGACTGGTATTGCCGGGCGCCGCGCCGGGGATTTTCGCCGGCCTGCGCCTGAGCCTGATCTACGCCTGGCTGGGCACCATCGGCGCCGAATATTTCATGCCGTCCAACGGCGGCATCGGCAGCCAGATGATCGGCGCCCAACAACTGCTGCGCATGGACCTGATCATGGCCGGGATGCTGCTGGTCGGCCTCACCGGCGCCCTGCTCAACCTCATTGGCCAACGCCTGGAAATCCGCGCCACCCGCTGGAGACACGCATGAACGCACCGATTGTCAGCTTCAACCATGTAGGCAAATCTTTCGACGTCGACGGTTTCGAACTGGAGGCGATTCGCGAATTCAACCTCGACATTGCCGAGGGCGAATTCGTCGCCATCGTCGGTTCCAGCGGCTGCGGCAAATCCACTTTGCTGCGCTTGTTGGTGGGCCTCGACACGCAGTTTCGCGGGCAGATCACAGTCGATGGCAAAGCCGTCAACGGCGTCGGTGGCGAGCGCGGCATCGTGTTTCAGGAGCACCGTCTATTCCCGTGGCTGACGGTGGCCGACAACATCGGCCTGGGCTTGGTGAACGAGCCGCTGGCTGCCTCCGAAAAGCAGCAACGCGTCAACGATTTCATCGAACTGGTAGGCCTGCGCGACTTCACCCGCGCCTACCCGCACCAACTCTCCGGCGGCATGGCTCAGCGCGTGGCGATTGCTCGCGGCCTGGTGGCGAGCCCACGGATCCTGTTGCTCGACGAACCTTTCGGCGCCCTCGACGCGCTGACCCGCCAGCAGATGCAGGACGAGCTGCTGGCGATTCGCGAGCGGGCAAAGATCACCACGATTCTGGTCACCCACGATGTCGAGGAAGCGATTTTCCTCGCCGACCGCGTGGTGGTCATGGAGCCGCGCCCGGGCCGGATCAAACAGGTGGTGGACATCGCCCTGCCCCATCCGCGCCAGCGCAGCAGTTTCGACTTCCACCAGTTGCGCGAAGAACTGCTGCACGAACTGACCAGTGACGACCATTACCAACCGAGCGCACCGGTGCAGATCCGCGATCTGCCGCTGTCGTTCATTGCCTGCTGAACAGGAGCCTGTCGATGCCGCAACGTCCCAACTTTCTGGTGATTCTGGCCGATGATCTCGGCTTCTCCGACATCGGAGCCTTCGGCGGCGAAATCGCCACGCCGAACCTCGATGCGCTGGCCAACAATGGCTTGCGCCTGACCGATTTTCACACCGCACCGACCTGCTCGCCGACCCGCTCGATGCTGCTCACCGGCACCGATCACCACATCGCCGGCATCGGCACCATGGCCGAAGCCCTGACCCCGGAACTGATCGGCAAGCCGGGCTACGAGGGTTACCTCAATGACCGTGTCGTCGCGCTGCCGGAGTTGCTGCGTGAGGCCGGTTATCAGACTTTGATGAGCGGCAAATGGCACCTGGGGCTGACCGCCGAACTGGCGCCCCACGCCCGCGGTTTCGAGCGTTCGTTCTCGCTGCTGCCCGGCGCGGCCAACCACTACGGCTTCGAACCGACCTACGACGAACACACGCCCGGCCTGCTGAAATCCACCCCGGCGCTGTACATCGAAGACGACACCTTCATCGACGAATTGCCGAAGGATTTCTATTCCTCCGACGCCTTCGGCGACAAGCTGTTGCAGTACCTCAAGGAGCGTGACCAGAGCCGGCCATTCTTCGCCTACCTGCCGTTTTCCGCGCCGCACTGGCCGCTGCAGGCGCCCGCCGACATCGTCGAAAAATATCGCGGCCGCTACGACGCGGGGCCGGAAGTGCTGCGCCTCGAGCGTCTGGAAAAACTCAAATCGCTTGGGCTGATCGAGCCGGATGTCGAACCGCATCCGCTGATCCAGCTGACCGCGCAATGGGACGCGCTGAGCGATGAACAAAAACGCATTTCCGCCCGGGCGATGGAAGTCTACGCAGCGATGGTCGAGCGCATGGACTGGAACATCGGCCGCGTCGTCGATTATCTGCGTCAACAAGGTCAGCTCGACAACACCTTCATCCTGTTCATGTCCGACAACGGTGCCGAAGGCGCGCTGCTGGAAGCCTTCCCGAAATTCGGTCCGCAGCTGATGACGTATCTGAGCCAGCATTTCGACAACAGCCTCGACAACATCGGCCGCGCCAATTCCTACGTCTGGTACGGACCGAACTGGGCGCAGGTGGCAACCGCACCGTCACGCCTGTTCAAGGCCTTCACCACCGAGGGCGGGATTCGCGTTCCGGCGCTGCTGCACTATCCGCAGCTGCCGTTAAAGGGGCAGATCAGCCATGGTTTCGGCACGGTGATGGACATCACGCCGACCATTCTCGATCTGGCCGGCGTGCGCCATCCCGGCAAGCAGTGGCACGGTAAAACGGTGGCGCCTTTGCGCGGTAAATCGTGGCTGGGGTTCTTGTCCGGCGAGACGGCGCAGGTGCATGACGAACACACCGTCACCGGGTGGGAACTGTTCGGGCGCCGGGCGATTCGGCAGGGACAGTGGAAAGCGGTGTGGATCCCCGGCCCGGTGGGGCCGGCGACCTGGCAGTTGTACGATCTGAGCAGTGATCCGGGGGAGATTCATGACCTGGCGTCGAGCCAGCCGCAGAGGCTGGAAGCGCTGATCGAGCATTGGCAGCGGTATGTGGAGGAGACCGGGGTGATTTTGAGTGAGTCGCCGTTTCAGCCGGATTGAGATTTCGATCAAGAGCTGCCCTCACCCCAGCCCTCTCCCGGAGGGAGAGGGAGCTGACCGAGGTGTTCCGCGTTATACATCGACCTGAAATACCGAGTCGATTATGGATTCAGCACATCAGGATCACGTCGGCGTTCTTCTCCAATATCCCCAATCAGTCCCCTCTCCCCCGGGAGAGGGTTAGGGTGAGGGCTGGTTCTCAAGCCGAACATACAAAGTCAATTCACCTCAATTGCCTTCCCGCCAACCCTTCATTTTCCTTGCGAACAAACCGGTTCGCCCGCCCGAACGTCCCGAAATCGTTAAACCGAACCCCATCTCCCGCATCACCTTATGCGCCACCGGCACCGTCAGCTGGCGAATGTAGAACGGCTCCTTCACCACAAAATGATGAATCCCGTGACTGCTGCCGAAGTTGAAGCAGAACGCCTGCAACGGCCACAGCCACCACGGGTTCAACACTTGGCACTGCTGCAGCACATTGCCCGGCTCCACATCCCCGTAGTAATGCATGTTCGAACTGATGAAGTGCAGGCAGAAGGTGCGCAACACGTTCGGGCCGATGATCACCACAGCCGCGATGTCGATCACTTGCATCACCGACAACGTGGTCGCCGACCATTCGATCGGCGAGCCCATCAAGTAAGCGATGCCATTGGCCGCGTGGAAGCCGAGAAACACATACCACGCCCCCCAATGCACCAGCGCCAGCGGCGCGTAGACTTTCAGCGTGCGTTTGATGATGCTGTACTTGTGCGCCCAGGTCTTGGCCCGGAGCATGCGGATAAGCGCCGACATCACGTTGTCGCCAACCATCAGCAACCGCGCAAAACCCCAGGGTTCGCCATTGGTGATCGCCCGCTCTTCCATGTCGGTTTCGGTGCCGGACACCTTGTGATGATTGAGGTGCAAATGACGGCGGATCCAAGGGTTGATCGTGCTCGGCCGCGCCAGCCACACCAGGCCCATCATCAGGTTGTGCGGCACGCGCTGTTTGCGGAAATACATGCTGTGGATCAGGTCGTGTTCGAGTTCGTGGGTCAGCGAAGCGAAAAAGGCGTTCAATAGCAAGCACACCCACCACGCCAATTGCCCGGTGATATAGAGCGCCGCCGATCCGATCATCCCGGCCAGGGCGAAGGCCAGAATTCCCGCACCAAGGGCATCCTGATGCTTGAGAATCGGGTAGCGCTCGCGCAGCTCGACGCCTTTGGCCAGCACCACTTCGCGAATATGCGCTGATCGCTGGGCAGCATTGTGTCGCTGGGGACTTGCAGAAGTACGGTCCATGCTTCCATCCTCTGATTATTGATGTTCGTATCCTGCCCCGCGCGGACTCCAAACGCGGTAGCCGAGAACGCCAACCTGTTGACCGGAAGCGCCAATCAGCATGAAGGAACCGACTTCTCTCGCCAGCTGGACCCGCGCCCTGCGCAAGCAACTCGACGCGCTGGGGCTGGACAGCACTGCCCTGTGCCAGCAGGCCGGGCTCGATCCGCAATTGATGGACGACCCGAACGCCCGCTATCCGTTGTCCGCGACCACACGCCTGTGGGAAATCGCAGTGCAGGTCAGCGGTGATCCGGCGATCGGTTTGCGGGTGTCGCGGTTTGTCAGCCCCACGACCTTTCATGCGCTGGGCTATGCGTTGGTGGCCAGCGGCAGCCTGCGGGAAGTGTTCGAGCGGATCGTGCGTTATCACCAGGTGGTCAGCGACGCGCTGGAACTGGAGCTGACCCGCACCGAAGACCGCTATCGGTTTCGCCTGAAGATCCCGGTCGACAACCCGGCGCCTGCCTTCGAAGCCATCGACGCCTTCGCCGCGATCTACGTGCGTACCTGCCGCAATCGTCTGGGCCGCGACTACGCGCCACTGGCGGTGTACCTGCGCCGCCCGGAACCCACCGATGCACATCAATGGCACAAAGTGTTCCGCTCGCCGGTGCATTTTTCAGCCGAAGAAGACTGCATCGAGTTCGCCCTCGCCGACTTCGACAGCCACCTCGACGACGCCAACCCGGAACTGGCCGAGCACAACGAAGCGGTGCTCAAACGCACCCTCGCCCAGCTCCAGCCCCTGACCTGGGAGCGCAAGGTGCGCGACGCCATCGAAGAACAACTGCCCGAAGGCGAACCCAGCGCCGAACGCATCGCCCAGGCTCTGCACTTGAGCCTGCGCAGTCTGCAACGGCACCTGGCGGACGAGGGTTGCCGCTTCGACACCCTGCTGAATGAAAGCCGCGAAAACCTCGCGCTGCTGCACCTGCGCGATCCGCAATGCTCGCTGAGCGAAGTCAGTTATTTACTGGGATTTGCCGATACCAGCAGCTTCAGCCGGGCGTTCAAGCGCTGGACGGGGATGACACCGGGGCAGTTTCGGGATCAGTTGCGCTGACGGGGCTGGAATTTGTTCTGAATCGACCAGCCTCTTCGCGGGCAAGCCCGCTCCCACAAGGATTGGGGCGTACAAAAATCCGCGTCACACCTCGACCATTGTGGGAGCGGGCTTGCCCGCGAAAGCGCCCGTCAGACCAACATAAACCCCAGTTCAAACACGGTGCCATTTGCATCACTGCTGACCCGCACCCGCCCCCCATGCAACTGCATGATCGACTGCACGATCGCCAATCCCAATCCGCCGGAATCTCCCGGTTCGGCGCGGGACGGGTCGACGCGGTAGAAGCGGTCGAACAGTTTGCCCAGATGCTCCTGCGCGATGACCGGGCCCAGGTTATGGACCTGCAGCCAGCACACGCCTGGTTCATCGCGCCGGCGCAAGCTGATGACAGATCCGGCATCGGCATGGCGCACGGCGTTGGCCAACAGGTTGCCCAAGGCGCGTTGCAGCAGTTGTTGATCCGCCAGCAGTTCACCGCTGAACGTGTTTTCGAGGCGGATTTCCCGGTCATCGGCCAGGGCTTCGAAGTAGTCGCACAACTCTTCGCCGATATCGTGCAGCTTGAGCGGGCGCAGATCGAGCGCCCGTTCGGCCTGCTCTGCGCGGGCGAGAAACATCAGGTTTTCGGCCATACGCTTGAGCCGTTCGAACTCTTCCATGTTCGACGCCAGTACATCCTGATACTCGGTGCTGGTGCGCGGGTGATTCAGTGCCTGGCCGTTGCTCGCCAGCAAGGTGTGCAGGGGCGTGCGGATTTCATGGGCGAGGTCGGCGGAAAACTGTGAGAGACGCTGAAAACCGTCGTCGAGCCGCCCGAGCATGCCGTTCAACGCTTGTACCGGCTCCAGCAATTCGGTTGGCGTGCCGGTGGTGGGAACCCGTTGGTCGAGGCTGCGCAGGTCGATGCCACGCAGCGCCTCACTCAGCTTGCGCAGAGGCCGCAAACCGCGGCGCAACAGTACCAGGCCAAGGGTGAAGGCGAGCACGGCACCCAGTCCGACGGCCAGATACAAACGCAGGCGATAGCTGCCGAGCATCTGCTCGCGCTCGCTCAAGACCTTGCCGGCGATCACGGTCAGCGATTCGCCGTTCGGGCCTTGGGCCTGACCTGACAACAGGGCCAGTTCGACACCGTCCGACGCTTGCCAGACCAGCACATCGCTGCGTTGCGGCGGTTGATCCCGGGGGATGGCCGGCACCGACGGCAGTGCGCGTTGGCGAGGGTTGATCGTGATCACATTCGAGCCGTCAGCGCGTTGCACCAGCAGCAGACTGTCGAGGTTGCCGAGCATGTTCTGGTACAGCCGTGGCCGCGCCTGCAAGGCGTCGAGGCTGTCGCTGTCGGCGAGCAATGCGCGTACTTGCTCCAGACGACCGAGCAACGCCATGTCGTCGCGCCAGGCGAGTTCCGAGGCCAGCGAGCGATACAGGAACACGCCGATCGCGCCGAGTACCAGCGCACAAACGGCGGCGAACGCCAGGGCAAGGCGCCAGGCGATCGACCTAGCGCGCATCGTCGGGCGCTTCGAGTTGATAGCCGACCCCGCGCACGGTGTGGATCAGTTTGGGCATGTACGGATCATCGACTTTCGAACGCAGCCGGCGCACCGCGACTTCGACCATGTTGGTGTCGCTGTCGAAATTCAGGTTCCACACCTGCGAAGCGATCAGCGTGCGCGACAGCACTTCACCCTGACGGCTGGCGAGCAAATGCAGCAGGGCGAACTCCTTGTTGGTCAGGGCGATGCGCTGACCGCCACGGCTGACCCGACGGCGCAGCACGTCGATTTCCAGATCGGCGATGCTGTACGACTCGGCTTCGCGCATCGGCCCACGCCGTAGCAACGTCCGTACCCGTGCGAGCAATTCGGCGAAGGCGAATGGCTTGAGCAAATAGTCATCGGCCCCCAGCTCGAGGCCGCGCACGCGGTCCTCGATGGCGTCCTTCGCCGTCAGGAACAGCACCGGCGTGGCGCCACGCTGGCGGATCAGCTGGAGCAATTGCCAGCCGTTGAGGCCCGGCAGCATCACGTCGAGGATGATCAGGTCATACTCCTGCTGCTCAATAAAGTAGCGACCGTCGAGGCCATTCAGCGCCACGTCCACGGCAAAACCCGACTCTCCCAGCCCTTTGGCGATGAAGTTCGCGGTTTTGGCTTCATCTTCTACGACCAGCAAACGCATGGCACACCTCGATTGATCAGAAGCACAGGCTAGGCCCCTTCGGCGACATTGCCCATTACAAACATGTAATCCGACTGACGAGGTTACGACGGGGACCGGCGGATAAGGTGGCGGCCTTCGCTTTTGGAGCCTGCCCATGACCGCTAAATACTTGATCGCCAGCCTGGCAATCAGCCTCGGCGCCACCGCATTCGCCGCACCTGAGCTGCCCCGTCATGCCGACCTCGATCTGAAAACCGCACGGCGGCTGGCCGATGCAACGCTGGAAAACTGCACTGGCACGGTGTCGGTGCTCGACCGTGGCGGCAACCTGCTGGTGACTTTGCGCGGCGACGGTATCGGCCCGCACAACACCGCCGCCAGCCAACGCAAGGCCTACACCGCGCTATCGACGAAAACCCCGACCCGGGTGTTCGCCGAGCGCGCCCGCAGCAATCCGGAAACCGCCAACCTCAATACCCTCGATGAATTGCTGTTGCTCGGTGGTGGCATTCCGTTGTTCGCCGGAAAAGAACTGGTCGGCGCCATGGGCGTGGCCGGCTCCGGCGGCGGTGAGCAGGACGAAGCCTGCGCAATCAAGGCTGCCAACATCGTCGGCCTGTCCATCAACCGTACTTGAACCCAGGAGCATCACCATGACCCCACTGCGCATCACTTTTGCCGCGCTCGGCCTGAGCGCTTTTTCGAGCCTGGCGCTGGCTGCCGGCAACCCGCTGAGCGTGCACGTACTCAATCTGGAAAACGGCCTGCCTTCGCCGGGCATCAACGTGACGCTGGAGCGTCATGTCGGTCAGGACTGGCAGCCGCTGGCGCAGGGCACCACCAATGAACAGGGACGGATCGCCGAACTGTTCCCGGCGAACAAACCGTTCGAGGCGGGTGAATACCGGGTGGTGTTCAAGACCGGCGAGTACTTCGAGAAGACGAAGCACGAGACGTTTTTTCCGGAGATTCCGGTGATTTTCAAAGTGAAGCAGACGGATCAGCACTATCACATTCCGCTGCTGCTGAGCCCGTATGGCTTCTCGACCTATCGCGGTTCGTAGCTCAGACAGATTCGGCAAGAAAAGCCCTGCTCCATCGACGGCAATATTGGATGATCAGGGTCTTTTCTTCTTCGCAAACTCTCCTACCGCCGCTGTGTCGGAAATCAGCTTGCGGACCAGATGTTCATTAATTGACCTTGAACTTGAAAAACGGGCTCCATTCAGACCTTTCACGATTATCCATCTGTACCGCGAAAGCCTGATATTCAGCTTTGGGCAGTGTCGCTTTGACAGACCAAGTACCATCCGGGCCGACTAGAGCTGAAGCAAACGGATCACCATCAATCGGAACTTCCATGATCCATACCCGCCACCCAGCCAGACCAGTACCAGAGAATTCAACCGGGTTGTTGACGTCACCCTGGGGTTTGACAACGACTGGTGCGGGGACGCTTTTATTGACAGGGAGGTCAGAGTAATCAGCGGTGCCGGCAGCTTTACTGTTCATCGGGTCCAACTCCTTTTGTGGTCATATTCGACCCACCTCTTGTACACCGCCCGATATGCGTCCGCTACTGTCAGATCTGACAGGTGGCGCGCAGTTTTTCCATGTCCAGAATCTCGATTTCCCCATAACCGAGACCAATGATTCCCTGATCTTTCAGGTCCTTGAGGATCTGGTTGGTGGTCTGCCGCGACAGCGACAGCATCGATGCCAACTGTTCCTGGGGCAGTTGCAGCACACAGCGTGGCGGGTCGAGTTCGCCGTAGCCTTCGGCAATCATCAGCAGTCGGTGAGCCAGGCGCGCCGGGGCCGGCAACAGGCTCAGCTGTTCAAGATTGATGAAGGTCAGGCGCAGCTTGTGGCTCATCAACAGCGCGAGATGCCGCCAGTAGACGGGTTGCTCGTCGAGCAATTTCAGCAGCGTAGCCTGGGGAATGTTCAGCAGCGTACAAGGCCCGACCGCACAGGCATCGTGGGTGCGGGGCTGGCCGTCGAACAGGCAGATTTCGCCGAACCAGTGGGGCGCCTCCACCAGGCTCAGCAGCGCCTCCTTGCCCTGCTCGCTGACTGCGCCGATGCGTACCGCGCCGTCGAGCACCGCGTACAGCCCGCACGGCGCATCACCGCGCTGGAACAGCCGCTGCCCCGCCGCCAGCCGCCGCTCCCGGGCCGCCGCCAGCAGACTATCCTGAAAGGACAGCGGCAGATGACTGAACCATTGCCCGGTCAACAGGCGCTCGCGCCAGACCTTATCCATGCGTTCTCCTAAAGATTGTCGCCTGCCTGACAGAGCGAGCCGTGAACCCGGGGCATGATTCGATCACCCTACAGGAGGAACAACAATGAAAAGCCTCGTCGATCATTTGAGTCAATACGCCGCTTACCACCGTGACCCGCGCAACATCGCCAGCCACTTTATCGGGATTCCGCTGATTGTGGTGGCGGTGGCCGTGCTGTTGTCGCGGCCGGAATGGTCGGTGGGCAACTTGTGGATTTCCCCGGCGGTGATCGTGGCCCTTGCTTCGGCATGGTTTTACCTGCGCCTGGAGCTGAAGCTCGGGATTTTGATGACCGTGCTGATGGGGCTGTCGGTCTGGGCCGGGCATGTCCTGGCGCAGCAGAGCACCCTGGTCTGGCTGAGCGCAGGTCTTGCGATGTTTGTGATCGGCTGGGTGATCCAGTTTGTCGGGCACCACTATGAAGGGCGCAAACCGGCGTTTGTCGATGACGTGAGCGGGTTGATTGTCGGGCCGCTTTTTGTGGTGGCCGAACTGGCGTTCATGCTCGGGATGCGCCATGAGCTGAAAGAGCAGATCGAGGCGCGGGCGGGCGTGGTGCGGGTCAATCCGAATCGCGCGGCTGTCTAGACCGCCATCGCTGGCAAGCCAGCTCCCACAAGGGTCCGGTCGTTCACAAATGTTGTGTTCGCCGTAAAACATGTGGGAGCTGCGGTGCGACGACTCGACTTGCCCGCGATGCTTTTAAAGGTTGGCGACTTTCTGCCAGACCTTCGGTTTAAAGAACAACGTTTCACCCTTGGCCAACCCGGTCAGGCTGTCGTGATCTTTCACCACTTCCGCTTCGATCAGATCGGTTTGACCTTCAACCTTCAACGTCACCCGCGTGGTCGCGCCCAGCGGCCGGATATCGCGGACTTCAGCGGCGTGGTGATCCTCCAGTTCATGCCGCGACAGCGACACTTCGTGCGGGCGGAACAGCACGTGGTTGTCATCCCCCAGATGCAGACGGTTCGAATCGCCGAGGAAGTGATAGACGAAATCGCTGGCCGGGTTTTCGTAGACGTCGCCCGGTGAGCCGATCTGTTCGATCACACCCTTGTTCATCACCACGATGCGGTCGGCCACTTCCATCGCTTCCTCCTGATCGTGGGTCACAAACACCGACGTCAGGTTAATGTCTTCGTGCAGGCGCGCCAGCCAGCGGCGCAGCTCTTTACGCACCTTGGCGTCGAGGGCGCCGAACGGCTCGTCGAGCAGCAGCACTTTCGGCTCCACCGCCAGGGCGCGGGCCAGGGCGATACGTTGGCGCTGGCCGCCGGACAATTGCTCCGGATAACGATCCGACAGCCAGTCCAGTTGCACCATGTTCAGCAACTCGTGAACCTTGGTCGCGATCTGGCTTTCGCTCGGGCGCTGGTTTTTCGGCTTCATGCGCAGGCCGAATGCGACGTTGTCGAACACCGTCATGTGGCGGAACAGGGCGTAGTGCTGGAACACGAAACCGACGTTGCGATCACGCACGTCGTGACCGGACACGTCTTCGCCGTGGAACACGATGTTGCCGTTATCCGGGGTTTCCAGACCGGCAATAATGCGCAGCAAGGTGGTCTTGCCGCAGCCGGACGGGCCGAGCAACGCCACCAGTTCACCGCTCTGGATGTCCAGGCTGATGTTGTCCAGCGCCTTGAACGCATTGAAATTCTTGCTGACGTTACGCACTTCGATCGACATGAATTATTCCTCCGCGGCGCTGGCGCGCAGGCGGTTGATACGGTTTTCGCTCCACTGCTTGAGCAGCAGGATGAAGAGCGCCAGGATCAGCAACAGGCTCGCCACGGCGAACGCGGCCACGTGGTTGTATTCGTTGTAGAGGATCTCGACGTGCAGCGGCAAGGTGTTGGTCACCCCGCGAATGTGCCCGGAAACCACCGACACCGCACCGAATTCACCCATGGCCCGCGCGGTACACAGCACCACACCATAGATCAGGCCCCATTTGATGTTGGGGACGGTCACGTGCCAGAACATCTGCCAGCCATTGGCGCCGAGCAGACGCGCGGCTTCTTCTTCCTGAGTGCCTTGTTCCTGCATCAGCGGGATCAGCTCACGGGCCACGAACGGCACGGTGACGAAGATCGTCGCCAGCACGATGCCCGGCAGGGCGAAGACGATCTGGATGTCGTGATCCTGCAGCCACGGCCCGAACAGGCCCTGAGCGCCGAACATCAACACGTAGACCAGACCGGCGATCACCGGCGACACCGAGAACGGCAGGTCGATCAGCGTCACCAGCATACTCTTGCCACGGAACGAGTATTTGCTCACGCACCACGCCGCACTGACACCGAACACCAGGTTCAGCGGCACCGAAATCAGCACGGCGATTACGGTGAGTTTCAGGGCCGACAGGGCATCCGGCTCAAAGATCGCCGTGAAGAAGGCACCGAGGCCGTTCTTCAAACCCTGGGACACCACGATGAACAGCGGCAGCAGCAGAAACAGGAAGAAAATCAGCCAGCCGAGGCCGATCAGAATCCGCCGCGAAGTGGCACTGCCACGCCGGGCAGCGTTGGCCGAGGAAGCGGCCGCAATAGACGATTGGGACATGGTTCGCGCCTCCTTATGGGGTTTCGATGCGCCGCTGCAGCAAGTTGATCAGCAGCAACAGGACGAAGGAAACCACCAGCATCAACACGCCGATGGAGGTAGCGCCGGTGTAATCGTACTGGTCGAGCTTGACCATGATCAGCAACGGCAGGATCTCGGTTTTCATCGGCATGTTACCGGCGATGAAAATCACCGAACCGTACTCGCCGACGCCCCGGGCGAACGCCAGGGCGAAACCGGTCAGCCAGGCCGGCAACAGCGCCGGCAGCAGGATGTGGCGGAACACCTGCAACGGTTTGGCCCCCAGGCACGCCGCCGCTTCTTCGACTTCACGCGGGATGTCGGCCAGCACCGGCTGCACCGTGCGCACCACGAACGGCAGCGTCACGAAGGTCAGCGCCAGGGTGATTCCGAGTGGGGTGTAGGCGATTTTGAAACCGAGGTCGGCGGCGAACTGCCCGACCAGCCCGGTCGGCGTGTACAGCGCTGTCAGCGCAATACCGGCCACCGCGGTCGGCAGGGCGAACGGCAGATCGATCATCGCGTCGATCACCTTGCGCCCCGGGAACGTGTAACGCACCAGCACCCAGGCCAGCAACGTGCCGATGATGCCGTTGATGATCGCGGCGCACAGTGCAGTGCCGAAACTCAGCTTCAGTGCAGCGAGAACGCGGGGCGCGGAGATGATCGTCCAGAACTGATCCCAGGTGAGTTGGGCGGCGTGGACGAACATCGCCGCCAGCGGGATTAGCACAATCAGGCTGAGGTACACCAAGGTGTAGCCCAGCGTCAGCCCGAAGCCGGGTATGACGGGGGAGATACGACGCGACATAAAAGTCCTTGGTTAAAAACGCATCAATGTGGGAGCAGGCTTGCTCGCGAATGGGCCCTATCATTCAACATTTACGTCGTCTGACACACCGTCTTCGCGAGCAAGCCCGCTCCCACATGGTTTCGTGCCTGAGCATCAGGCTCGTTTCATTTGAGATTACTGCGCCTGATAGATCTGGTCGAACACGCCTCCGTCGTTGAAGAATTTCGGCTGCGCGGTTTTCCAGCCGCCGAAGTCCTTGTCGATGGTCACCAGCTCCAGTTTAGGGAACTGCTGGGCGTACTTGGCCGCCACGTCCTTGTCTCGCGGGCGGTAGAAGTTCTTCGCCGCGATTTCCTGGCCGGCCGGGCTGTACAGGTGCTTGAGGTAGGCTTCGGCGATCTGCTCGTTGCCCTTCTTCTCGGCGTTCTTGTCGACCACGGCCACCGGTGGTTCGGCGAGGATCGACAGCGACGGCACGACGATATCGAACTTGTCCTTGCCACCGTCTTCTTTCAGCGCCAGGAAGGCTTCGTTTTCCCAGGCCAGCAACACGTCACCCTGACCGTTGTTGACGAAAGTGATGGTCGAGCCACGGGCGCCGGTGTCCAGAACAGGAACGTGCTTGAACAGGGTCTGTACGTATTCCTTGGCTTTGGCTTCGTTGCCGCCGTTGGCTTTCAGGCCGTAGGCCCACGCGGCGAGGAAGTTCCAGCGCGCACCGCCGGAGGTTTTCGGGTTCGGGGTGATCACCGAGACGTCGTTCTTGATCAGATCGCCCCAGTCCTTGATGCCTTTCGGGTTGCCCTTGCGCACCAGGAACACGATAGTCGAAGTGTACGGGGTGCTGGCGTCCGGCAGACGCTTCTGCCAGTCAGCCGGCAGGGTCTTGCCGAGCTTGGCGATTTCGTCAATGTCGCCGGCCAGCGCCAGGGTCACGACATCGGCGCGCAGACCATCGATCACCGCACGGCCCTGCTTGCCCGAACCGCCGTGGGATTGCTGGATTTTCACGGTGTCGCCGGCGTGCTCCGACTGCCAGTACTTCACGAATTCGGCGTTGTAATCCTGATACAGCTCGCGAGTCGGGTCGTACGACACGTTGAGCAGTTCATAATCCTTGGCAACCGCGGAACCGGCAAACACGGCACTGGCCAGGGCGGCCAAAGCGTAACGGCGAATCGACGACATGGTGAAAGCTCCTGGAATTCTGGGTGGTGGCTTTTTCTTATGGATTGCGAAAATCGGGTTGCCAGTAAAGATCACCGCCTGCGCCCACTCTTGCATTGATCCCCGGCAAGAGCGGGCGCAGGCTGGAATCTTTTTGGATTCAGCTCGGTTTGTTGCCCGGTTGCTGCAGACGGAATTTCTCTTTGCGTTCGATCTGGACCACTTGCGCGTTGTGCACAGTAATTTCCACCGCACCGAAACGCAGGTCGCGCAAGGCGCTCTGGATTTCACGCAGAATGGTGGTTTCGTCCTGACCGTCAACGCTACGCAGGGATGCGCTCATGGTGCTGCTCCTTTGTATGGGATATGCCTGGCAGTGGGCGGCACTGCGTTCGGCGTGGGAGCAATATAAGAGAGGCGCGGATATTCTTAAAAAGACTATTTAAGAATGTTTATATAACTGGAAAACATTATGTGATGCAGCAAGGGTTTGCGGCGGATTTACCCTTTCGCAAGTCCGCCGGTCCCGCCGCTCAACCGATTGCCGGGGCTCTGCTCCAGTCAATCAACGTCTCGGGCACAGGCCGCCCGAACCAGTAGCCCTGCCCCAGATCGCAAGCCTGCTCAAGCAGGAACGCCGCCTGCTCGGCCTGCTCGATGCCCTCGGCATGCACCTGCATGCCCATGCTGCGGGCCAGGGCGATGATCACCCGGACAATCGCTGCATCGTCTTCGTCCCAAGGGAGGCCGGCGACGAATCCCTGGTCGATCTTGAGCTTCTGCACCGGCAGGCGCTTGAGCCGCAACAGCGACGAGTAACCGGTGCCAAAATCATCGATGGCCAGACGAATCCCCAGCTCGCGCAGACGATGCATCTGTTCCAGCGCCACTTCCGGATCGTCCATCACCGCGCTTTCGGTGACTTCCAGTTCCAGATAGGCCGGATCCAGACCGGTGTCGTGCAGCACCTGCGCCACCTGCTCATACAACTCACGGCGGGCAAACAGTCGTGACGAAACATTCACCGCAACAAACGACAGCACCACACCGGCCTGCTGCCATTGGCACATCTGCCGGCAGGCCTGCTGCATGACCCAGGCGTCGATTTCCGAGATCAGCCCGGTGCGCTCGGCAATCGGGATGAACTCCGCCGGCGACACCAGGCCCCGCTGCGGATGCTCCCAGCGCACCAGCGCCTCGACGCCGATCAGGCGACTGGTTTTCAGGTCGTGCACCGGTTGGTAGTAGACCCGCAGCTCCTGCTGCTCCAGCGCGCGGCGCAATTCGAAGGCGATTTCGACCCGCTGCTGGGCGTGGGCCGTGAGTTCTTCGGTGTACAGCGCGTAGCCATTGCGACCACTGCTCTTGGCCTTGAACAGCGCCGCATCGGCGTTGCGCAGCAGTTGTTCGGCGCTCAAGGCATCGCTGGGGAAGAGACTGATGCCGAGGCTGGCGTTGATGAACAATTCGTGGCTGTCGAGGCAGAACGGCTCCTTGAGTGCATCGAGAATACGTTGGGCCAGCGCCGCCGCCTGCGCCGGCTGTGGACAACTTTCCATCAACACCGCGAACTCGTCGCCACCCAGGCGCGCCAGCGTGATGCCCGGTCCGAACAACGCCTGCAAACGCACAGCAACCGCCTTGAGCAAACGGTCGCCGATGTTGTGGCCGAGGCTGTCGTTGATCAGCTTGAAGTGATCGAGGTCGATCATCAGCAGCGCGCAGCCGCGCTTGTGGGTCTGCGCCGAAGCCAGTGCCTGCTCGGCGCGGTCGCTGAACAGCAGGCGGTTTGGCAAGTCGGTCAACGGATCATGGTGGGCCAGATGCTTGAGTTCGTGCTCGGAGTCCTTGATCGCGCTGATGTCGGAAAATACCGCGACGTAATGACTGAGGCGACCGTCATCGTCGCGTATCACCCGGATGGTTTGCCACTGTGGATAAATTTCTCCGCTCTTGCGCCGGTTCCAGATCTCGCCGCTCCATTCATCCTGCGCCTGCAACGTGGCGAACATCGCCTGATAGAAGCCTGGTGGATGGTGGCCGGACTTGAACAGGCTGGGCTGCCGACCGAGCACTTCGTCGTGCTGATAACCGGTGATCTCCATGAACGCGCGATTGACGTGCACGATCAGCCCTTGTCGGTCCGTGACCAGCACGCCTTCACGTGTGCAATCGAACACCGCGGCGGCCTGGCGCAGACGTTCGCGATCGGCCTGACGCTCGCGCAACCGGGCACCGATGCCCAGGCATTCGAACAGACGCGCCCGGGCGAGGAAGATCAGCCCGGCACTGAGCGCCGCAAAGACGTAACCGTTGATCAGTTGCCAACGCAACGGGTCAGCGGAGCTATCGAAGAAACTGTTCAATAAATAGCCAGTACCTTGCAGCCAGACAACGGCAAGAACCAGGTAAAGCAGCGCTGCACGCAAGGCATCGCGGTATGTGGCAGACATTCGGCCGTCCATGTCCCTACAAAAAATGCCGGGATTATAGGTCAAGAAACATCCAGCCATCTCTTATCTGAAAGGGCGACTGGTTTTATCTGTGTGCTTGGTGATAATGCAACGGCTGTTTTTTCTCTATCGAGGGCCCTATAGCCTATGTGGTACGAAGGTTTTCTTGGCTTGTCGGCCTGGTCGCTGGTCGCCGTGACCCTGCTGATGACCCACGTGACGATTGTTGCCGTCACGGTCTACTTGCACCGCTACTCGGCTCATCGCTCTCTGGAGCTGAATGCCGGGCTGAAGCATTTCTTCCGATTCTGGCTGTGGCTGACCACGGCGCAGAACACCCGCGAGTGGACGGCCATCCACCGCAAGCACCACGCCAAATGCGAAACCGAAGATGACCCGCACAGTCCGGTCGTCAAAGGCCTGTCCACGGTACTGCGCAAAGGGGCCGAGCTGTACCGCGAAGAAGCGCAGAACCCCGAGACCCTGCGCATCTATGGGAAGAACTGCCCGGAAGACTGGATCGAGCGCAACCTCTACAGCCGCTATCGCCTGCTTGGCATCGCAATCATGGCGGTCATCGACCTGCTGCTGTTCGGCACCATCGGCATCACCATCTGGGCGATCCAGATGATGTGGATCCCGGTCTGGGCCGCCGGCGTGGTCAACGGTCTCGGTCACGCCGTCGGCTACCGCAACTTCGAATGCCGCGATGCCGCGACCAATCTGGTGCCGTGGGGCATCCTGATCGGCGGCGAGGAGCTGCACAACAACCACCACACCTACCCCAACTCGGCCAAGCTGTCGGTCAAGAAGTGGGAGTTCGACCTCGGCTGGGCCTGGATCAAGGTCTTCTGCTTCCTGCGTCTGGCCAAGGTGCAGCGGGTCGCACCGATCGCCCACCGCGTCGAAGGCAAGGGCAGCCTGGACATGGACACCGCCATGGCGATCCTCAACAACCGTTTCCAGATCATGGCCCAGTACCGCAAGCTGGTGATCGGGCCGCTGGTCAAGCAGGAGCTGGCCAAGGTCGATCATTCGGTACGCCACCAGTTCCATCGCGCCAAGCGTCTGCTCTCCCGTGAAACCAGCCTGCTCGAGGATCGCCATCACGCGCGCATCCAGAACATGCTCGAACACAGCCAGGCGCTGAAGGTCATTTACGAAAAACGCCTGGCCCTGCAGCAGATCTGGGTCAAGACCAGCGCAAATGGCCACGACATGCTCGCGGCCATCAAGGAATGGGTCCACGAGGCCGAGGTCAGTGGCATCCAGTCCCTGCGTGAATTCGCCGATCAGTTGAAAACCTACTCGCTTCGCCCTGCCTGATGCCGTTGATCGGTGCGCCCGGCTCCCGGGCGCACCCTTCGGAACTTCACCCGCGATCCCCTATCTCAAAGACACTTCGCCACCCCCGGCGGGCTGTCCCGTGGCCGTTGTCGACTTCCCGGCACGCCCTTTGAGATCCGTGTCGATGGTCAACAACAATCAAAAAGACTCATCCCTTCCCCAGTGGCCAGAGGCCGCACAGACCCTGATGG
Source organism: Pseudomonas fluorescens (assembly GCF_012974785.1). GTDB lineage: Bacteria > Pseudomonadota > Gammaproteobacteria > Pseudomonadales > Pseudomonadaceae > Aquipseudomonas > Aquipseudomonas fluorescens_BT. The sequence continues at coordinate 220,183 of NZ_CP027561.1, read as the reverse complement.
CATTGATGCACGCTCAGGGCGAAGTGGCGCGCCTGAGCGAACGCGAACAGCTGTTCAGCTCGCTGCTGGTCAGTGTCAACGCCGTGCTTTGGGCCTTCAATTGGGAAACCCGTCAGGTGCTGTACGTCAGCCCCGCCTATGAGCGGATTTTCGGCCGCTCCGCAGCCCTGCTGCTCGCCGACTACAACCAGTGGCGCGACAGCATCTACCCCGATGACCTCGAATATGCTGAACGCAGCCTCGCCGAAGTGCTGCACAAAGGCGCCGTGGAAGACCGCGAATATCGGATCATCGACGCCGACGGTCAGGTGCGCTGGATCAGCGACAAGTGCTTCATCAACCGCCAGGAAGAACCAGGACAACCGGTGATCATCGTCGGCATCGCCGAAGACATCACCGACAAGAAACAGATGGAAACCGAGCTGCAACGGCTGGCCACTACCGACGTGCTGACCCAGAGCAGCAATCGTCGACACTTCTTCGAATGCGCCCACCGGGAATTTGAACAAGCGCGTCTGCAAGGCGCGCAAATGGCGTTCCTGCTGCTGGACATCGATGACTTCAAAGTGATCAACGACACTTACGGCCACCCGGAAGGTGACAACGTGCTGCAACGGATCGCCGAATGCGGGCGAGCATCCTTGCGTCGGGGGGACCTGTTCGGACGGATTGGCGGTGAGGAGTTTGCTGCGGTTTTCCCGGGCTGTGCGCCGGACATGGCGATGCAGGTGGCCGAACGGCTGCAACGGGAAATTCAGCGGCTGAGCTTCAATCACGGTGAACAGACGTTCGGCATTACCATCAGCCAGGGCCTGACCAGTCTCACCCCGGATGACGAAAGCCTCGACACCCTGTTCGCCCGCGCAGACACGGCGATGTACGAGGCCAAACGGCAGGGCAAGAACCGGATCATTTGCGCCTGACTCCAGACCGGATGCGCAATCAAGCCGCTATTTGCGCATCCGCATCAGCTCCGGCAAGCCGATCTTGAGCAACCGCGCCGTACGGCTCTTCGCCAGTTCCTCGACGCCCTCGTGCTCGGTCAGCCGGGCCATCTGCGCCGCCATGTTCATTACCAGCGCCTCGCGGGAATACACCCCGCCACCGAGCTGGTAGGCCGAGGCAATCAGCTCACGCAGCTCCAGCGGCAGGCGCCAGCGGGTGCGTAGCGCCGAGCCATACGCCGCACCGAACTCCGCCAGCGCATCGCCGACCTCCTCCAGCTCATCCAGCTCGCCGCCGGCCTGCTTCCACTCCTGCAGACAACGCAGCAGCGCCAGATCGCCGAGACGATGGAGCATCCCGGCGCAGTAGCAGCGCTCCTGATCCAGATCGAGCAGACGCGCCAGCGTGCGAGCGTACTCGGCGGTGTGCAGCGACAGGCCCCAATAACGCTCGGCGTAATCGGCGAGGCACGGGTCGCTGAGTCGGGCGCTGCGCTTGAGTGCAAGGCCAAGGATCAAGTTCATGCTTTGCCCGGTACCCAGACGATGCAACGCCTGCGCCAGGGTTTGCACCGGCGCGCCATGGTGCTGGGCAGCGCTGTTGGCGGCGGCGATCAACACAGCGGTGATTTGCGGATCGGTGCGAATTTCCTCCTCCAGCAGCTTCAGATCCAGCCCGTTGGGGTTGAGGCTGCGCTTGACCGCCACTTGCACGTCGGTCATCAACGGCGCGCCGTCGGCCTGCTCGCGGCGACGTTCGAGGAATACCGAGAGGGTCATGCCCGGCGCCAGCGCCGGCACTTCGCAGAACACTTCTTCGCCGGCGTTCAGCAGCAGTCCCTGTAAACGCTCGGTCAGACTTTCCATGTTAAGGGGTTTGGCCAGGTAGGCGGTCGGCGCCAGCGGCAAGGCTTCGCGCACGCTGGCGCTGTCGTTGCGACTGCTCATCAGAATGAACGGCAGCGGCGGATTGCGTTTGCGCTGGCGAACGCTGCGCAACACGCTCAAGCCATCGACGCCGGGCAACTCCCAATCGACGATCGCCAGGTCATAGGGCACTTCGCTGAGCAGCGTCATTGCCTCCTTGCCATCGGCGCACAGGTCCAGCCGCGCATCGCAGCGCACATTCAGCAACACTTGTTTGAGCAGGTCACGAGACCAGGGGTCGGCCTCGGCAATCAGCACTCGGGGTACAGCGGGTAAATCGACGGCCGTCATGCGCGCCCTCCCTTGCAATGCTTGAACCTTAGCCAATGCTGACGTTTCGGTACAACCTGAAAACCGCACAAGTGTTTCCCGGGCATGAAAAAACCCGCCGAAGCGGGTTTTTTGTCGATCCGATTACACGGTGCTACGGCTTACAGCTCCGAGAAGCACTCTTCGATGATCGCCAGACCTTTGTCCAGTTGCTCGTCCGGCGCCGTCAGCGGAACCAGAACGCGCAGAACGTTGCCGTAGGTGCCGCAGGACAGCAGGATCAGACCCTTGTCACGCGCCTTGGCCACCACCGATGCCACTGCCGCAGCGTTCGGCTTGTGGCTGTCGCCGTTTTCGAACAGCTCGACCGCGATCATCGCGCCCAGGGCACGCACTTCACCGATCACTGCCGGGTATTTGGCCTGGATGGCCTTCAGGCCGGTGACCAGACGCTCGCCGACAGCCTTGCAGCGGTCCAGCAGTTTTTCTTCTTCGAACACTTCCATCACGGCCAGGGCCGCGGCGCAAGCAATCGGGCTACCGGCATAGGTACCGCCCAGGCCACCCGGGGCGATGGCATCCATGTATTCGGCCTTGCCGCAGACACCGGCCAGCGGGAAGCCGCCAGCGATGGATTTGGCGAAGGTGGTCAGGTCGGCGGCAACGCCCATCTGTTCCATGGCAAAGAAGGTGCCGGTACGGCCAGCGCCGGTCTGCACTTCGTCAGCGATCAGCAGGATGCCGTGCTGGTCGCACAGGGCGCGCAGACGCTTCATGAATTCTTTCGGCGCAACGTAGAAACCACCTTCACCCTGTACAGGCTCGATGATGATCGCGGCGATGTCTTTCGGCTCGGCGTCGTTCTTGAAGATGCGCTCGATGGAAGCGATCGAGTCGTCGATGCTCACGCCGTGCAGTTCGTTCGGGTACAGCGCGCGGAAGATGCCGCCTGGCATCAAGCCCATGCCGGCCGAGTAAGGCACGACTTTACCGGTCAGGCCCAGGGTCATCATGGTGCGACCGTGATAAGCGCCGGTGAAGGCGATCACGCCAGCGCGGCCAGTGGCTGCACGAGCAATTTTCACGGCGTTTTCAACGGCTTCGGAACCGGTGGTCACCAGCAGGGTTTTCTTGGCGAAGTCGCCCGGTACGCGAGCGTTGATTTTCTCGCACAGCTCAACGTACGGCTCATAAGCCAGAACCTGGAAGCAGGTGTGAGTCAGTTTGTTCAACTGTTCGGTCACGGCGGCGATGACTTTCGGGTGCACGTGGCCGGTGTTCAGTACAGCGATACCGCCAGCGAAGTCGATGAACTCGCGACCTTCAACGTCGGTCACGGTCGCGTTCTTCGCGGACTCGGCGAAAATCGGGTGAATCTGGCCAACACCACGTGGAACAGCTGCGGTACGACGGGCCATCAGTTCAGCGTTAGTCTTGCTCATTACAGTCCTCATTCGCCGCTCATCGGGCGGCGTGGTTCAAGGATAAAGCGGGAGGAATCGGCGGTGGCAGCATGCGATGATCGACTGCCACGGCGTTCCCGGCCGCAGAGAAAATTCCGGTTTGAAACGACGCAAAGGGACAGCGCTCTCGTGCCCTTTGCGTTTACAGCGATCTTCTACCGAGGCTTAGATGCCCAGGCAGAGGTATTTGATTTCCAGGTAATCTTCGATGCCGTACTTGGAGCCTTCACGGCCCAGGCCCGAGGCCTTGATCCCGCCGAACGGTGCGACTTCGTTGGAGATCAGCCCGGTGTTGACGCCGACCATGCCGTATTCCAGCGCTTCAGCCACACGGAACACACGGCCCAGGTCGCGAGCGTAGAAGTAGGAAGCCAGGCCGAATTCGGTGTCGTTCGACATCGCGATCACTTCGGCCTCGTCTTTGAAGCGGAACAGCGGCGCCAGCGGACCGAAGGTTTCTTCCTTGGCCACAGCCGCGTCTTTCGGCACGTTGGTCAGGATGGTCGGCTCGAAGAAGTTGCCTTCCATCGGCTTGCCGCCGGCCAGCACGGTGGCACCTTTGGCCACGGCGTCAGCGATATGCTCTTGCACCTTGGCCACAGCTTTCTCGTCGATCAGCGGACCCGTGGTGGTGCCCTCTTCCAGACCGTTGCCGATCTTCAGTTTGGCGACGGCCGCTTTCAGCTTCTCGGCGAACGCGTCGTAGACCGAATCCTGAATGTACAGACGGTTGGCGCAGACGCAGGTCTGGCCGTTGTTGCGGTACTTGGAAATGATCGCGCCTTCGACGGCCTTATCCAGGTCCGCATCGTCGAACACGATGAATGGCGCGTTGCCGCCCAGTTCCAGGGAAACTTTCTTGATGTCCTTGGCGCATTCCGACATCAGCTGACGGCCGATTTCGGTCGAACCGGTGAAGGACAGTTTGCGCACGATCGGGTTGCTGGTCAGTTCGCTGCCGATGTCGCCGGCGCTGCCGGACACCACGCTGAACACACCTTTGGGGATGCCGGCGCGCTGGGCCAGTTCGGCCAGGGCGAAAGCGGAGAACGGGGTTTGCGAAGCCGGCTTGAGCACCATGGTGCAACCGGCGGCCAGGGCCGGACCCGCTTTACGGGTGATCATCGCCGCCGGGAAGTTCCACGGGGTGATGGCGGCGGTCACGCCGATCGGTTGCTTGATCACGATCAGGCGCTTGTCAGGCTGGTGGCCGGGAATCACGTCGCCGTAAATGCGTTTGGCTTCTTCGGCGAACCACTCGATGAACGAAGCGGCGTAAACGATTTCGCCCTTGGCTTCGGCCAGTGGTTTGCCTTGCTCGAGGGTCATCAGGCGAGCGAGGTCGTCCTGGTGCTCGATCATCAGCTCGAACCAGCGACGCAGTTTGCCTGCACGCTCCTTGGCGGTCAGTGCGCGCCAGGCCGGCAGCGCTTTGTCAGCGGCTTCAATCGCGCGGCGGGTTTCGGCAGCGCCCATCTTCGGCACGGTGCCCAGAATCTCGCCGGTGGCCGGGTTGTTGACCTTGATCGTCTGACCGCTGTCCGCGTCGACCCAAGCGCCATCGATAAAGGCTTGCTGGCGGAACAACTGGGTGTCTTTAAGCTGCATGTCGGCTTTCCTTAACAGCACCGCGGCCAGCGCGGAGCAAAATTATGATTGTAGAAAGGCGCCTCGCAAGGCTGCCGTCAGGGAAATCATTCACCGGGCTCAAGCACCTGAATAGTGCACGGTTGCAAACACGTGCGGCTCGGCACCCGATCAAAGAGCGTTTGAAATCTCAAACGGATCCTAGGATCAAAGGGGTTAAAGGACAATAGTTCGTTCGAAAAAAAGAACAAAAACGCCGTAATTGCTGAACATTTCGGATCAACGTACAAACAGCCCCGATCGCAGGGAAACCATAGAACAGCCTCTCCAAAGCGCCAAGCGAGCCTTTTGCAGGACGTTACAGCTTTATGGAATGCAGGGTTTTCCAACCGACACTTGCACTGACAAACCACGCCAAAACCCGGCATGGACGCCCCGAGCCGACCTAGGTATGATGTCGCCCGCTGCACCAGTAGCTCAGCTGGATAGAGTACTGCCCTCCGAAGGCAGGGGTCGTGGGTTCGAATCCCGCCTGGTGCGCCATGAACAGAAACGAAAAAGCCTCAGGCCGAAAGGTCTGAGGCTTTTTTGTGGATGCTGGTTGGCGAATCACTCCGTCGTCCAGTCAAACTCGTCGTATTCTTCATCGTCTTCATCGTCTTCTTCGTCCTCGATCCACTCATCATCAAGAACGTCCTCCTGCAGATCCTCTTCTGCCTGCTTCGCCAGAAGAAACTCCTTACGACTCTCGGTCACGGCTCGCCGCAGTTCCTCACCCTTCACCGGGCAGTTGAGCATTTGGGCGATGCGGTCGATTTTTTGGGCCACGGCATCCTCCAGCGCATCGGCAATGCCCCGATAGTGCGCGTTTTTGCGGGGCAATGCCAAATGGCTGGGTCATCAATCGGTCACTTCTGGCGAATTTGTTCGAGTCGGATGTCGAGGTTCACGTCCGGGTAGCGTTTGTGCAGGTTATTGAACAGGGCGTCGGCCGCTTGCGATTGACCGGATTCGCGCAGACGCAGGACTTCGCGCAGTTGCTCGTCAAGGCCATTGGCCGGGGCGGCAGCGCGTTTGCTGGCTTTGGCTTCGTCTGCCCTGTCGGCGCTGATCGACTCACTTTGCATCGGCGCGGCCATTTCCGTCATCGGAGCAGGTTCAGGTGCAGGTGCGGACAGCGCGCCCGTTGGGGCTGACAATGTCCGGGACTCGATAGCCTCCTTGCGGGCCAGCGGTGCGGCTGGTTTGGCAGCAGGGGCGAAATCGTAATGGGCCACAGGTTCCGGGGCACGCTGTACCAGCGACAGCACCAGCGCGATGCCCACCAGACTGGCGAAGGCCACCTGGTAACGCGGTGTCTGGCAGGCCTTGAGCCAGCGCTGCCACGGGCTGGATTTCGCTGCAGAGGCCTGGCGATGGGCGGCGCCAAGAATCAGCGCGTCGAGATTTCCCGGCGGCTCGCCGTTCTGTTGCTCGCGGTAATGCTTGAGCAGTTGCTCTTCGGGTGTCTGGCGGGCGTCCGTCATGTCAGTACCTCCTCGGCCAGCAGCCGACGCAGTTTTTGCTGGGCGTAGCGCAAGCGGCTCTTGACGGTTTCCAGCGGTGTTTCGGTGAGGCTGGCGATTTGTGCCAGATCGAGGTCGCCGTGGGCGCGCAGCAGGAACACTTCGCGCTGGTCGGCAGGCAGGGTTTGCAGGGCGCTGTCCAGGCGCTGATTGTCGCGGCTGAGGCTGAGCAGTTGTTCGGGGTCGCTCGCCTCATCGCTGACCGCATGAGTCTGCTCGTCGTAGCTGTCATGCAACGGCTGATGGGCGCCGTGCTTGCGCCAGTGGTCGATCAGGCGATTGCGGGCAATCTGGAACAACCAGGTACGAAAAGTCGCCCGGCCTTGTGGCTGACTGCTGCTGCGGATCAGGCTCAGCCAGGTTTCCTGATACACCTCTTCGGCCAGCTCCGGCTTGCCGCTCAACCCGAGCAGAAACCGGTACAGGCCCTGGCGATGACGGGCATACAGGATTTCGAACGCCTTGCCCTCGCCCTCGCGATATCGGGCCAGCAGCGATTCGTCGCTGCTGGCCTCAAGGCTGTCTGCGCTGGCAAACAGCTGGCTGATGAACCCCTTCAGGCGACTCACTATTCAATCCGTCGCTCGGTCGGCAACGCATTGAATGCGGTCGAAGTCCGCAGACTTTGCGCCAGTTCCACCAGTTGCACGAATTCGTTGCGCAGGCCGAAACGGTCATCGCCACGGGCACCTCGGGCCAGGGCTTCGGTGTCCTTCAAGCTGAAATCGCCGGTGTAGCGACCGTCCTTGAATTGCTGGGAGAACGCCGCGACGGCGGCAGCAAAACGCAGGTCTTCGCAGGCGGGCGCAACCTGACTGGCAATCGGCCGCTCGATCAGCAGACTTTTCCCACCTTCCGGCTTTTGGTATCGCACACGCAACATCGCCAATTCTCCGTTCTTCCCGGAAACAGCCGGCTCCGACTTACCGTAGCGCAGCGGCTCCAGCCAGCCCTCCTCGCCTGCGGGGACAATTTCATACAGCGCCGTCACCGTGTGCCCTGCACCGATTTCACCGGCATCGACCTTGTCATTGCTGAAATCCTCACGCTTGAGCGCGCGATTTTCGTAGCCAAGCAGCCGGTATTCGCTGACCTGCGCCGGGTTGAATTCCACCTGCAATTTGACGTTTTTCGCCACCACGGCAAGGGTCGAACCCAACTGATCCACCAACACCTTGCGCGCCTCGCGCAGGTTGTCGATGTAGGCGTAGTTGCCATCACCGGCATCCGCCAGTTGCTCCATCAAGTGTTCATTGTAGTTATCCACACCGAAACCCAGGGTGGTCAGGGAAATACCGGTCTTGCGTTTATCCACAGCCATCTGCTTGAGACTGTCGAAGTCGCTGACACCGACGTTGAAGTCGCCGTCGGTGGCCAGCAGGATGCGGTTGATACCTTTGGGGATGAACGCCTGTTGCGCCATCTGGTAGGCCAGTTCGATGCCGGAAGCACCTGCGGTCGAACCTCCTGCGGTCAACTGCTCGATGGCGGTGCGAATTTTCGCCTTTTCCCGCCCGGAAGTCGGCTCCAGCACCACCCGCGATTCACCGGCATAGACCACCAGCGACACGCGATCCTGCTCGCGCAATTGATCGACCAGCAGTTTCAAAGTGCTTTTGACCAGCGGCAGCCCTTCACGGCGATCCATCGAACCGGACACGTCCACCAGAAACACCAGGTTGGCCGGCGCCAGCTCCACCACCGAGCGGTCAGATGCCTTGATGCCGATGCGCAGCAAACGGGTGTGCGGATTCCACGGGGTGGCCGCCAGTTCCGTGGTCACGCCAAAAGGCGAGCCGTCGGCGGGCAGCGCGTAGTCGTAGGGAAAATAATTGACCATCTCCTCCAGCCGCACCGCGCCCTCCGGCGGCAGGCGTCCCTGATTGAGCAGACGGCGAACGTTGGCGTAGGCGCCGGTATCCACATCGGCACTGAAGGTCGAGACGGGTGTTTCGGCAACGCTGTGGATCGGGTTATCAGCCAGGTGGGCATACTGTTCGTGCTGCTCGGCGCGATAGCCTTGTGGATAACTTTCCCCGGCCGGCATCGGAGCAAAACTGGCCATCGGCGCCGCAAGCACGCTGCGTTTGGCCATCGCGCGATCGGCCACGACCGCTTCGTGCTGTACCGCAGGGCTGGATTCGGGCTGTGCCGGTGGCGGTACGGCGACCGATTCCGGACCGGAGGAAACACCGCAACCGGCGACGGCCAACAGCACACCGGCAGCCAAGGGTCGCAGAAGCGTCGAAGGAAGGAACATGGGGGCTGACCTCGAGGAAGAATTGATCATTCAACCTCTGAGACGGGCAGCCCTTTCAGTTCGGGTTAAACGCCGCCGAATATTTTTCAGCGGTGATAACGCCGTACCGCACTGCTGTTGCGCAGCACATGGCCTTTGATCTTTTCCAGCAACTGGGCGCGGGTCAGACCGGCCGGCAAGGCGTGGGGGGCAAGGTCCAGGGCGTAGATCTGGATGATGTAGTGGTGGGCACTGTCGCCGGTCGGCGGGCAGGGGCCGACATAGGTGGTCGTGCCTTTGCTGTTGGTACCGCCCAGCCCTTCGAAGGTCGGCCTGGTGCCGCTGCCGGCCGGGATCTGCCGGGTTGTGGCCTTGATGCCGTAGTGAACCCAGTGATCGACGCCCATGCCTTTCTGGCCGTCCGGATCGTGCATCACGATGGCATAGCTCTGGGTCGCGGCGGGGCCGGCGTTCCAGCTCAGCGCCGGGGACAGGTTCTTGCCGCCGCAACCGGCGGCATCGCTGGCCGCCGCTGCGGTGAACAGACGATTGTCCGAAACACCGGGAATGCTGAGAGTGAAGCGCTCCTGGGCCTGCGCCGGGAACTGCACGCAAAGGGCGACGGCAACGGCCGCCAGCCAAGGGTTGAGAGAGGTCAATCGGGTCATCCGGGAGCACCTTGTGCAGTTGGGCCTTCGTCGGCCTGCAAACTATAGCCGTACCGTTCGTGCCGTGGCAGTGGGAAATGGATGAACCTCGCGATCCGGGCCAAACTCGTATGAGAAACACCCCATGGAGCACGACCATGTCCCTGCACCGTGTCGCCCGTTTCGCCGATGTTGCGCAAGACCGTGGCCTTGAAGTACAGATCGGCGACTGCAAGATTGTCCTGCTGAGCGTCGCCGGCCAGTTGCGCGCCTTTCAGGGCGAATGCCCACATGCCGGGGCGCCGCTGGCGGAAGGCGCCTTGTGTCATGGGCGACTGATCTGTCCCTGGCACAAGGCTGCCTTTCGCGCAGAGGACGGCGCCCTGTGCGAGCCACCGGCCCTGGACAGCCTCAAGCGGTATCCGTTGGAACTGCGTGGTGATGAAGTCTGGGTTGATGATCAACCACTGCCGGATGCCCATGTCCCCGGGCTGGACGATCAGCGAAGCTTTGTCATTGTCGGTTCCGGCGCTGCAGGAACGGCGTGCGCCGTCGCTCTGCGGGAGAAAGGCTTTGGCGGACAGATCGTGATGATCGACCGCGAACCGGACGCCGGCTACGACCGCACGGTATTGAGCAAATTTGTCCTGTCGGGAGAGACACCGCCACAGCAAATCCCGCCCTTGCGCGATGATGACTTCTACCGCGAACAACACGTCAATCGCGTGTCTGGCACAGTCATCGCGCTCGATGCCCAGACCTGCACCCTGCATCTTGCCGATGGCCGGACGCTGAACTACAGCGCCGCCGTACTCGCTACCGGAGCGACGCCCAATGCTCTGGAGCTGCCCGGTGCCGACCTGCCGCAGGTGTTTGTCCTGCGTTCCAGGGCCCACGCCGAACAGATCATGAAAATTGCACGGCCGGGACAGCGTGCCGTCATCATCGGTGACAGTTTCATCGCCCTCGAATGTGCTTCGGCGCTGCGCCAGCACGGTCTCGACGTCACGGTGCTGGCGCGCCACGCCATTCCCTTCGTGGCACAGTTCGGTGAAGCCGTGGGCAAGGCAATCCGCGCCCTCCACGAAGAGAACGGGGTGAAATTCATCGTCGATCACCCAGCCAGGGAGATCACCGGTGACGGCAAGGTCGAGGCGGTGCTACTCGATAATGGCCTGCGTCTTTCGGCGGATCTGGTGCTGGCGGGAATTGGTGTGCGCCCGGCAACCGAGGCGTTCGCATCATTGCCACTGGAGAATGACCAATCGATTCGAGTCGATGCCGGTATGGGCGTCACCGACAACCTGTGGGCCATCGGCGATATCGCCACGTTCCCGTTGAACGGCCAGCCGCGGCGCATCGAGCACTGGCGCCTGGCCCAGCAACACGCGCGGATCGCCGCCGCCAACATGCTCGGCGCCGACGAGCATTACCTCGACGTGCCGTATTTCTGGACCTGGCACTTTGGCCGCAACTACGACTATCTCGGCCAAGCCGGGCAGTGGGACGCCATCGAATTCATGGGCGACCCCGAACAGCCGCCCTTCATCGGACTCTTCGGCGCCAACGGCCTGGTGGTGGCTGCGGTGGCGTGCGAGCAGGAGCGCGCAATGGCGTTGCTGGCCGAACGCATGAAACAGCCGCTGCCCATGGAAGAGGCATGGCGGCTGATTCGCGCGGTCAGTTGAGCCGGTTCGATGGCTCGCGGTTATCGTCGTCCTCGGCGTGCAGAAAGATCACCCGTGGGTGCTCCAGTGGAGCCAGCGGTGGCGGCAGTTCGGCTGGCTCCACCGGCCACAGGTGCGGCACCACGTGGCTGACGTCACCGTCCTGATTGTTGTGGATGGTGATGACGCCAGGGCTGCGCAGCTTCTGCAGGCGGTCATCGCACAGCTTGAAGCTTTTGCTCAGACCGTCATCGTCGACCACCGGGGCAGCCAGCCGGCGCTGGGCGAAACTGCGGCTTTTGCGTTGTTGATAGCGGGCCCAGGAAATCAGGATGATGGCGTTGACCAGCGCCACCCATAGATAGATCTGCAAGGTGCCAAGGGCTTCGAACGCCGAATGATCGATGCGCGGGCCACCGGCATGGGTTTCGATCAGCGGCCACAGCCCGCGCACCAGCAGATACAGCAGGCCGACCCAGGCCAGCACGGTGAGGATCACATCGATCACCACCAGAAATGGCCGCTGGCGGGTCCGGATGATTTTCATTTGATGATCTCCTCTTCGTCGTCGCCCGCCGGTTTGATGCCCCGGTCCGGGCTGACCCAGCGCGCACGCTTCTGATGCTGGCCGAACAGCACCTTCGGAAAGCTGACCAGCGTGGTCAGCAGACTGATGAACCAGAACACCAACGGATACCAGACCACCCAGAACATGGTTCTGCCCAGACCCGGCTCGTAGCGTCGGTCGATCACGATACTGACCGCGAACTGCACCAGGCAGACGAAGGCCAGCAACAGCCCGGTAAATGCCGGTGGCATCAGGTGGTCCACCGCAATCGCTTCGGGCATGACCACGAACTTGCCGACGCCCCAGAAGATGACCGACAACAGGAAGGTGAATGCCCAACCGGTCGACAGGCAGTATTCGAACAGCAGTGGCCACAGGTAACGGTGACGGTACTGCCAGATCCCGCGAATATTCTTGAACAGCACCTCGGCGCCGCCCTGGGCCCAGCGCAGGCGCTGCTTCCACAGACCGCGCAGGGTTTCCGGCATCAGGATCCAGCACAGGGCGCGGGGCTCGTAGAAGATGCTCCAGTGGTCCAGTTGCAGCTTCCAGCTGATGTCGATGTCTTCGGTGATCATGTCCGGGCTCCAGTAGCCGACCCGGTTCAGCGCCGTACGGCGGAACGCGACGATCACACCCGACACGGTGAAGATCCGCCCGAACACCCGCTGGGTGCGTTTGATCAGCCCGATGATCGACGAAAACTCGCCCACCTGAACCCGCCCGACCAGGGTCGAACGGGTGCGGATCCGCGGGTTGCCGGTCACCGCGCCCAGTCGTGCGTTGTCGAGCATCGGTGCCACGAGATAAGCGGCAGTGTTCGGCGCCAGCAACGCATCACCGTCGATGCACACCAGATATTCGCTGCGCGCCGCGATGGCGCCCATGCGCAGTGCCACGGCCTTGCCCTGGTTTTCCGCCAGGTGCAGCACGCGCAGCCGTGGATCTTCCTTGGCCAGCGCATCCAGCACTTGCGCGGTGTTGTCCTTGGAACCGTCGTTGATCGCGATGACTTCGATGTTCGGGTAATGCTGCGCCAGCGCCGCGTGAATGGTGTCGGCCGCGTTGTCGCCCTCGTTGTAGCAAGGGATCAGGATCGAAATCAGCGGTTCGCCTTCCAGCGGTGGCGGCAGGGTGTCGTCTTTCCAAGGCCAGTGCCGTTCCCAGTGCAGCCAGAAGTACAGGCCACCGGAAATCCACAACCCGGACATGAACAGCGGGTAGAAGAACACGAAGTCCATCAGGAATTGCCCGGTGACCAGGAAGATCAGCCCCAGCGGTACGCCGAGGACAATCGCCAGAACCAGCAGGGCCAGCAGTCTATCCAGCATGTCATGGGTTCCATTTGTTGGAGAGCGCAGGCCGCACGGTTTTCAGGTCCGGCAGGTTCTCGAGGAAGTTGTCCGGGTAGTAACCGAAACTGGTGGCGCCCTGACGCTTGAGGCGGCCCATCCAGTCGGCCAGTTGCGCACCGTCGATGTCGGCCTGATCCTTCTTCGTCCAGTCCCGTGCCTGCAATTCGAACACCGTGCGATCCAGCGCACCGGGGCGTTGTTTGATTTTCGCCACCAGTTCTTCCAGCCACGGGCCGGATTGCGCAGGGGTCTGCTTTTCCATGAGTGGCATGGCCATCGGCGCCGTCCAGTCGTAGCTCACAAGGAAGTCGTCGAGGTTCTGCGCGAACCACGCTTCGCTCCCGGGATTGAGAATCGGCTCGGCGAAGATGTTGCGCGCGGTGAGCACCTGCGGGCCACGGATCGCCCGCACCTTGGCGGTCAGTTCATTGGTGAAGTCGATCAGGTAGCGGCTCTTGAATCGCGTCCAGCGCTGCATAGCTGCCGGATCATCACGCAGGGCGGCAATCGAGCCCGGCAGACCGTGGGCGGCATAAGCCTTCAAGGCCTCGGGACTGGCGTCCTCGAAGTCCGACAGCACGGCGTCATCGTGGTAGAGAATGCCGTCCACCGAGGTCAGGCGCGCCACGTCTTCGTAGATCTCACCAATGATCCGCCGCACCTCGGGGTCGAACGGTGACAGCCGCTTGTACTGATCCGGATCGACAGCGGTAGTGCCGGTCTTCGGATCCCAGCGCGTGACCCGCGGCAATGTCGAATCCAGCGCAAAACTCAGCACCGGCATCCAGGCGAACACCTTCACGTGGGCCCGGGTACGCAGCTGCCAGGCGACGCGGTCGAAGAGGTCGGCGCGCATCGGCAGATGACGGTTGGGGAAGTACAGCGAATGCACCAGACCATCACCCTGCGGATCGGCGAAGGCTTGCAGGAACACCGTGTTGGCGCCCATGTCGGACATGCGCTGGATCAGCTTGCCGAGATTGACCTCCTGCTGCGCCGGATCCGGGTCATAGACGTTGTCCAGATCCACGTGCACCACGCGCATGGCGAAATCCGACTGCACGGCCACGATGCTGTTGGCGAAATGCTCGCCATCCGGGTCCGAGGCCACGAGAAAACGTGGGCTGCTCATCAGGTTGTCGAGGGCATCGAGACCGTCGTCGAGGGTCAGGGCCATTTCGTAGCCCTGCTCGCTGACAACGGTCAGCGAAGTACCGTCCGCCGTCCCGTAGGGCCAGACCCAGATTCGTGGTTTTTTACCGGTGGCCTTGCGGATTTTCTCTGAGATGGTGGCCACGTCAGTGCGAATCCGTGCCTGGAATTGCGCTTCGGATTCGTAGCGCCTGGTCACCGGATCGTAGCGACGGGTTGCGGCGGCCGGCTGCATGTTGCCTTGCGGGTTGGCGAGGATGCCTTTGTGGCTGGCATCGGTGTGGGCGGCGATTTCCACCAGGCCCGATTGCGAAATTTCTCGCACCTGATCCCAGGTCAGAAAGTCGGAACGCGGGCGCATGGCGCCGGCAAAATCCACCGGTTGATTCAGCGGTGTATCGATCCAGACCCCGACCGGCGCCAGCAGCGCATGCCAGTTGTAGGCGCGCAGCACCGGCATCACACGGGTGTAGAAACTCGCGTAGCCGTCGTCGAAGCTGAGCAGGATCGCTTTGGGCGGCAGTTCCGGCCCGCCCTTGCGCGCGGCCATGATCTGATCGACCGTCACCGGCTTGTAGTTGTTTTCCCGCAGCCAGGCCAGCTGCTCGATCATGCGCTCGGTGCGCACGGCCACTACGGCCTGATCGGGATCACGGTCTTCGACGTCGTGGTAGGCAATGCCCAGCACGTGGTTTTTCGGCCAGGGCTTTTCATTGGCCGCCAGCGGACGCTCGGACGGCGGCGCGAAGGCCGGGGCTTGCTGGGCGCAGGCGCTGACCAGCAGCACTCCCAGCAGAAGGATGAAACGCGAAATCAAAGGCATCTTCAAACTCTTCTAGAAGCGGAAAGTGAGGTCGACGAGCAGACGCAGATCGGTTTCCCGGTCACCGTCGTAGGGCCGGTTGATCACACTGAACAAACCGCCCACCTCGAATACGTCGTTCCAGGCATAACGCTGGCCGTAGCCGAGCATCGCCATGCCGCCGGTGCCGTGATCACGCTGGCTGTACGTACCCGCACCGGCCTGGAATTGCTGGCTCCAGGAGGTTTCGTAGCGGTGGTAGAGCACGTGGTTGACGTTGACCGTCGGCATCACGCTGAAGTCCGCCTTCGGGTTGAAGTACGGCACGTCTTCGGATTTGGAGTTATGACTGGTGCTGACTTCCAGACCGGCGTCGACCTGCACGTGGGTGGTGCTGTAGACGCCTTCGCGGCCGGTCAGCAAGGCTTCGACACGGTTGTTGCCGTCGCTGAAATGCGACGGGCTGACCGACAGTTTCCACTCGCGGCTTTCATTCGCGCGCCAGCGGATGAAACCGCTGCCGCCGTTGGCCTTGATGTCGCTGTTGAGCGCCCGCAACGGGGTCTCCGCCGACAGGTATTCAAGGCTGCCGCCGTACTGCCAGTTGTCATTGATGTCCCGGGCAATCGCCAGGCGGGCGCCCTGCTTGTCGCCGTAACCGTAGGAATGGTTGGAGACTTCAGCTTCAAGGGTCATGTCGCGGGTGCGCCGCTCCAGACCGACACGCTGGAAGCGGTGGTTGCCGGTGCCTTCGGCGAAGTCACCGGTGGCATAACCGACCCCGGCGAACACGCGCCAGTCCTCATCGATCGGCGGACTGTAGAGCGTGCTCTGGATACCGAAGTCCCGGCTGCCGCTGACCGCGCCGGCATTGCCACCGCTGCCGCCATTGGCCTTGCCGCCGTAGGCTTCAACGCGTAATTCGGACATGTCATGCACTTCACGCTCGCGGGCCGCTCGCTGCACCTGGCGGTTGTCCGGGAAGCGCTCCACGACGTCGTCGGTCAGCGCATCCATCTGCCGCCATTCCTGAAGCGTCATGGCGGTTCGGGCCTGAGCCACCTCCAGTCCCATGTCCCGGGGCACCATGCTCTCGACTTCCTTGAGCTGGCTCTCGGCGCGGCGCGGCCATTGTCGCGCCAGGTAAAGATCGGCCTGGGACAGGCGCAGGCCGACGTTGCCCGGCGCCTGATCGACCAGCGTCTGCAAGCGATCCTCGCCATGGGGCAGGTCCGCGCCGTAGGTGCCGGCAGCCTGAGCCGAGAGCAGTTGCGCGTCCATCCAGTCGTCGCTGGGGTTACCGATCGGCAAGCCCTTGAGTTCGACGCGCGGTTTCTCGTTTTTGGCCAGATCTTCGGCGACCTTGCGCGCCTCCTCGACACGGTCGCTTTCCAGCAACGAGTAATACAGCGCGGTGGTGTCTTCGAGGCGATCGCCGGCATCGGCGTCCGGCGCCGAGAGCACCTGACGATACAGGTCAGTGGAGACCTCGGGCTGACGCTGATCCAGATACGAAGCAGCCACCCAGCGCAGGGCGTAGGTCGGAATCTTCACGCCTTCGCCTTGCAGTTTCTGGTATTCGGCAATGACGTCGGCCGTACGCGCACGGGCCTTGAGCGCGCCCATGCGGTCGATGCGCCAGCGGGTCACGTCGTCGTGGGCGCCGGCATCCGGGGTCCAGGTGGCGAGCAGCTTGTCGTAGTCGGCCAGTGCGCGGTCGGCGATCACGTAGCGTTCTTTTTCGCTGCGGGTGGCGAATTCGGCGAGGCGCACCCGCTCGGCAGCCAGATCGCCTTCGAGACGACGCAGAGTCACCGGATCGATCAGCCCCGGCCGCTGATTGGCCAGGCGCAGCGCCGGCTCGGGCATACGGGCCTTTTGCAGAGCGACCACGTATTCACGGGCGACTTCCGGTTTGCTGCCGGCGCGAGCGAAGGCCTGATCGTATTCGAACAACGCATCATATTGCTTGCCAGCACGGGTCAGGGCATAGCCCAGTGCGAGACGGCGGGAAGGATCATCGGGTTTGGCGGCAACCAATGCCTTGGCACGGGTCACGGCCTCATCGGGTTTGCCAGAGTCTGCCTGGGTCAGCGCGAGACCGAGTTGCAGGTCGGCGTTGTTCGGTTCCTGCGCCAGGGCCTTGTTGTAGACCTCGATGGCCTGATCCCAGCGCTTGAGATTGCGATAGGCGCGAGCGGTGGCGGTCAGGGCCTGGGTCGGCAATGCGCGGTCGCGCCCCTGGGTCTCGTAAACTTGCACCACTTCGGCATCAAGCCCGGCCCAACTGGCGATTTGCAGGTGATCGCTGATCTGTCCCGGAGTGGCCTGGGCCGGCGGCACCTGACGCAAAGCGGTCAGCGCGGGCGTGTAATGCCCTGCCCGGGCATCAAGCACCATTTGATCGTAGGCCGTATCGGCCAACGCGAGCACCGGCCAGAGCAACTGAGTGCAAAGCGCGACTCGAAACAAAGGGCGTAAACCACGATGTATTACAGGAACATCAATACGCGGCATTCGTCAGCATCCTTACATGGCCAGCCGGGTAGCAATGCTCCCCCTTGCCCAATTCGTAACGGAGACCAAGTCGATTTACCTGGCCAAGCTATCCAAGCAGTCTTGCACGCAAGCGTAGATCAATATTCAGAACACAATATTTGTTCAGATTCGTGACCGAAAACGCTGGCTCACGCCGCTCACGCCGATTCCAGACAGCAAAACGCCCGGCGTTTGCGGGGAGCAAAGGCCGGGCGTTGAGGTGTAGCGAGGGGGTTACTGTTCCTGGCTGACGTTGACACCAGCGAATTTGCTCATCAGGAAACCGACGAACTGCTCGACGGTCATCTTCTGGCCGTTGAACTCCACCTGATTGGCGGCGTAATGCAGCTTGGTGACAACGTTGGTGCCATCCAGGGTCGCCAACTGCGAACCGACGGCCATGCCGGCGAACATGTCGGCTCCGGCGCTGGCCTGGTCGACGATGGCTTTGGCATCGGTCTGACCATCGAGTTGCGCCTGCACGCTGAGCAGATCGACCAGCATCGGCTTGGACACCAGCACGTTGACGTCAAGCAGGGCGATCAGTTGCTTGCCCAGTTGATCCGGCGGCAGGTCCATCGACTGTGGCTTGGTCAGGTCGAGCACCAGATTGGCACGGCTTTCACCGTTGGCGGTTTTCAGCGACAGGTCTTCCAGCGCCAGTTGCGGCCCGGCCGCCAGCAGTTTTTGCAGGTCAGCCTTGACCTGAGTGGACTCGGCTTCGGTCAGGTTCAGCTCCGGTGCCGGCAGACCGGCGGCGGAGGCTTCGGCAGCGGCTTTTTCGTATGGCTGCAGCTTGGTCTGGTAGATCTGCATCAGCGACAGAGCCGACGGGATGTCGAGGTTTTTAAGGCTCATGGCCAGATTGGCCGAACCGATTTTCTTGTCGTTGAGGGTCACTTCACCGATTTTGTAGTCGGCACGGCCGGAAGCGTTCGTGCCGTTTTCTTCGGTGAGGTTCTTCATCTCGAAGTTCTTCACGCCCAGCACGGACTGCTTGGCGCCGAAGGTAGTCTTGCTGCTGGTCAGTTCCAGGGTGTTTTCGCCGGTGTAGTAGCCATAGCTGCTCTTGGCGAGGTTGCTGGCCAGGGTCAGGCCATTGAGTTCGATCTGCACCGGCGCCTGGTCTTCAGCCACGGTGGTCAGGTGCAGGCTGTCCATGTAGCCGTTGGCCTTGACCTTCTGTGCCTGGGCACTGGCGGAAATGTCCATGTTCAGGCCGGAAAACTTCAGGCTCGACTTGTCGTCCAGCGCGGTTTCCAGCGGCAGCAGTTCGATATTGCCAGTGGTGGACTGGTCATAGCCGATGTTGACCACACCTTTGAGTGGCGCAGCGCCCTTGGTGGCGGCGAACCATTTCTCGGTGATCGGGGTCTTTTCCAGCTCATAGTGACTGGTGGCCATGACCGGCAGCCATTTCAGCGAGACCAGACGCGAGAACGGCAGCGGGCCGTGCTCGATATGGTCGACGAACAGCAGCTCGACCGGCGCTTCGCCGAACATCTCGCCTTCACCCTTGAGGCGATAGTGCGCGGTGCTGCTGAAGGTGTTGCGTTCCAGCGACACCAGTTCCAGCGACGCACTGCCGTTGGAGCCGGCCATGGCGGTCTGCAACTCGCTGTTGGCATTGGCGACGGCATTGTTCAGTACGCCTTCGATTTTGGTGCCGGTGTACCAGGCCCCGCCGACGCTAATGGCGCCGATCGCAACAACAATTCCGAGAAGCACGCCTGCTGATTTATTCATGAATGACCTGATCGATTTCCGTGGCTGAAGGTGTGGTCGTCTTCCGTGAACCCGTGACCGGGCCGTGGCGCGACTCCGCTGAATTTAGCGGTGGAGATTAGCACTGGCAGCGCGGGGCGGCCCAATGTTTAAAGGTTAAAGAGTGTCCACGGGACATGGACAAACAAAAAGATCGCCGGGTTCGGCGATCTTTTGGGAGGTCAGGAATACTGCAGCTCGATCTCATCGAGCTGATGATCGAAGCTTTTCAGGCGTGCGGTCCAGGTGTACACCAGCACCTCGAAATCCCGGTCGATCACCGCCCCGCCCGGCCCGTCGCCGCGTGGGTCGCAGAAATCCAGCTGATAGCGCTCGCGGGCCATGGCGGTCGCGACATCGGACAATTCACGGGCATTGTTCAACCAGTGCCAGCCGTCATCGGCGACTTGTTTGTCCAGAGCCAGGCATTGTTTTTTCAGGGCTTCGAGGCTTTTTTCCAGCGGAGTGCCGGTGAGTTCGCCCATGACCTCGGCGAAAGTGCGTCCCGGTTGCCAGTAGCTGCCCCAAAAGTAGCGGTCGAACACGGTTTCGACTTTGCGCAGTGCGACTTTGGTGTCCCAGATCAGCAGCAGCGTCTTGCTTTGCTGAAGCTGGCGTTTCTTGAGCCGCTGCACCTGGACCGATGCCCAGGCCACCACCACGATCGCCATCACCGCGATCAGCGCGGTCGCGCTGTCGAGGAAGACCATCGCCTTGTCGATCTGATGAGCCAGCATGATGCCGTAGAAATAGGTGGCCGACAGCAGCACCAGTGCGACCAGGGCGCACCAGAAGCCGAGAGCGTAAGGGTTTTTCATTATTGGTTTCCCCTAGACCTGCGCTAGCAATGTGCACTGAAAAGGCGCCTGGTTCGGGGCGCCCTTTCAATACTTCAAAGCATAGCAACGGCCTCAGGGTTTGCTGGCGCTCGAGGCTTGCGTTCGTCCGCTTTCCCAGCCACCGCCGAGGGCGAGGAACAAATCGATCTGGCTCATGGCAACCTGAGTGTTGGCGGCGGCCAGTTGCGCAGTGACGTCGGTGTAGGTGCGAGTGGCTTGCAGGTCGGCGAGGAACGACTCGCGGCCCGCCTGGAAGAAGCGGTGAGTCTGGTCAGCCGCCAGCTTCGCCGACTGCTCGGCATCGGCCAGGGCGTCGCGGCGTTGCAGCAGCGCGGTGTATTGAGCCAGACCGGTCTGGGTTTCGCGGATGGCGTTGAGCACCACCCCGTCGAAATGCGCCAAGGCGCCCTGGGTCGAAGCTTCGGCCTCGCGGATACGCGCCCGGGCGCCGTTGGTCGGCACCTTCCAGCTCAGCGACGGGCCAAAGCCCCAGCGGTTGGTCGAGGGGTCACCAAGGTCGGAAACAATGCCGACGGTGCCGATGGTCGCGCCGATGCTGATGTCCGGGTACAGCTCGCCGGTGGCAATGCCGATCCCGGCGGTCGCAGCTGCCAAACGACGTTCGGCCTGGCGGATATCCGGCCGTCGTTTGAGCAGCGCGACGCCATCACCGACCGGCACCAGTTGGGCGATTTTCGGCAATTCAGCACAGGTCGCCGTGCCGGCCGGCAATTGATCGACCGGTTTGGCCAGCAGCATCGACAGACGGAACAACCCGGCCTGACGCGCCGCTTCATAGCGCGGCAGGTCGGCGCGCAGGGACTTGAATTGAGTCTGCGAGCGGGTGACCTGGGTTTCGTCCCCGCGTCCGGCATCACGCAGGCGCTGAATCAGCGTGGTGCTCTGGGATTGCAGGTCGAGGGAATGCTGGGCGATTTCCCGTTCTTCGTTGGCTGCGCAGACCTGGGTGTAGGCCCGAACCACGTCTGCCACCAAGGTGATGCGTGCGGTGTCGGCAGCGGCCTGGGTCGCGTCGGCGTTGGCTTTCGCCGCTTCGATCCCGCGCTGCAGGACGCCCCACAGGTCGAACTGGTAAGACGCGCTGATGCCGATGTCGGCGACGTTGGCCACCGGGACTTTCTCCGGCAGCAGAAATGCCTGACCGGATTCCTGCAAGCGCTGGGCACCCATTTTCACGCCACCGCTCCAGCCGCCGGCCGCCTCGGCTTCATCGACCTGGGCACGGGCCCGCGACAAGTTCGCCGCCGCCACCCGCAGATCGGTGTTGGAGGCCATGGCCTGCTGCACCAGTTGATCCAGACGCGGATCGCGATACAACCGCCACCAGTCCGCCGGCACGGGAGTGGAGACCACAGGTTTGCCGGCCACCGCCAGATCGCCCTGGAAATCCTTGCGCTGAATCGCCGCATCACTCGGCAGGTGATAGTCCGGCCCGACCATGGAACAGGCCGACAACATCACGCCCAGACCGGCGATCATCAGGGCCCTGCTCATTTCGCGGGCTCCTGCTGATCGTCGATGATCGAGACCGTGGCGGTACGCCCGGCAATCATGCGGAAGTCTTCCGGCACATCGTCGAAGGCGATGCGCACCGGAATCCGCTGCGCCAGACGCACCCAGCTGAAGGCCGGGTTGACGTTGGGCAACAGGTTGCTGCCGCTCGAACGGTCACGGTCTTCGATACCGGCGACGATGCTTTCGACATGCCCGCGCAAGCGGGCGCGGTCGCCGATCACGCGGATATCCACCGACTGACCGATGTGGATGCCGTCGAGTTTGGTCTCTTCGAAATAGCCGTCGATGTGGAACGAATTGCTGTCCACCACCGACAACACCGGACGCCCGGCGGTGACGAATTCCTGCGAGCGCGGCGCACGGTCGTTGACGTAGCCGTCCACCGGGCTGCGGATCACCGAGCGATCGAGGTTGAGCTGGGCGCTGTCCACCGTCACCAGCGCTTCGGCCAGTGCCGATTGCGCGCGGGCCACTTTCGACAGGCTTTCTTCCAGCTGTTCGGCCGGCACCAGATTGCCCAATCCACGGTTACGCTTGGCTTCACGCTGGGCCTGGGCGAGGGTTTCTTCACGGTCGGCAACGGCTGCCTTGGCTTGGCGCAATGCCAGTTTGAAACGGTCCTGGTCGATGCTGAACAGCACCTGGCCGCGTTTCACCAACTGGTTGTCCTTCACTTCGACCTGCTGGATCAGCCCGGACACGTCCGGGGCGATCTGCACGATGTCGGCGCGAATGTGGCCGTCGCGGGTCCAGGGCGCGAACATGTAATACATCACCATGCGCCAGACCACGACGACGGCGAAAGTCACGATCAGCAGCGTCAGGACGACGCGACCGAGGGTCAGAAACGGTTTTTTCATGTCATCAGGTATCGACTGAGTGAATCCACGCCGTACAGCATCACGGCGTAGAGAGCCACGTTGAACAATGCCCGGTGCCAGACCAGACGGTAGAAATGCAGGCGTGTGAGCACGCCGTGTACCAACACAAACAACACATAAGTGATGCCCATCAACACCAGCAGGGTCGGCAGGAAAATGCCGCTGATGTCCAGATCACCGATCATAGGGGCGCTCCTTCGGGCAGCGGTTCTTCGGGCTCGGCACTGGAGACGAATTCCACGCCGGGCAACAGCGCCAGGCGCAAACCGCTCAAGGCGTGCAACAGGTTGAGTCGGGTTTCTTCCTCGCAGTGGCCATTGAGCGCACGGCGGGTGCGATCCATGGTCATCAACAAGGCGCTTGGCGCCGGCAAGCGTTCACCGGCCTTGAGGCAGGCACGGAAATACTCGCCGACCTCGGACACCACTTGCTTGAGTAACGCGTTCGGCGCGCCCGTCACTCGCGGCGTATAGGCGAGCAGATCGAGCAGGTTCAGCCCCACGCGCACTTCGCGCATGGCGATGCCAGTGTCCTGGCCGGTCAGCGCCAGACGCGGCAGGTGCTGCATCAGGCGGTCGAGCAGTTGCACACCCAGATGCCGGTGTTCGGCGAGGGTGGCCGGTTCGGTCATGCTGACGATGTCTTTCCAGCTGAAACGGGTCAGGCGCTTGGCCGCCAGCTCGGCGCCGAACGGCCGGGCGATCAGGGTCCAGATAAACGCGAACAACAGCCCCATCGGGCCCGCCAGGTTGGAATTGGCGAATGCAAAGAAATCCGCGTCGTAAGCACCCGAAATGCTGATGAACGACGAGGTGTTGACCAGCGTCAGCAGCATGCCGAGGAAAAACCGTGGCTGGACCGTCAGGGTGCCGACACAGATGAACGGCACCGCAAATGCCAGCACCAGCATCGGAAAGTCATGCAAGTTCGGCAGCACCAGAAACAGGTACAGGCTGGCAAACAGCACTGACATCCCGGTCCAGAAAAAGAACCGGTAGATCTGTGGCGCCGGGTCGTCCATCGAGGCGAAGAAACTGCACGACACCGCCGCCAGAATCACCGCGCTGCCGCCGTCGGTCCACCCCAGCAGGATCCACAGTACCGAGGCGACGATGATCGCCAGAATGGTCGAGGCCACCGAATACAGCATCAGCCCACGGTCGAGGAATGGCGTCAGGCGGCCGAGGCGCCAGTGACGATAGACCGCGCGCCAGCTGTCCTGCCGTTCGCACAGGATCGCGCCCTGCAGACTGCGACAGTCCTGCCACAGATCGATGAATTCGCCGAGACGGTACAGCGCGTTGGAAAACAGCAACTGTTTGCGATCTTCGAGGGCTTCGGCGCTCGGTTGCAACGCTTCGAGCTGTTCCCGCAGGGTTTGCCAGCGCTCGAGGTCGGCGTCTTTGTGGCCTAGCCATTCGCGGGTGGCGGTGAGCAGCGGCGCGAATTTTTCCACCAGTTCCGGCGTGCGTCGTTCGAGGGCGTAAAGCGAATCTTCCAGGGCATCGATCACCGGCAGCAGGTGGATCATCCGCCCGCGCAGTTCCTTGGTGTTGCGCACCGTCTGCGGCCGCGCACCTTCGTGCGGCAACTGGCCGATCATCAACTCCAGGCTGTTGAAACTGCCGACCATGGCCATGCGCAGGGCGGTGACTTCTTCGGGATTTACGTCGCGGCTGAGGAATTTCAGGCTGTAGGTCGTGGCGTCGGCGAACCATTTGCCCACGGCGTCGTTGAACACCGGTGCCAGGCGTCGTGGCCAGAACATCGCACCGACCACCGCCGCCACGGCGATACCGAGAAAGATCTCTTCAGTTCGCGATTCGGCCACGTCCCACACCGCCAGCGGGTTATCCACCACCGGCAGGGCGATCAACGGCAAGGTGTAGCCGGCCAGCATCAGCGCGTAATTGTTGGCGGTCCGCAGATGCAGGGACAGAAACAGCAGAATCCCGGTCCATAACGCAATGACCACCACCAGCACATAAGGGCTCTGAACGAACATCGGCACGAACAGCACCGCCGCCGCTGCACCGAGAAACGTGCCGATGGCGCGATACAGCGCCTTGGAACTGGTCGGACCGAGGAACGGGCTGGAAACGATGTACACCGTGGCCATCGCCCAGTACGGACGCGGCATCTGCATGAGCAGGGCGATGTACAGCGCGATCATCGAGGCCGCGAACGTGCGGATCCCGTAGAACCAGTCCCGCGCTGGGGGCATGCCGGAAAAGAACCCGTTCACGGATTGATCACCGTTGGCGGAGTGGCCGCCTCAAAAGCTCTCAGTACCCGAAGCGTAGCCTCCAGATCGCGCTGGTCGATGCCTTCGAGCACTTCATGACGCAGGCGCACCAGTTGCGCCTCCACCGCTTGCACCAGCTCACGGCCGGTGTCGGTCAGGCTCAGGCATTTGGCGCGACGGTCCTGCGCATCTTCGGTGCGGCAGACAAAACCGGCGTGACACAACTGATCGAGCAGACGCACCAGCGACGGCGACTCCATCCCCGCCGCCTGCGCCACCTGTACCTGCCGCACACCCTCGCCCAGCCGCCCGATCATCAACAACGGGACGGCGCAGGCTTCGGAAATTCCATAGTTGACCAGCGTGGTCTGGCAGATCTTCCGCCAATGCCTGGCGGCCACCACCATGGCACTGCTGATGTTCATCTGGAGAGCGTCGAGGTTATTCGGCACGAGGGAATGCACACACTGTTAGTTTGCTAACTATCAATATGGCATTTGAGGGGAAATTCAGTCAAGTTTTGAAACAAATTGCTTTCAGCACAAGAAATGTTCCTCGCTGAAACTGCGCCGACACCGACATCCGAGAGCACTGAACCATGACGACGCAATTCACGCCCGAGAACCCGAATTCCGGACAACATCCGATTGAACGTCTGCCCGACACATCTGCGTACGCGGCATTTTTAGAGCAAAAAGTAAGAATCGCTCGTGAATCAATGGCCTGCGGAATCGGTTTATCCAATCTTGAAGTTGAAGCGACGTTCTCTTCCTTGAGAGCTATGACTGCCAAGGACTAGGTCTTGTCTTTATCCCGCCCGCCCTTTCCTCAACATCACATCCAGCTGATCCACCACCTCCGCCCAATCCGCATCATCGAGAATCTCGTCGCGCAGGAAATCCGCCTGGCTCTTGCTCCAGAAGAACGCATCGCACAGGTGCAGTTCGGGTTTGAGCGGGGAGTGGGCGGCGATGAACTGATCGATGCTGACCGGGTCGTTGTCCAGGCCCAGTTGTTTGAACAGGGACGGGAGGCTGTGCGTCGGGTTTTCCATTGTTCTGGTCCTTTGAAGATTCAGTGGATGCAAGAATTTCGCGAGCAGGCTCGCTCCCACAGGCTCAGCGCAGGACCTGTGGGAGCGAGCCTGCTCGCGATTAGCGTCGTCAAAAACGCCGCAAACCTACTGACTCAACTCCCGCACCTGCGCATGCGGCACCATTTTCAGAAACTCGGGCATGCTCATGTGCAGCAGATTGTTGTGGTTGCCGGCCTCCAGGTAGATGTCTTTCTGCCGGGTCACGAGCGGGTCGATGACCATGTCCAGGCCATAGGAATCGCCCAGTGGCGGCACCGCACCGCGTTCGCAGTCATCGAACAGGTGAGCGAGCGTGCTTTCGCGGGTGATCTGCCACTCGCCGCTGGTGCGCACCTTGCTCAGGTCCAGATGGCGGCTGGCTGGCAGCACGGCCATCAGGTAATGCCCGTGGTGATCGTCGAGGATCACCGATTTGGCCACCCGCTCCGCCGGGATCCCCGAAACCCGCGCCGTTTCCAGGCTGCTGCTCGAGTGCGGATGGGAAACGACGTCGTATTGGCATTGCGCCCGGGTCAGGCTGCTTTGCACTTTTCTTGCCATACGCATGATGCACCTCGTTGCCCGCCGACGCTGCGCGGCGAGCGATGATGAACGTTGTTCCTGTTCTGGAAAGTCTAGTCCGGCAAGCCGCGAACGAAGGTAAATCCGCCCACTGGCGAGGCCGCGCAATGATCAAAATTCATCCAGCCGCAGGCTCTACTAGACTGATAAGAGAACCCCATGACTCTCCCGGAGGGTCGCGTGAACACCCGATGCTGTGCGTTCGCCCTGATGCTGCTGAGCGGATCGGCCCTGGCGGCGGACACCTCACTTGCGGCCGAAAGCCCGATCGGCCTGTGGCTGATCACCCTGGGCATCACCTTGCTGATCGCCGAAGGCCTGCTGCCCAATTACGGCGTGATCGGCCTTGCCGGGATTGTCATGTTCGTGATCGGCGCGCTGATTCTGAGCAATGCCGAACTGCCGGTGCCAATGATGATCGGCCTCGGACTGGTCAGCGCACTGCTGCTGATCGCGTTGCTGGTTCGTGCCCTGAAGACCCGGCCGCGACACCCGGTCAGCGGCGACGCCGGCCTGGTCGGCAGCGTGACGGCCGTGACCATGGTGGAGTCGCGCGACACCCGCAACGGCTGGGTGCAATTGCAAGGAGAACGCTGGCAAGTGTCGAGTGCCACGCCGCTGCACGCCGGGCAACCGGTGCGGGTAGTCGGGCGCAAGGGCTTGTTGCTGCAAGTGGCCGCGACTGACGCGGCACCGCTCGGAGAGTGATCATGGGTCTGCAAATCGGTTTTGTCGCGCTGCTGCTGTTGCTCATTGCCCTGGCGGGCTCGACGTTCCGCATCCTGCGTGAATACGAACGCGGCGTGGTGTTCCAGCTCGGGCGCTTCTGGCAGGTCAAGGGGCCGGGGTTGATCCTGTTGATTCCGGTGGTGCAGCAAATGGTCCGGGTGGATCTGCGCACCATCGTCCTCGACGTGCCGCCCCAAGACGTGATCACCCGCGACAACGTCTCGGTCAAGGTCAACGCGGTGCTGTACTTCCGCGTGCTCGACCCGCAGAAAGCGATCATCCAGGTCGAAGACTTCCTGACCGCCACCAGTCAACTGGCCCAGACCACCCTGCGCGCGGTACTCGGCAAACATGAACTGGACGAACTGCTGGCCGAGCGCGAACAGTTGAACATCGACATCCAGCAAGTGCTCGATGCCCAGACCGACGCCTGGGGCATCAAGGTGGCCAATGTCGAGATCAAGCATGTCGACCTCAACGAATCGATGGTGCGCGCCATCGCCAGACAGGCTGAAGCGGAACGGGAACGGCGCGCCAAGGTGATCCACGCCGAAGGCGAACTGCAGGCCTCGGAAAAACTCATGCAGGCCGCCGAAATGCTCGGCCGCCAGCCCGGCGCCATGCAATTGCGCTACATGCAGACCCTGAGTTCGATTGCCGGTGACAAGAGCTCGACCATCGTCTTTCCGTTGCCGATCGAGTTGCTCAAGGGAATGGCGGATCTGTCGGCAAAATCGTGAGCCTGCGCAAGCGCTCCAGTGCGTCATAGGGCGCCCGCGCACAACGTTCCACTTGCGTGCGCAACAGAGTGGAAGCCTCAAGGCGTTTGCTTTCGCCATCGGCGACAAACGCCTGTGACGGCTGTTTCGCATGCTGCGCAGAAGCCGTCAGCGCCTGCTCACACTGCTCGGCATTGAGTTGAAAGAACCTCGCCAACCGTCCTGTCATCGCCTCAGGCAACTCGTTGTAATTCACCGCCAGCCCGTCGAAATCAGCGCAGTGCAAACACGCCGCGTCCAGCAGCCGTCCCAGTCGCCGGGCGATAAAATCCTCGCTTCCTTTGAATGGCAGGTCGTCGTCCAGCACGCACGCGCCGAGCAGGTCGGGCACCATGTGCATGCCTGGGCGACGCAGATGTGAAACGGCGATCTCCAGCGGATCGCGGTAGACAAACAGCCACGGCGTGTCGGGAAAACAGTCGTGCAATAACGGCCATTCGCCGATGTTCCAGGCATCGAGCTTGATCACCAGTCTCTGCTCCATCCCGCGCCGGCGCTGACCGTAGGCCGAGAGCAACCCGGCGATGGCCGCACGACGTTCAGCGGCCGGCAGATCGCTGCGCAGCAAGGCATCCAGGGGGGGCGCCTCGGAAATCACGATGTGATCGGCGAGCTGCGCCACCATCTGACTGATCAGCGTCGAACCACAGCGCGAAGCGTGCAGGATGAAAGCGCTCGGTGACAGGCCCGGGCTGAGTGCTTGCCAATCGGCAAGCGCCGACAAGGACGTCTGCCGGCGAAACGCCTGATTGAACGGCAACTGCAGCGCCTGCTCCACCGCCTCGCGAAAAAACGGCTGGTGCAGCGGCGTGTCACCGAACCAGCACCAGTCGACCAGCCATTGCCCGCCCTCTTTCCAGATGCGAATCGGCAGCCAGCCGTCGAAATTCAGGCTCGCCATTGTTCGTTCCACGAGCGGCGCCCGTTGCGCATCGCCGCCTGCAGTTCTTCCCGGGAGAATGACAAGCCGCGCTCGGCGGCCAACGCCAGGGTTCGGCTGATGAACGCTTCGGGATCACGTAGCGCCTGCAAGGTCGCCGACAACGACCGATCCACGGCCAGCAGACGCTGAAATCGCTGCAGCGCCGAGTCTTCGGCATCCGGCCGCGGTGTGCTTGGCAAACCGTCGGTCATCATCTGCTCCAGCCAGGCGCCGGGTCGGCAATCGAGGACCAGATGAATGCGTGCCGTACTGTCCCGATTGTCAACCCGGTGCGGTCGCGCAAGATCGAGAAACCAGCACTCGCCTTCCATCATCGGCATGCGCAGGCCATCGAGCCAGAAGTCCACCGCAGGCGGACTGAGCAGCGGAATGTGCAGTCGCATATCGGCGTTCTCACCCTCAAGATCGTAATCGCGATGCTCATGGATCTGCCCACCCGGCCCCAATCGCAGCAGCCGGGCACTGACGATCTCCAACGGCAGGTCGCGCAACGCCTGTTGCCAGCGGCGGTCATTCAACCAGGGGCGGCGCGGCACCGGTTCGGCGGTACCGGGTGACAACTCGGTCAAGGCATCGGCAGCGCAAATCAGCGCCACACCGCTCCAGTCACCGCTGAAATACGCGGTGTTGAAATGGCCGTGCCAGTCTGTGTCCTCGATCGCCGCCAAGGCCTGCAACAGCAACGGCAAATCCACAGAGACCGGCAGGCGCGAGTACGCTGGCCGACTCATCACTCACTTGGCAGCGGCACGGGCCGCCGGCACCGAAATATCCCCCGACGCCCACGCCGCTTCGCGGTTGGCCAGCGCCGTGGCGATCGACTGCACTTCAGTCGACTGCACCTGATCCGGCAACGGATCGAGGCCGGCACTGGCGAAGATCTGGCCATAGGCATTGCGCAGGTCGGCGTAGGACAGGTCACGGCGCAAGTCCGCTTGCAGGTTGTTCAGTTCGCCCTGGATCAAATCCAGCTCGCCGATGCCTGCCGCCTGATGACGGTTGCGCAACTGACCGACAATTTGCCCGTCGATGTCCGACAGTTGCTGGTTGGTCTTGAACTGGCGCAGCGCTTCCTGATAGTTGGCGTTGGCCACGTACAATTGCGCCAGCACTGCAATCGACATCGCCTGACGCCGTGCGGTGGCGACTTCTTCACCGGCCTTGGCCACATCGATGGCCGCCGGAGCGGAGATCACGTTGAACAGGTTCCAGGTCACTTTCACGCCATAGTCGGCCCAGCGGTCGTTCACCAGGAACGAGTTGCTGTCGTAGTGCCCGCCGGCGGAGAACTCCAGGCCCGGGAGCATGCGCAGCATGGCTTTGCGGGTTTCGGCAGCGCTGATCCGGGTCTGGTAATCCTGCTCGCGCAGTTCCGGGCGACTGGTCAGGGCTTCCTGTTCCAGTTTGGCGATATCGACCTTGAGTTCCGGGATCTGATAACCGTCGTCGGTGGCCAGCGTCAGGTTGGTGCCCATCGGCAGGTTGATCAGGGTCGCCAGTTCGGTTTTCGCCAGCGACAACGCGCGGCGCTGCTCTTCCAGCTGCCGGGTGGCTTCGATCAGTGAACGCTGGTATCCGAGGGACTGCACCGGATCGCCGATGCGCTGCTCGCTCATGCTTTCACTGTTGCGTCGGGCAGCGTCGACCCGTGCCATCAGGCTGTCGATCTGCTTGAGCAGACGCTCGGCTGCCATTGCCCGCCAATAGGCTGAACGCACGTCCTGGACGATGGTGTTGATCACCTTGCGACGACGCTCCTGGACGATCAAGCGCTGGTCGCCCTGTTGCTTGGCGTTGATGTAGCTGACGCCGAAGTCGAGAACGTTCCAGACCATGGTCAGGTCGGCGACGTTGCGGTCGCGGTCCTGGGAGGTCGACGGTTCCAGAGACTGAGTGCCGGTGCGCACACTCTGGCTGCTGGAGGCGCTGACGTTGTTGCGTCCGACGTAACCGGCGTCCAGCGCCATGCGCGGCAGCATGTCAAAACTGGCGAGATCGAGCTGCCGCTTGGCCAGCGCTTCCTCCATGATCTTCAAGCGACCTTCGAGGTTGTATTTCACCGCGCGGGCCATGGCCTGGTGCAGGGTCAACGGACCGCGCAACGGTTCCTGGCCCTTGTACATGGTTTGCAGGTCGGCTCGGGCCCGTTGCTCACTGACACTGCGTTCGATCGGTTCACTGGTGACTGCACATCCGCTGATCGCCAGCGCCAGCAGGCTGGCGCCGAACAACTTCTGACTTTTCTTCATCCCTGGATCGCCCCTAGGTCCCACATATTGTTGGATTGTTCTGGTTTGTCAGGCCGGTATTTCGCTGATGCCGACCTGTTGCAGCGCCGCGGCCAGGTTATCCACCCGGTGCTGCTCGCTGTCCTTGATCTGTTGCAGTTGCTGGCCCAGGGTCGGCGCGCCGAACACACCGCGCAGGCCTTGGGTAATGTCGCCGCCCTTGATCGAGTGACTGTCGAAGGCGTTCAGTGAATCCCGCTCTGTCTCGCTGTTCTGGTTGAACAGGCTGGAAAGGGTGCTGATACCGAACACGCCCCCATCTCCCCCGCCAAAGCCGAGGAAGCCGTGGCCCGAACCGTCGCCGCCGCTGTCACTGCTGGTGAACACCTGGGCAATGAAACTCGGGCTCAAGGCACCGTGGTTGATGAAGATGTCGCCCAATGGACGGATACCGTTGCCGATGACCCGCTGCTCGAACAGCGGCGGGAAGGTCAGCGGTGAACCGAGATTCCCGACAGGCGTCGTGAAGACCACCGGTTGCAGCGGTACGTTGGGCGGTGGCGGTGCCACGACCGGATCGCTGCTGCGAAACTGCGGATCCGGCGTCACCACCAGAGGAGACGTCGGTGGCACGGCCGGCACCGTGTTGATCACATAGTTGCCGGACTGACTGATCCCGCTGCCGCTGTTGCCCGACAGATCGCTGACCCCGGCACGGTTGACGCTGATCGCATTGCTGGCGCTGCTGACGTTGGCGTTTGGCGTCAGGGTCGCGGTCCAGGTCTTGCCGCCGTCGTTGCTGCTGAGGTTGGACAAGGTACCGTTGGCCACGCTGAGGTCCGACAGATCGAAACCGGTCACCGCTTCATTGAAGGTAATGAACACCTGCGACGTCTGGCCGACGCCCAGGTTCGGATTGGCAACCACTACCGTAGCGGTCGGCCGTTCACTGTCGAGGGTGTAGTTGTTCGACACCGCCACCGTGCTGCCGGCGTTGCCCGCCTGGTCGGTGACGTTGCTGGTGTCCAGGGCAATGAAGTTGCTCGGGTCGGTGACATTCGCGGTCGGCGTGAAGGTCGCGGTCCAGGTCTTGCCGCCGTCGCTGCTGGTCAGGTTGCTCAGGTCACCGTTGGTCACACTCAGGTCGGACAGGTCGAAATTGCTCACCGCCTCGCTGAACGTGAAGGTCACCGTGGTGGTCTGGCCGATGCCCAGATGCGGATTGGCGACCACAATGCTCACCGTCGGCCGGGTCGCATCGAGGAGGTAGTTGTTGGAGATGGCAATGCTCGCCCCGGCATTGCCGGCCAGATCCTGGACGCCGGCAGTGTCGATCAGAATCAGGTTGGTCGGGTCGTTGACGTTGGCTGTCGGCGTGAAAGTCGCCGTCCAGGTCACGCCACCGTCGCTGCTGGTCAGGTTCGAGAGCGAACCGTTGGCGACGCTGATGTCCGACAGGTCGAACCCGCTCACCGCTTCGCTGAAGGTGATGGTCACCGTGGTGGTTTCACCGATGCCCAGGCGGTTGTCGGCAACCACGATGGTGGCGGTCGGCAGCGCGGTGTCGATGGCGAAGTTGTTGGAATCGGTGGTGCCGACGCCACTGTTGCCCGACAGGTTGGCCACCCCGGCGTTGTTCAGGGTGATCAGGTTGCTGCTGTCGGTAATGTTGTTGGTCGGCGTGAACGTCGCGGTCCAGGTGATGCCACCGTCGCTGCTGCTGACGTTGCTCAGCGTGCCGTTGGCGATGGTCAGGTCGCTGTTGTCGAAACCGCTGACCGCTTCGTTGAAAGTGATGGTCACCAGCGAGGTTTCTCCGGCCTTGAGCGCAGTGTCGGCAATGACAATGGTCGCGGTCGGCACTTCGGTCTGCACCTGGTAATTGGCCGAGCTGGTGGTACCGCTGCCGGTGTTGCCGGCCAGGTCGGTGATGCCGGTGTTGTTCAGGACGATCAGATTGGTCAGGTCGGTAACGCCGATGTTCGGCGTGAAGGTGGCCGTCCAGGTGATGCCGCCGTCGCTCGACGAAACGTTGCTCAGGGTGCCGTTGGCCACGCTCAGGTCCGAGTTGTCGAAACCGGTCACCGCCTCGCTGAAAGTGATGGTCACCTGGGCGGTTTCGCCAGGGCGCAGATCACTGTCACTCATGACAATGGTCGCCGTCGGACGCTGACTGTCGACGGCATAGTTGTTGGAATCGGTGGTGCCGCTGCCGGCATTGCCCGCGAGGTCGGCGATGCCGGTGTTGTCCAGGGTGATCACGTTGGTGGTGTCGGTAATCCCTGCCGCCGGGGTGAAGGTCGCGGTCCAGGTAATGCCGCCGTCGCTGCTGCTCACGGCGCTCAGCGTGCCGTTGGCGATGATCAGGTCGGCGTTGGTGAAACCGGTTACCGCTTCGCTGAACGTGATGGTCACCAGACTGGTCTGGCCGACGCCAAGCGCGGTGTCGGCGACCACGATGGTGGCAGTCGGACGCTGAGTGTCGACCGAATAGTTGTTCGAATCGGTGGTGCCGCTGCCGGCGTTGCCGGACAGATTCTGCACGCCGGAGTTGTCCAGCGTGATCAGGTTGGTGGCGTCGGTGACGTTGCTGGTCGGGGTGAAGGTCGCCGTCCAGGTAATGCCGCCGTCGCTGCTGCTGACTGCCGACAACGTACCGTTGGCGATGGTCAGATCGGCGTTGGTGAAACCGGTCACCGCTTCACTGAAGGTGATGGTCACCAGCGAGGTTTCGCCGATTTTCAGGCTGGAGTCGGACACGATGATGGTCGCGGTCGGCAGCACGGTGTCGATGGTGTAGTTGGGCGAACTGGTGGTGCCGCTGCCGGTATTGCCGGCGAGGTCGGCGATGCCGGTGTTGTTCAGGACAATCAGGTTGGTGGCGTCGTTGACGCCCACGTTCGGCGTGAACGTCGCCGTCCAGGTGATGCCGCCGTCGCTGGACGTGACGTTGCTCAAGGTGCCGTTGGCGACGCTCAGGTCGGAATTGTCAAAACCGGTCACCGCTTCGCTGAAAGTAATGGTGACCAGCGAGGTTTCTCCGGCACTCAGGCTGCTGTCGGAGAGCACGATGGTGGCGGTCGGGCGCTGGCTGTCGACGGCATAGTTGTTGGAATCGGTGGTGCCACTGCCGGCGTTGCCCGCGAGGTCGGCGATGCCGGTGTTGTCCAGGGTGATCACGTTGGTGGTGTCGGTAATCCCTGCCGCCGGGGTGAAGGTCGCGGTCCAGGTAATGCCGCCGTCGCTGCTGCTCACGGCGCTCAACGTGCCGTTGGCGATGATCAGGTCGGCATTGGTGAAACCGGTCACCGCTTCGCTGAACGTGATGGTCACCAGACTGGTCTGGCCGACGCCCAGCGCGGTGTCGGCGACCACGATGGTGGCAGTCGGACGCTGAGTGTCGACCGAATAGTTGTTCGAATCGGTGGTGCCGCTGCCGGCGTTGCCGGACAGGTTCTGCACACCACTGTTGTCGAGGGTGATCAGGTTGGTGGCGTCGGTGACGTTGCTGGTCGGGGTGAAGGTCGCCGTCCAGGTAATGCCGCCGTCGCTGCTGCTGACTGCCGACAACGTGCCGTTGGCGATGGTCAGGTCGGCGTTGGTGAAACCGGTCACCGCTTCACTGAAGGTGATGGTCACCAGCGAGGTTTCGCCGATTTTCAGGCTGGAGTCGGACACGATGATGGTCGCGGTCGGCGCCACGGTGTCGATGGTGTAGTTGGGCGAACTGGTGGTGCCGCTGCCGGTATTGCCGGCGAGGTCGGCGATGCCGGTGTTGTTCAGGACAATCAGGTTGGTGGCGTCGTTGACGCCCACGTTCGGCGTGAACGTCGCCGTCCAGGTGATGCCGCCGTCGCCGCTGCTCACCGCCGTCAGGGTGCCGTTGGCAACCACGATGTCGGCATTGCTGAAACCGGTCACCGCTTCACTGAAGGTGAAGGTCACCAGCGTCGTTTCACCGGCCGTGAGGGTGCTGTCGGCAACCACAATGGTCGCGGTCGGACGCTGGGTGTCGATGGCATAGTTACCGGAGTCGACAGTTCCGCTGCCGGCGTTGCCGGCCTGGTCAGAGACGCCGGTCTGGTCCAGGGTGATGACGTTGGTGGCATCGGTGATGTTGCTGGTCGGCGTGAAAGTCGCCGTCCAGGTGACACCGCCGTCGCTGCTGCTCACCGCACTCAACGTGCCGTTGGCAATGGTCAGGTCGGCGTTGGTGAAACCGGTCACCGCTTCGCTGAAGGTGATGGTCACAACCGAGGTTTCGCCGATTTTCAACGCGTTATCGGACAAGGCGATGGTCGCGGTCGGGCGCACGGTATCGATGGCGTAATTGTTCGAATCGGTCGTGCCGCTGCCGGCGTTGCCGTTCAGGTCAGCGATGCCGGTGTTGTTCAGGGTAATCAGGTTGGTCGCGTCGGTGATGCTGGCGGTCGGCGTGAAGGTTGCCGTCCAGGTGATACCGCCGTCGCTGCTGCTGACCGCCGTCAAGGTGCCGTTGGCAATGGTCAGGTCGGCGTTGGTGAAACCGGTCACCGCTTCGCTGAAGGTGATGGTCACCAGCGAGGTTTCGCCGATTTTCAGGTTGTTGTCGGCCACCACGATGGTCGCTGTCGGCCGCGCGGTGTCGATCGCATAGTTGTTGGAGTTGGTGGTGCCGCTGCCGGCGTTGCCGGCCAGATCGACGACCCCGGTGTTGTCCAGGGTGACCAGGTTGGTGGTGTCGGTGATGTTGGTGGTTGGCGTGAGCGTGGCGGTCCAGGTGACGCCGCCGTCGCTGCTGCTCAGGCCGGTCAGGGTGCCGTTGGCCACCGTCAGGTCGGCCGTGGTGAAGCCACTGACCGCTTCGCTGAAGGTAATGGTCACCAGCGAGGTTTCTCCCGCCGCCAGGTTGGTGTCGGCCACAACAATGGTCGCGGTCGGCCGCACCGTATCGATCACATAATTGACCGAATCGGTGGTGCCGGTGCCGGCGTTACCGGCCAGGTCGGCAATACCGGTGTTGTCCAGAGAGATAAGGTTAGTCGTGTCGGTGATGCTGGCGCTCGGGGTGAACGTCCCGGTCCAGGTAATACCGCCGTCACTGCTGCTCACCGCGCTCAGGGTGCCGTTGGCAATGGTCAGGTCGGCGTTGGTGAAGCCGGTCACCGCTTCACTGAAGGTAAAAGTCACCAGCGAGGTATCGCCGATTTTCAATGCCGTATCCGACATCACGATGGTCACGGTCGGGCGCGCCGTATCGATCGCGTAGTTGACGGAGTTGGTCGTACCGACACCCGCCACACCGTCGCTGATCGCGTTCACCCCGGTGTTGTCGAGGGTGATCAGGTTGGTGGCGTCGGTGATGTTGTTGGTCGGGGTGAACGTCGCGGTCCAGGTCAGGCCGCCGTCGCTGCTGCTGACCGCTGTCAGCGTGCCGTTGGCGATGGTCAGGTCGGCGTTGGTGAAACCGGTCACCGCCCGGCTGAAGGTGATGGTCACCAGCGAGGTTTCGCCGATTTTCAGGGCGGTGTCGGACATCACGATGGTGGCGGTCGGTGGTTCCACATAAGCGGTGTTGAGTGTGCCGCCGTTGTTGTAGATCGCCGCGAAGGCCAAGGGTACAGAGCCCGTTACGCCGCCGCCCAGTTCTGCGCCACCGGAGCCGCTGCCCGCCGCGTTGCCAGTGATGGAGCTGAAGTTGGAGGCCGTGATCAGTACCGTGCCGCCCTGGTTCCAGATTGCGCCGACACCCCGTCCGCCGTCGCCGCCGTTCAGGTTGTTGCTGCCCTGGCCGCTGCCGCCACCGCCACCGCCGCCCGCACCGATGTTGTTGCTGATGACCGAGGTGCCGACGATTTTCAGGGTCCCGGTGGAGGCGTTATAAATACCGCCGGCCGCATTGCCGCCGACGCCGCCGACCTTGTCCCAACCGGCGCCGCCACCGCCGCCGCCAATGGAAATCGTGCCGTTGTTGGCGGTGCCGCCATTGCCGCCGTTGCTGTAATAGGACACGCCGACACCACCGGCGCCGCCGATGGTGGAGCCGCCACGACCGCCCATGTGGGTCGCATCGTAGCCACCGCCGTAGCCGCCGACACCGCCGCTGCCGGCCTGGCCACCCAGCGTACCGGTGCCCGGCCCGGCCGTGCCGCCATGACCGCCGCCCTGACCACCGAGGCCACCGCCGCCGCCACCGGCACCGCCGTAGAACGCACCGGTCACACCCCCGCCACCGCCACCACCGGCCGCCGCGTTACCGGTCACCGAAACGTTGTTCAGGGTCAGGATGCCGGCGTTGAAAATCCCGCCGCCCATGGCCCCGGTCGCGCCATAGCCGCCATTGCCGCCGTTGCCCGAGACCAGGCCCCGGGTGATCACCAGACCATCGAGGGTCACGGTGCTGCCGGAGGTGATTTCCACCACCCGGGTCTTGTACTGGCCATCGAGGGTGACGTCGGCGACGCCATCGTTGTTCAGGTCGCCATCGACCGTGATGCTCTTGTTGATCAGCAATTCCGAGGTGAGCTGTACCGTCATGCCGGTGCTGAAGGTCACGATGTCGCCGTTCTGCGCCGACGCCAGCGCTGCCCGCAGCGAGCCGACCCCGGTGTTCGCGTTGTTGGTGGCAGTCCAGGTGGCGAGGCCCCACTGGTACTCGCTCATCGACAAGGTCGACAGCACGTTGGCGCTCTCGATCTTGCCGGTGGCGATCTCCAGATCCCAGTCACCGCCCACACCGGTGCGGTTGTTCGACGCCGCCACGTCACGACCGGTCAATTGCGCCAGCGAGTCGACAAAGCTCAGGCCACGGTCACCCTCGGCGGTGTAGCAGCCGTAAATGAGGATGTCGCCACCAACGTTCATGTCCTTGCCGATTTCCGCCAGCACCGCGCTGCGCTGCGCGACGTTGTCCGCCGACAGGTAGCTGTTGCCCAGCCACAGGTCACCGGCGTTGCCGTGGGCAATGATTTGCACCGAGCTGACGCCCGAATGCTGGTCGAGATAGTCGGCGATCTGCTGCAAGCCGTCCTTGCTCGCGTCGAGCTTGACCACTTGCGTCCCCGGGGCGACGCCTTTGAGCAGGCTGTCGGCATCCTTGACCCGGCCATCGACGAACACCACGCTTTGCCCAGGTACCGCCACCGGGCTGACCGCAGGTGTGGCATCGGCCTGGCCGTGGGTGTCCTTGCTGACCGACGGATGATCGGCCGTGGGTGTCTTGGCCGCATCGGCAGCGGGATGGCTGTCGGCCTGGGCGGCTGTGTCAGCGACAGTGGCCGCCACGGCGCCGTCGAACAGCAGGCGCGGTTCCAGCGACATGATCAGCGGCGCCGCCAGCGTCCGTTGGCTTTCGGTTAACCGCGACTTTTGCTTGCTCCACCACATGTTGCTCACCCGGACTCGAACAGTTGTAAACGCATCAATGAAAAACGCCGCGATCAACTGATCGCGGCGTCGGACTTCATACGAATCACATTGGCAGCGCTGGCTGAGCCATCGAGCCAGAAGGACAAATCGGCGTATTGCTTGAACAGGTCCGGCGGCAGAATCGTGCGCCGCGACTGCAGGGCGACCTTGGGTTTGACCTTGTGCAGGCCGGCCACGCCCAGGGCCTGGTCGAACTCCGGCGCGTCATAGGCCAGGTGGTCGAAATCGTGCTCGAACCAGGGTTCGCCAATGAAGTCGTAGACCAGCCGCAGCACCCGCTCGGGGGCCTGGGTCAGCAGGTCGTAATCAACGATCAGCAGCGAATCGGCGTGCTCGCCGTAATAGGCTTCCTTGAGCGCCGCCCAGGCGAATCCCACCAGGCGGTTGCGCTGGGCCAGGGTTTCGCAGCGGCTGTAGACCGTGTTGCGCTCGACGGCATCGCCGAACAGCTTGGTGTTTTCATAGGGGTCGGCGCGGTACAGCCGCTCCAGACTGTCCATCACCCAGGCGACGTTGCGCACGCAGGCGATGACCTTGGCTTTGGGGAACAGATCGTTGATCGCCGGCAGGCGCGAACTCCACTGCCGGTTGGTGTCGAACACCACCGGTTTGTCGGCCTTGTCGGCGTAGTAGGAATCGAACAGCCCGCGCAGCAGGCGACGGCGCATGTCGGTGTCGATCACCGCACCGAATTCGCTGCCGGCGCTGCATTGTTCAAGGACACCGGAGAACAGCGCGCCGACCGGACTGGTCATGCCGGCATGAAAGCGCGGGTTCTGCAAAAGAATCGCAGACAGGAGAGTCGAACCTGAGCGCGGCAAGCCGGAGATAAAGTGGAACTGCTGCAATCCCTTCACCATTACTTTGTAAGTCCTTTTATCCGACGAGCGTAGTCCAACAATAACCTTTCGACTAGTAGTGTTTTGATATCAACATAGAGCAAAACGGACTTGTAATGTCATTTCTTATCGCGAACAGTCAGGTGAAGCGTTTAAGTCACTCTCCGTTGGTACGATCGTCCTTTTCCATAACGAAAAGTCGCGCTTTCGCCCCGCCAGCACTGGACTGATCACGCAACTGCCAGCTCTTGGGCAGAGGCAGGAACGGGTCCGCCACTTCCGGGTCCAGGTCACCGATCAACCAGACCCGGGAGCTGTTTTTCGGCAGATCGGCGAGACGATCCAGATAAACCTCATCGGGCACCAGTGTGCCGAAACCGTAATGGTTCGGACGCGTCGAGCGCCCGTCGGCGGCGGGCGGTGTGTACAGCCTTACCTGAGCATCGGTGCGGTTGTAGTAGACGTAACTCAGGTACCAGAGCATGTCGCTGGTAACGATCCGGTCACCACTGACGAAGTGATGGTTGATGTGATCGACCATGACATTGAGCTGGTCATCGGGATCGACCGTGGCGTTGGTGTTCACCCCGACCATTTCGATCCCGACAAACGACACCAGTACCACCGCCGCCAGCACTCGAGCGCGGCTGTACAAACGGTCGATGGCCAGCGCCACCAGCATCGGCAGCCCCAGTGCGTAGGCCGTCAGATAGCGCTCGATGAACACCGGGCTGATGAACGACACCGCGAACACCAGAAACAACGGCACACCGGTGTAGAGCGCCAGCAGCACGCTGCCATGGTTCACGCTGCGGTCACGGGCCACGGCCACGCCCGCCAGCGCCAGCATGGCCAGCGGCATGCCGCCGAACAGCAACACCGGAAGATGATCGCCTTCGTTCTGGATCAGCCACAGCCAGATCATCGACGGCAGTGAGGACAGGGTCACCGGATCTTCCCAGCCCACATCGCCACCGACCTTGAGTTCTTCCATGTGCTGCGTCAGATCGAGCAGGTTCGGCAGCCACGGCAGGTAGAGTGCGACGATCGCCAGATTGGCCAGCCACCAGTCCTTGCGCTGGATGTGCCGCAGGCGATAACCCGGCAACAGGCGGATCAGCCCCAGGTACAGCCAATGGCTCAGTGCCGCCAGCACGGCGAAATAATGGGTGTACAACGCGGCGCTCATCAGCAGCGCGTAGATCACCAGATACCGTCGGCGCTGCGGGCGTCTGACCCAGCAGATCAATGCCAGGGTGGTGCCGAGCAGCAACAGGCCGAGCAGCGAGTACATGCGCACTTCCTGGCTGTAGCGCACCGCCGTCGGCAGCAGCGCCAGCAGTACCCCGGCGATGATGGCGGCACGACGGGTCGCCAGACGATCGACCAGACACATGCCCAGACCGACTGTGGCGATGCCGGCCAGGGCACTGAGGCTGCGGATCGACAGAATCCCTTCGCCAAACAGACTGACCCAGCCGTGCAGCAGCATGAAGTACAACGGCGGATGCACATCGAACGCCGCATGTTCCCAGATACCGCCCAGCGTATAGCGCGCCAGCAGCAGGCTGGAGCCTTCGTCGCCCCAGATCGCGGCGGCGGTCAGGTCATAAAAACGCACGACTGTCGCCAACAGCAAAATCGGTATCAGCCACTGCTGGCGAACCCAGCGCAGCAGACGCCGGACACCGGCATTTGGTGCGGCAAACGGGTCCTGGGTATCCCCCAGCGGAGTCTCGCGACGCGCTTCCATCAAGCTTCCCTTAGATTTTTCGAGTACAGAACAGCCTCAATCATTGCGCTCACTGTAGGCCAGCGGCGAAGTCGACGCGCGGCCGCGACGACGTCCGGCAAGTCCGTCGATCCGGGTCTACGCTACGGCTTGGCGTGACCTGCCTGCGCAAACGGAAGGCGCCAGCAAAGCCTTTCCACCTGCCCGACAACACAGGCTAACGCGCGGCGCGCCAACCACATAACAGAAGGATGAGGAACCATGGAAGTCTTTATGGGTACGATTCAACCGTTCGCCTTCAACTTCGCCCCCAATGGCTGGGCCCTGTGTAATGGACAGACCCTTTCCATTGCGCAATACAACGCGTTGTTCGCGTTGCTGGGCACCTACTACGGCGGCAACGGCACGACCAACTTTCAGTTGCCCAACCTGCAAGGTCGCGTGCCAATCGCCCAAGGCAACGGTCTGGGCCTGACGCCGCGCATCATCGGCCAGGTGGCTGGCACGGAAAGCGTCACCGCCACCATTGCCAACATGCCCAACCACACCCACGCGATGACGGGTCTGAGCGCCAACACGGCCTTGTCGCTAGCGGTCCCCGCCAGCAATCCGGCGACTGTACCGACTGCCACCAATTCCTACCTCGGTGCCTCCGGCGGCGGCCCCGGCTCGGCGAACATCTATTCCGACGCTCAGGGCGCCACGCCAGTGCCACTCAAAGGTGTGACCACCACCGTCACCGGGGACATTTCCTCCACCGGCGGCAGCCAGCCGCTGGGCATCATGAACCCCTTCCTGGTCCTCAACTTCAGCGTTGCCCTGAACGGTCTCTTTCCGTCGCGCAACTGAGCAATCGTCCGGGGGCCCCGAGCCCCCGGACGTTTCGTTTTTTCTCTGGAGTCAAACCATGCTGCAATCGGTTCAGATCGAACACCTCCAGCCGTTGCTGGGGCAACAACGCACACTGCACCTGCCGGATGGCACGGCGCTGCCAATTCAACTCGCCCACCTTGAAGCAGCCCCGTCGGCGAAAATGCGCCACAGCGAACGCATGCCCTTCTGCCTCGAATTCAACAGCCTGGAGCCGACCGAGTTTGTCGACGGCCTGTGCGCACTGGAGCTGCCGGCGTTCGGCCGGGTGGAAGATATTTTCGTGTCACGAGTGCCGGCGATGGGGCGGGATCCACAGTTGGGCTACTTCTGTATTTCCTTCAATTGATTTTCAAGGCTCACTGCGGATACCACACCAGCCGCTCCGCCGCCGGATTGCGCTCTTCCACCGCAAACCCCAGCGCCAGGTATTGCTGGCGCGCATGGGGATTGTTGGCCCAGACCACCGTCGCCACCGGGCAACGCACTTGCTGCGCGGCCTTCTGCACACCTTGCAGCACCGCACGACCGTAACCCTTGCCCCGGGCCTGAGGGATGAAGGCGATGTACAACACGCGGATTTCGTTGGGGCCGAAATCCGTGCTCAGTGCACCGATGGCCGTGCCGAGTTTTTCCACGACGTAGTGCATGGCATTGGGATGGTTCTCGCCCACGCCCTGTTCCTGCACCTGAAATTGCTGCGCGACCACTTGCTGCACCACGTCCTGCTCGCCGTCGATCCATTGCAGATCCGGGCGAGCGGATTGATAGAGACTTTGCAGAAAAGGCCCGTCGGTGGCCCGCGAGGGTCGCACCACCAGGCCGTCTGCCGACACTGCTGCGTTGTCCGCCATATTCACGCTCCCTAGAAACCGCTTTCCCTGACCCCCAGCGCCGCCAGCCGACGCCAGGCTACGCCGAGCACCGATTCGCCGCTGCCCTGCAACACCACCACGCCGCGCAACGGCTGTACCGGCGCAGGTGGCTGATCCAGCGTAGTCAATCGCGCGCCGTATTGCGCCTGCACCGGTTCCGCCCGTTGCTGTTGATCGCGGCGTACGGCAATCGGCCCGTGATGGTCGGACGTCAGCGCTTCCTGATCGACATAGGCCACGCCATTGGTATCGATTTCATCGAGCTTCACGGTAATCGCCGGGTGCATCGGGTCATCGGCGATAAACCGCCCGGTGGCCCCCGGTTTGACCCGCCACAACTCGGCCTCGGCCACATAACCACGCAGGCGCGAACCGTCCTCGACCACTCGCGCCAGTGCATCCTTGCTCGACAGCCAGCGGCCCGGTGTCAGGTTCGGTAGCAAATCACGCACGGTGCCGGCATGGGGCGCACGCAGCAGCAGGCGTTCGCGGCGAGCGCTCAAGCCACGGTATTGCGCCACGGCTTCGGCGAGGCGTTGCCCGACGATGCCGGCGTCGGCAGCCGTTTCGCTGCGACCGGCCTGACGGCGCATCAGCAACTGCTGAATCTGGATTTCCCGGCGGACGATGGCCTGTCGCGAGTCGAGATCCGGCGACTCCAGTTCGATCAGCACGTCGCCCTGAGCGACCTTCTGGCCGTCCGCAACCTTCACCGTTTTGACCCGCGCCGCCACCGGCGCATGCAGCGCACTGGCTCGACCGCCCTCGAGCATCGTCGGCAGTTCGACCGCGCTGCGCCACGGCACGATCAGCACCAGCAACAAGCCCAGCACTGCCAGGCTGCTGAGCAGCACCCGCGGGCCGTGAGCCTGTTCGCGGCGACTCCACCACTGGCGCCACTCACTCATGATCGGCAAAAAGATGAACCACACCAGTTCCACCAGCATCAGGAAGATCCCCAACACCTTGAAGAACAGGTGATAGACCGCCAGCGCGATCCCGAAAAACAACGCCGCACGCCATAACCACGAACCGTACCCCCAGATCAGCAAACGCCGCTGCATCGCCGGCGACCAAGGCTCCGGCGCCGGTGCGCCATAGCCGAACAAGAACTCACGCAGGCGCCAGCGGCAGAAGGCAAAGGCCCGGCCCTGAAGGTTGTCGACCTCCCACAAATCGCTGAGCAGAAAGTAGCCATCGAAACGCATGAACGGATTGAGATTGACCACCAGCGTGGTGATCCAGGTCGCACTGGCAAGCATGAACGCCGCCGTGCGCGCCGGGCCGTCCGGCAGCAATGACCAGACCAGCAACGCGATGCAGGCCAGCAGCAATTCCGCCAGCACCCCGCCGGCACCGATCAGCAGCCGCGCACGTCGGTCATTGACCCGCCAGGCATCGCTGACATCGGTGTAGAACATCGGCAGCAAGACCATGAACGCCACGCCCATGCTCTGCACCCGACACCCGGCGCGCTTGGCCATGAACGCGTGGCCGAATTCATGACAGAGTTTGGCGAAAAACAGCGAGATGCCGAACGCGATCGCGCCGCCGAGGCTGAACAGGTGCGGAAAGGTGCCGACAAATCGCTGCCAGTCCCGCGAGACCAGAAACACCCCGAGCCCAAGGGTCGCCGGAAAGCCGTAGCGCAAAATCCTTGGCCCGAATCGCTGCAGCCACGGCCACGCCCGATTGAGAAACGCGTC
This sequence comes from Pseudomonas fluorescens, assembly GCF_012974785.1. Taxonomy (GTDB): domain Bacteria; phylum Pseudomonadota; class Gammaproteobacteria; order Pseudomonadales; family Pseudomonadaceae; genus Aquipseudomonas; species Aquipseudomonas fluorescens_BT. The sequence goes on along the minus strand of NZ_CP027561.1, from coordinate 175,429 downwards.
CGGGCGCCACAGTGGAATGCGGAAAAACAGGTATTGATGCAGCAGGATTTTCCACAGGCTCTGGCGTTGCGCGAGGGCCTTGAGCTGGTAACTGGCGCGTTGCTGATCGTCGAGGGCGCTGATCAGGTCATGCCCGCGCAGAAACGTCAGCAGTTGCTCCAGCTCGACGCCGTCCAGCGGCAAGCCTGGTTCACGGTTGGCGGCGCGCAGCACCTGCTCGGGATCACCGAGTGACCAGTGGCGTAACAGGCGCATTGCCGCCGTGCCGAGTTTGAAATAGCGCCCGCGCACCGGGTCGGCCAGGGTCCAGCGCGGCGAGCCGTCCAGCGCCGGCGCCGCGGGCGACAGTTGCAGGTCGGCACGCAGGCTCGGCAGGTTCATTTACAGGCCCACGCTCTGACGCAAACCGGCCAGTGGGCGGCGCAGCAGATACAGCGCCAGCGGCGCGCGATCACCGAAGATCTTCGCCGTGCCGCGCAGGCCGATACGCGGCGGTGCGTCGGTAAAATTCGCATCCAGCCGATAGGCCAGTTGGCCACCAGCGGTGGGCTGGGCTTCATAGGCCGAACGCTCGAGTCGGGCGACGTGGCGTTGCAAGGGATCGCTGTCGAGGAACAACGCAATATCGGCGCCCGGCTCCAGCGAAATCGCATCGCCTACTGCCAGTTCGATGCGCAGTTCGGCCTGGCTCGGGTCGGCGATTTCCATCAGTCGCTCGCCGGTCTGCACCGGTTTTCCGGTCCAGCGCTCGGCGTCGGCGAATACCGCAATGCCGTCGCGCTCGGCGCGCACTTCGCTGCGGTTGAGCAGTTCCCGGGCGTAGTCCCGTTCGGCGCGTTTCTGCTCGACCCGGGCGGCCAGCAGATCCACCCGTGAGCTGGACTCGGCGTCGGCGAATGCACGTTGGGAATTGGCTTTGAGTTCGGCTTCGGCCACACCGAGCGCACGCTCGGCGACATCGGCCTGGGCCTTGAGCGTAGTGCTTTCGAAGCGCAGCAGCAGATCACCGGTTTTCACGTTCTGATTGGGTTTGACCAGAAACTCGGCAATCACCCCGTCCAGCGGCGCCGCCACCACTCGCCCACCCAAGGGCACCACTTCGGCCGGGGCCAGCACCGACTGGCGCACCGGGATCAACAAGCCAAGCAACAACACCGCGACCAGTGCCACCTGACGTTTACGCGTCCAGCGCAGCCGCCACGGCTTGCGCGGTTGCAACGCCAGCCAGGCGTGACTGTAGGTGTCGCCCAGTTGCGACAGCAGCACTTGTTCGGAAGGGTTCCACGGCAGATCACGGGCCAGCCACAAACCGCCGAACACCTGACCCTCGCGGTCGATCAGCGGCAGCCAGAACACCTGCAGCGCCGATAGGCTGCGCCAGTCGCTCTGGATTGACTCGCTGACCATCTCGGGCGTGATCACCCGCGCCTGTTTCAGCACATCCTGCTTGAACAACTGCGCCACCGCCTGCTCGACGAACGCCACGAACGGCGCATTCGGCTCCACCGCGCTGACACCCGTCACCGCCTGCACCTTGCCGGCGATCAGCAGGGCCGCATGGCGATAACCGAACAGCGGCTGCCCGTCATTGACCAGGCTGTAGGCCAGTTGCGACGCATCGCGGGCGGCGCGGGTCTGCCGTTCGAGATCGAGAAACCGCGCGAACACCTGTTCGGCACCGCCGCTCACCGGGGCGTTCACTTAAGCTCCGGGAAACGCGCAGTGCCGCTCATGCCGGCGAGCAGGCCTTTGGCTTCAGGAAGTGTGGCGACCAGCAACAGGGTCTGACTGCCTTCATCGATCCGTGCGCCAAGGCGTTTTACCGTCGCACCGATCGGCTGGCCGGTTTCATCGGGAACGAAACTGAAGGTCTGACCGGGCTTGAGCTTCGCCATCCAGCGCGAGGGCACCAGCAAATGGATTTCCAGGGTGCGGTTGTCCACCACATCAAGCAATGGCGCCCCGGCCGGCACGCTTTCGTAGCGTTGCACCTTGCGCTCGACCACTTGCCCGTCGAACGGCGCCACCACGCTGCAGCGTTTGACCTGAACTTGATAAACCTGAGATTGCGCCTGAGTCTCGCTGACCTTGGCCTCGGCCCGGGCCACTTCAAAACGCCCGACGGAATTGAGCGCCGCCAGTTGCCGGTTGTGCGCCAGCTCTTCACCGGCGCCACGGCTGGCGGCTTGCGCGGCATTCAACTGGGCCTGATAGGCCGAACAGTCGAACTTCGCCAGGGTATCGCCCTTCTTGAACGACTCGCCCTCGCTGAACGGCAACTCGACAATCCGTCCCGACAACTCGCTGGCCAGCGTCGCCTGATCCCGCGCCCGCAACACACCGCGCGCTTCACTGCTGGCCGACGCATTCGCCGCCCCGCCGTTATCCAGCAGCGGATCGTCTGGCGCGGGCGTTTGAGCCTGAACTGCACACGTTACAAAGGTCAATCCGACAACCCAACCACGAAAACGCCGCATAACCGTTACTCCCTGACGGATGCTCGGAGTCTACGACAGCGGCGATTAGCGTCAAGCGAAAGGCCATCATTCGGGTGGGAGAATCAACGCTGCGCCATCTCCCCCACCGGATACACCGACTCCCATCCCCCGCCCAACGCCCGGTACAACCCGACCATCGCCAGTGAAACGCCGGTGGAGCTTTCCACCCATTGCTCCTGGGTGGCGAGCAGTGCGCCTTGCACGGTGAGGACGTTGACGAAGTCGACCACGCCTTCGACGTATTGCTGTTGCGCGGTGCGCAGGGCGATCTGGTTCTGGCGCACGGCTTCGGCGAGGCTGTCACGGCGGCGCTGGCTGGCGTTGTAGGCGGTCAGCTGGTCGTCGATTTCGTGCCAGGCACGCAGGACGGTCTGTTGATAACCGATCGCCGCTTCCTGCTGCTGGGCTTCGCGCAGTTGCAGCATGCCGCGCAAGCGGCCACCGTCGAACAGCGGCAGGCTGAATTGCGGGCCGATGCCGAAGGCCCGTGAGCCCCAGGAACCGAAATCACTGAGCTGCATGGCTTGCGAACCGAGATTGCCGGACAGGGTGATGCGCGGATAGAAATCGCCCTTGGCCACGCCAATGTTGGCGGTGGCGGCATGCAGACGGGCTTCGGCCTGGCGGATGTCCGGGCGGCGTTCGGCCAGTTGCGACGGCAGACCGATGGCGACGGTCAGCGGCGACTGCGGCACCGGCGCATCTGTGGATAACGCTTTGGTCAGAGCCTGCGGAGGCTCGCCCATCAACAGGCTGATGGCATTGATCAGTTGCGCCTGACGTTGCTCCAGCGCCGGCAGCCGCGATTCGATGGCCGCCACTTGCGCGGCCGCTTCGGCGACGTCGAGGTCGGTGGCCACGCCGTCGTTCAACCGCAGTTGCGAGAGCTTCAGGCTGTGCCGCGCCACGTCGAGGTTCTGCTCGGTGACGGCGCGGGTGTTCTGCACGCCGCGCAACTGAATGTAGTTCTGCGCGGTGTCCGCGAGTACCGCCAGCAGCACGCCGCGACGGTCGTTTTCCGCGACTTCGAGGTTGGCATCGGCGGCTTCGGTCTCCCGGCGCACACGGCCCCAGAAGTCCAGTTCCCAAGAGGCGGAGAAACCGGCGTCCCACAGGTTGAAGGCGGAATCGCCGTTGTGCCCGGACGGGTCGCTCAGGCCTTCGCCGCTGTTGCGTTTGCGGGCGTAGCTGCCGGTGGCGGCGGTCGTTGGATAACGGTCGGCGGTGATTACCTGACGAGCGGCGCGACTTTGTTGCAGGCGGCTGCTGGCCAGTTGCAGGTCAAGGTTGCTGCGCAAGGCGCGCTGGGTCAGGGCCGAGAGCTGCGCGTCGTTGAAGACTTCCCACCAGCGCTCGTTCAAGGGTTCGCTGACGGCCTGGCTGACGGCGGTTTTTGACGGTTTGGCCCACTCGGCAATCCGGGTGGCTTCGGGTTTCTGGAAGTCCGGGCCGACGGTGCACGCCGCCAACGCCGACAGACTCAGGACCACTGTCATGGACTGAACGCGCTTCATCGCTGCGTCACCTCACGCACCGACGTCGCCGAGCTTTGGGTATCAATGCTCGCCTCCACCGACATGCCCACGCGCAGGCGCTCGGCCGATGGCTGGCCCGGATCCAGCAAAACTTTCACCGGAATCCGCTGCACGACTTTGGTGAAGTTGCCGGTGGCGTTGTCCGGTTTGACCGCCGCGAAAGTCACGCCGGTGGCCGGGGCGATGCTCTCGACGCGGCCGGTGAGGGCTTCGCCGCCGAGGCTGTCGACCCGCACGACAACGTCCTGCCCCGGCTGCACGTCGGTGAGCTGGGTTTCCTGGAAGTTGGCGACCACATAGGCCTGCTTCAGCGGCACCACCGCCAGCAGTTTGCTGCCCGGCGTCACATAGGCGCCGACCCGCACGGCGCGCTCGCCGATCATGCCGTCCTGGGGCGCGGTGATGCGTGTGTAGGACAGCTCGAAACTGGCGATTTCCAGCGCAGCCTGAGCGTGCTTCAAACGGCCTTCGGCGGCATCGCGCTGCGCCGTGAGGATTTCCACCTGCTTGCGTTCCGCTGCCAGTTTCGCGGTGGCCGTGTCCAGCCGCGCAGAGGCCTGATCGATCCGGGTGCGCGCCTGTTGCGCGTTCTGCACGGTGCCGGCGCCAACGCCCGCGAGATGGTTGTAGCGGTTCAATTCCTGCTGGGCGAAAGCCATTTCAGCCTTGGCCGAAACCACCGACGCCTGCGCCTGTGCGATCACCGAGGTCTGGCGCTCCAGCGTGGCTTTGGCGTTCTGCAATTGAGCGCGGGCCACCAGGGTTTGCGCGTCGGCGGCCTCGGCGGCGGCGCGCAGGTCGCGGTCATCGATCAGCGCCAGCAACTGCCCGGCCTTGACCTGCTGGTTGTCCTCCACCAGCACCTCTTTGATGAACCCGGCCACACGCGGCACCACCAGGGTGAAGTCGGCAGAGACGAAGGCGTCGTTGGTGTTCTGCTGAGTGCGCTTGCCGAACAGGCCGGGCATCGCCAGATACACCAGCACGCCGACCGCCAGCGCAGCGGCCACAGCCACCGCGAGTTTTTGCTTTGCTTGAGTCGTCATAAGAACCTTCTATTTCAATCAGGTCGGCGCACGCGGCGGAAAGATCCGCGTCGGCAGCCAGAAAATCAGCAGGATCAGCGCCACTGCGACGCCGGCCATGCACAGGTAAAGATCCGAAGAAGTCAGCACCACCGCCTGTTCATGCAGGCGATGGGCGAGGCCGGGGTCGTTGCTCGCGGCCAGCGGCGAGTTGCCGAGGCGATCGACCAGCATCGTCGAGTGAAAATGCAGGCGCGAAGTGGTCAGCGCTTCGATCACGCCGGTGGCGACCACCGCCGCCAGGCCTTTCACGGTGTTGAACCACGCCGAGGCGAACGGCCCGTCCTGCGGCTGGATGCTGCCGGTCGACAGCATCAGCAACGGCAGCACCGCCATCGGCTGGCCGAAAATCTGCAGCCATTGCAGGACGTAGAAATCGTCGCGAATCCACTCAGAGGTCAGCTGCGAGCCGCCCAGGCACGACAGCGTCAACATGCTCAAACCGATCCCGAGCACCCAGCGGCAATCGACCCAGCGCAGGTTGCACAGCGCTGCCACCAGCGGCAGCGCGATCAACTGCGGCAACGCCGCGATCAGCATGATCGGCGCAGTCTGTACCGGCCGGTAACCCTGCACCTGAGCCAGATAACTCGATGGAATCAGCACCACTGCCTGCAGCACCACCAGCACCCCGGCCAAGGTCATCAGCGCGAACGACAGGTTGCGAATGCCGAGCATCTGCAACTTGAAAAACGGAATCGGCTGCGACCACTCATTGATCAGAAACGCCACCAGCAACAACGAACCGGCGCCGAGCAAAGCGCAGATCAGGTTCGACTCGAACCAGTCCAGGCGATTGCCCTGCAACAGGCCGATCACCAGCATGCAGATCGCCGGAAAGCCCAGCAGCAAACCTTTCCAGTTGAACGACTTGAGGCGCTCCAGGCGCAGCGGATCCTGTGGAATGCCCCAGGCAACCATCGCCATGGCAATCAGGCACGGCACGATGATTTGCCAGAACGTCCACTGCCAGCCGACGTATTCGGTCCACAACCCCGCCAGCGGCGTGCCGAGACCGGGGCCGAACGTCGCGGTCAGGGCGTAACCGGCGAGGCCGTAAAGCTTGATGTTGGCCGGCAGGAATCGCAGCGCAACGGTCATCAGCATCGGCGGCAGCGCGCCGCCGGCCAGGCCTTGCAGGATGCGCATCAGCAGCAGGCTTTCGTAGTTCGGGGCGAACGGGCAGAGCACCCCGAGCAACGTGAACACGCCGATGGCGCACAGGGTGAAGCGACGCAGGGAAAAGGTCACCGAGCACCACGGCGCAAACGCCATGGCCGCCACCGAGGTCGCGGTGTAACTCGCGACCAGCCAGGTGCCTTCGTCGTAGCCGATGCTCAGGGCGCCGCGAATGTCGGCCAGGGCGACCTTGGTCACCATCTCGTTGAGACCCGACACCAGCACCGCCAGCAGCACGCCGACCAGACCGATGATGATCCGCGCCCCGAACACCGGTGGCGCGGCGGCCATCGGAGCGGCAGCGGCGATCGGCGCCGTGACCGTCAGGGATGTCATGCAAGCAAACTCCGGAGGGAAAAATACCGGAGCATCTTAGTAAGGCTTACGGCTGACGAAAATTGACTTGTCGGCAGCTTATAGTTGCACCAGACGCAATCGTCAGGGCTGCGCCGCCAGCCAGGTTTCGTCGCAGCAGGTCTTGAGGGTTTCACGCAGCCAGCGGTGGGCCGGATCCTTGTCGAAACGCGGGTGCCAGGCCTGGGTCAGCATCAGGGTCGGCAACGGAATCGGCAGGTCGAACGAACGCAGTTTCAAGCCCAGCCGCCGCACGCTGAGCAGCGCTTCCTTGGGCACCGGCAGGATAAGATCGGAGTCCGGCAGGGCGAACATCGCCGCATGAAAACTCGGCGCGATCACCGCGACTCGCCGCTCCAGCCCCAGGGCATTCAAAGCGGTGTCGATGGGTCCACGGGCGATGCCCCGGCGGGACATGCTGATGTGGGAAAACCCGGCGTAACGTTCGGCGGTGATCTCGCCATCCAGCAGCGGATGGTCCTCGCGCACCAGACCGACGAAATGGGTGGAAAACAGGTTCTGTACTTTGACTTCCGGGGTCACCGGTCGTGTGTTGCTGACACTCAGGTCGATGCGCCCTTCGCGCAGCGCTTCATCGTCGCCATCCCCTTCGGGAACGAAACGCAACTCACAGTGCGGCGCCAGTTGATCGAGGGTGTCGAACAGCTTGCCGCCGTACACGCCAACGAAAAAATCGTTGGCGCGAATGCTGAAGCGCCGGCGCAACGTGCCCAATTCCACGGCATCGGCCGAGCGAAACAGCAGCGCCGCCTGCTCGACCACATCCCGAACCTGCTCGCGCAGCTCCAGCGCCTTGGGCGTCGGCACCAAACCGCGGCCGGCACGCACCAGGATCGGATCGCCAATGGCTTCGCGGATCCGCGTCAGCGTGCGGCTCATGGCCGCCGAACTGAGGTTCATCCGCCGCGCGGCGCCGACCACGCTGCCCTCGTCGAGCAAGGCGTCGAGGGCGACCAACAGGTTCATGTCCGGGAGTTGCATGCTGAGCACTCGTGACTGATCAGGATTGATCTGGGTGCAATGCTAGCAAACATACTTGAAGTCGGTGGCGCATGAACCGACGTCTTCGCGAGCAAGCCCGCTCCCACAGGGGAAATGCATTTCAAATGTGGGAGCGGGCTTGCTCGTGAAAGGGCCAGCCGCTTCCGCACACATCTCAGCGCTGCATTCCCCAGCGCTTCACCGTCACCCGCTCCAGTGTGTCGAACACCAGGTTCTCCACCAGCAAACCGATGAGGATCACCACTGCCAGACCGGCAAACACCTTGTCGGTGTACAGCTCGTTGCGGTTCTGAAAGATGTACCAGCCCAGACCACCCTTGCCGCTGGTGGCGCCGAACACCAGTTCGGCGGCGATCAGGGTACGCCAGGCGAAGGCCCAGCCGATTTTCAGCCCGGCCAGAATCGACGGCAGCGCTGCCGGAATCAGGATGAACAGCACGAAGCGCATGCCCTTCAGACCGTAATTACGCCCGGCCATGCGCAGGGTTTCCGAGACACCGAGAAACCCGGCATACGTGTTCAGCGCCAGCGCCCACAGCACCGAATGCACCAGCACGAAAATCAGGCTGTTCTGACCCAGCCCGAACCACAACAAGGCGAGCGGCAGCAGCGCAATCGCCGGCAGCGGGTTGAACATCGAGGTCAGGGTGCTCAGCAAGTCGCGACCAACCTGAGTCGAGACCGCCAGCGTGGTCAGGGCGAAGGCCAGGACGATGCCGATCAGGTAACCCTTGAGCAGCACCACCAGCGAGATCCAGACCTTGCCCAGCAGTTCGCCGCTGAGCAGGCCGTCATACAGCGCATGACTGGTCTGCAAAAAGCTCGGCAGCAGCAGATCGTTGTTCTGCACCCGGGCCACCACCTCCCAGAGCACGGCGAGCAAAACCAGGATCACGCTTTTGCGCAACCAGCCCTGCTGCCACAGGCGCTGACCCAGCGGCAGTTCGCGCTCCACCGGAACGCTGGTCAGCGGTTGCAGATCGTTTTCGAAAGCTTGACGTACGGATGATGAATGGCTCATCGGGCAATCCTCCAGGCGGCTCAATAAGCGATGCGGATATCAGTGAAATCCAGTTCGCGCTCGGTTTCCGGCGACTGCCCTTCATCGAACAGCAAACGGTGAATGCGTCGCGCCGATTCCTGAAACGCCACGCCACCGAGGCTGTGCAGATCGTATTGATGGCTGTGCACTTCCGCCCTCACCCGGCCCGGGTGCGGCGACAACAGCAGGATGCGATTGCCCACCACCAGCGCTTCTTCAATCGAGTGCGTCACGAACAACAAAGTGAAACGCACTTCCTCCCAGAGCAGCAGCAATTCCTCCTGCATCTTGCGCCGGGTCAGGGCGTCCAGCGCGGCAAACGGTTCGTCCATCAGCAGGATTTTCGGCTGCATCGCCAGCGCCCGGGCAATCGCCACCCGCGCCTTCATGCCGCCGGACAGGGTGTGCGGATAGGCATCGGCGAACGCCGCCAGACCGACCTTTTCCAGATAGTGCAGCGCACGCTCTTCGGCTTCCTTTTTCTTCAACGTGCGTGAAGCCAACAGCGGAAACATCACGTTCTGTTTGACGGTTTTCCACGGTGGCAGTTGATCGAACTCTTGAAACACCACAATCCGGTCCGGCCCCGGCGCGTCGACCCGCTGGCCCTGCAGACGGATCTCGCCCTCGCACGGCGCTATGAACCCGGCGACGGCTTTGAGCAAGGTGGATTTACCGCAGCCGGACGGGCCGAGCAGCACGAAGCGATCCTGTTGATCGACTTCGAAACTGACCTGGTGGGTGGCCCGCACGACGCGCTGCGGCGTACGGTATTCGAGGCTGACCTGATCGACCGCCAGCAGCGCTTGCGCGGTGGCGATCGGGTTGCTGGCCGCGTGGCCTTGCAAAGGGGCGTTCATGTCGATCAGCTCCCTTGCAGCGGTTTGGCGTCCTGGAAGAAGTAGTCCTTCCACGATTCGGGTTTGTTCTTGATCGCGCCGACGCGGTAGAGGAATTCGGCGAGCGGGTAGGTGTTTTTCGGCGTGACGCTGAATTCGAACTGCGGGTTGTCGATGATTTTCAGCAACGCGGCGCGGTCGATCTTGGCCTTGGTCACGCGGATGTAAGTGTCCGCCGCCGCGCCCTTATCGTTCTGCGCAAATTGCGCGGCTTCGGTCAGGGCTTCGACGAACGCCTTGTAAGTCTTCGGGTTCTCATTGCGGAATTTCTCGGTGGCGAACAACACGGTCGGCGAGTTCGGGCCGAGCACGTCATAGGAGTTGAGCACCACGTGCACGTTCGGATTTTCCAGCGCCTGATCCTGGAACGGCGGGTTGGAGAAATGCCCGGTCAGCTCGGTGCCGCCGGCAATCAGCGCAGCAGTGGCGTCCGGGTGCGGGACGGCGATGGTGTATTTGTCGAGGCGATTGAATTCCTTGTCGCCCCACTGCTTGGCCGCCGCGTATTGCAGGAAACGCGACTGCACCGAAACGCCCACCGCCGGCACCGCGATGCGGTCCTTCTCGGTGAAATCGGCGATGGTTTTGACCTTGGGATTGTTGCTGACGAGGTAGTACGGGAAGTTGCCCAGCGAGGCTACGGCTTTGACGTTCTGCTTGCCGTGGGTGCGATCCCAGATCGTCAGCAGCGGCCCGACGCCGGCGCCGGCAATGTCGATGGAACCGGAGAGCAGCGCATCGTTGACGGCTGCGCCACCGGACAGCTGGGTCCAGTCGACCTTGATGTCGAGCCCTTCCTGCTTGCCGTACTTCTCGATCAGTCCCTGATCACGCACCACGTTGAGCAATAAATAGACAATGCCGAACTGTTCGGCGATGCGGATTTCACCTTCGGCGTGGGCCACGGTCGGCGCCACCAGGCTGCCGGCGATCAGGCTGAAACCGAGGCCGATGGCCGCCGCCAGCGGTGCGAATGGAAGACGTTTGGACATGATCGGATCTCCGGCAAATCAGAAAGGCGCGTCGCCCTGGATGGTGGTGCGATACAGCTTGCGGCGCAGGTGCGCAGGGCAACCGGCGGCAAGGTGGATCAGCGAGCGGTTGTCCCAGAACACCAGATCGTGGGGCTGCCATTGATGGCGATAGATGTTCTGCGGCAGCACGCTGTGGGCGTAGAGCTCGTCGAGCAGTTGCTTGCTCTCGTCTTCCGGCAGGCCGACGATGCGGGTGGTGAAGCCCTCGCTGACGAACAACGCCTTGCGACCGTTTTCCGGGTGGGTGCGGACCACTGGGTGCACGACCTCGGCGACCTGGGCCAGTTGCTCCGGGGTCAGGGTCGGGCGCCAGTTGCCTTCGAATTTGGTTTCGCTGTAACGCGCCGTGTAGGAATGCGCAGCCGAGCGGCCTTCGACGGCTTTGCGCAGCGCGTCGGGCAGGCTGTCCCAGGCTTTGTGCATGTCGGCGAACAGGGTGTCGCCGCCTTCGGATGGCAGCTCCTGGGCATGCAGCATCGAGCCGAGGCTCGGCAGCTCCTTATAGGAAAGGTCCGAGTGCCAGAATTTGCCGGCATCACCGAGGCCGATGTTCTGGCCGTTCTCGACGATGTTGGAGACGATGAGAATTTCCGGGTGATTGGCCAGCAGGAACTGCTTGAGCACATGGATCTGCAACACGCCGAAACGACGGCTGAAGTCGATCTGTTGTTGCGGGGTGATGCGCTGGTCGCGAAACACCACGACGTGATGATCGAGGTGCGCACGGTGAATGCGGGCGAAGTCCTCATCGTTGACCGGACGGGTCAGATCGAGGCCGATGATTTCGGCGCCGACGGCACCGCTGAACGGGCGGATCTCGAAGGTTTGCGGCGCGACAGTCGCGGCGCTTGGGGTAGCAGTAGCTGCGGACATCAATCAATCTCCCACGCACGGCGCGCTCAAGGGCGCGCGCGTCGATCAGAAACTCACGCTGGATTGCGTGTGGGTTCGTGTCGTGCGGCGCGCCGATTGGTCGGCAGGTACGCAGGAGGCTGACTTTATAGCTATAAGAATTGGAAATTAAATACCGTTAACGAATAACGATATGGCGATTGCTTCGGAATGGACTGGATGGTGAGTGACCATTTGTGTCACTTCTGGACGGAATTTGTTGTTTTGACTGACGCCTTCGCGGGCAAGCCCGCTCCCACAGAGTTCTTTGGTGAGCACACAATCGTGTTCTAACCGAGATTCCTAGTGGGAGCGGGCTCGCTCGCGAAGAGGCCTGAAAGGCCAATAAAGATCTAGCGCTCGTGCAACGCCTCGGCCCGCGCGCGGATGATCGGCTTGAGCAGATAGCTCAACACGGTCTTCTTGCCGGTGATGATGTCCACCGACGCCACCATCCCCGGGATGATCAGCAACGGCTTCTCGTCGGTGCCCAGATGGCTGCGCTCGGTGCGCAGCTTGATGACGTAATAGGTGGTTTTCTTGTCTTCGTCGGTGATGGTGTCGGCGCCGATCTGCTCAAGCTTCGCCTTCAAACCGCCGTAGATGGTGTAGTCATACGCGGTGAATTTCACCGTGGCTTCCTGGCCCGGATGCAGGAACGCGATGTCCTGCGGGCGGATCTTCGCTTCGACCAGCAGCGTGTCGTCCAACGGCACGATTTCCAACAGGTCGCTGCCCGGCTGGATCACGCCGCCGATGGTGTTGACCAGCATCTTGTTGACGATGCCCCGCACCGGCGAGGTGACGAGCGTACGGCTGACCCGGTCTTCGAGCGCCTTGCCGGTGGCCTGGGCCTTGTTCAGATCGGTGCGCGCCTCGTTGAGCTGGGTCAGGGCTTCGCTGCGGAATTTGCCGCGCGTTTCGTCGATCTTGCGCTGCACTTCCTTGATCGCCGATTCGGCACGCGGGATCGCCAGAGTGGTGGCGTCGAGCTGACCACGGGTTTCCACTTCGGCACGCTTGAGTCGCAGCACTTCCACCGGCGACACCGCGCCCTGGGCCACCAGCGGCTCGGACATGTTGATTTCCTGGCGTTGCAGGCCGAGTTGCTGGCGGTACTGCGCCTGCTTCGAGGTGAACTCGCGCAGCTCTTGCTGACGCTGGATCAACTGTTCCTGCAAGCCACCGACCTCATCGTGCAGTTGCTGGCGACGGCTGATGTACAACGATTCTTCGCTCTTTGCCTGACCCGGCACGGCTTTGAGCACATCCTCGGGGAAATTCAGCGGCCGGTCATCGACCTCGGCGCTCAGGCGCTCGACCCGCAGCAGCATCGACAGGCGATCAGCCTCGGTTTCACCGACGTTGGAGGCAAAACGCGTGTCATCCAGCCGCACCAGCGGCGCGCCGGCCTCGACGATCTGGCCTTCCTTGACGAACAGCTCGGAGACGATCCCGCCCTCGAGGTTCTGGATTTTCTGGACCTTCGACGACGGAATCGCCTTGCCGTCGCCCTTGGTCACTTCGTCGATGACGGCGAAATTGGCCCACAGCATCAGGAACACGAAGAAACCGATGATCGCCCAGATCGTGAGCCGCACCACGCGCGGCGCATCCTCGATCAAGGCCTTGTTGACCTCTGGCAGCGGCTGGCCTTGCAGCGATGCCGAGCCCTTGAAGTAGCGGCGGATCGAATCCTTGAAACCCGACTTAAGCAACACTGATCTGCCCCTTCTTCAACGCTTCCATCACGGCGGCTTTCGGGCCATCGGCGAGAATCTGTCCACGGTCGACCACCAGCAGGCGGTCGACCAGCGACAGCAGTGATGCCCGGTGCGTCACCAGCACCACGGTCTTGTTTTCCACCACCGCCGCGAGGCGCTGCTTGAGGCGCTCTTCGCCGGTGTTGTCCATGGCGCTGGTCGGTTCGTCGAGCAGCAGGATCGGCGGGTTGAGCAACAGCGCCCGGGCCAGGGCGACGTTCTGGCGCTGGCCGCCGGACAGGTTCTGCCCGCGCTCACCGACTTGCAGTTCATAACCCTGTGGGTGCAGGCGGGCGAATTCATGGACGCCAGCCAGTTCGGCGGCTTGCAGCACAAGCTCATCCTCGACGTAACGGGCACCGGAAATCAGGTTGTCGCGCAGAGTGCCGGCCAGCAGCTGGATGTCCTGCGGCACGTAGCCGATGTTGTAGCGCAGCTCGCTGACGTCGATCTGGCGAATGTCGACGCCGTCCACCAGCAACGCGCCGTCGTCCGGCTGATACAGGCCGACCAGCAATTTCGCCAGCGAACTCTTGCCCGAGCCGCTGCGGCCGATGATGCCGATTTTCTCGCCGGGACGGATCACCAGGTTGATGTTCTTCAGCGCCGGGTTCTGTTGATCCGGGTAGGTGAAGTTGAGCTGACGGCATTCGATCGCACCTTGCAGCACCTTGCGGCTCAGCGGGCGCTCTTCGAAATTGCGCTCTTGCGGCAGCTCCATCATCTGGTCGACCGAGGTCATGGTCACCCGCGCCTGCTGGTAACGGGTCAGCAGACCGGACAGCGACGCCAGCGGGCTGAGGGCGCGGCCACTGAGCATGTAGCAGGCGATCAGGCCGCCCATGCTCAGGTTGCCGGCGATGATCTGGTACACGCCGAAGACGATCATGATCACCCCGGCCAGCTGCTGGATCAGCAGGGTGATGTTCATCGCCAGACCGGAGAGCATTTTCACCCGCAGCTCGAGGCGGCTGAGGGTGCCGATGGTCTGTTCCCACTGGTACTGGCGCTCGCTTTCGGCGTTGTTGACCTTCACCGCGTCGAGGCCGGCGAGGGTTTCGATCAGGCTCGACTGACGCTCGGCACCCAGCGCCATGGTGCGTTCCATGGTGGCCACCAGCGGCTTCTGCAAGGCGTAGCCGATCAACAGTGCAATCGGGAAGGCCAGCACTGGAATCCACACCAGATGCCCGCCGAGAATGGCGATGACGATGAAAATCAGGATAGTGAACGGCAGGTCGATCAGGCTGGTCAGGGTCAGCGAGGCGAGGAAGTCGCGCAGGCTCTGGAACTCATGAATGTTCTGGGCAAAGCTGCCGACCCGCGCCGGCCGGTATTTCATGGCCATGCCGACGATGCGTTCGAACAGCGTGGCGGAAATGATCAGGTCGGTTTTCTTGCCGGCCAGATCCAGGCACAGGCTGCGCAGGCTCTTGAGGATCAGGTCGAACAGATAGGCGCCGGTGATGCCCAGCGCGAGCACCCACAGGGTCGCTTCGGCCTGGTTCGGCACCACGCGGTCGTAGACGTTCATCACGAACAGCGGCGCAGCCATGGCGATGATGTTGATCAGGAAACTGGCGGCGATGGCGTCGGCGTACAGCCAGCGCGAACGCTTGAGGGTGTCGCGGAACCACGAGCGTGCACGCGGGATCAGCGTGCCGTGGTTGACGTCGAATTTGTGCTGGGGTTGGGCGAAGAACACTTTGCCGAGGTAGTCGTCGGCCAGCAGCTCACGGTTGACGAGGGACTCGCCGCCATCGGTTTCGCTGAGCAACACCCGGGCATCGTTCTCCCCCTGCCAGCCGAGCAGAACGGCACTGCGGCCATCCTTGAGCAACAATAACGCCGGCATCGCGATGGCCGGAATTTCTTCCAGCTTGCGTTGCAGCACCCGCCCCTGCAGCCCGGCGCGCGCCGCCGCACGGGGCAGCAGCTCGACACTCAGGCGTTGCTTGGGCAGCGGCAGACCGGTGGTCAGCATCGCCGCGCTGGCGGGTTTCTGGTGCAGCATGCAAAGAGCGAGCAGACCATCCAGTAACGGATCGTCGTGCATCGCGCGTGGATCATGACTGAGATGAACTCGACTGACTTCTGATTCCACGCTCGACACTCTTTAACAGTTGAAAAGGGACAACTCAATTCATATCGGGCAGTTGAACCTTGGGCTTCACGTCGTTCTGCACAACGGATGCCAATGGTGCGACCACTCCCTGGCTCTTGAGCAATTCGCCCATGGTCGCCTTGATTCGGTATTGAGTAAATAACTGAATGTTCTTGATCTCGGCCAGACGACGCGAAGCGGTAAACAGTTCGTTTTCACTGTCGAGCAAATCCAGCAGGGTTCGTTCGCCCAGACTGAACTGACGCTGGTACGCGGTACGCACCGAGGTGCTGTGATCGACGTACTGCTGGGCGATCGGCACTTGGGCATTGGCGTTATTCAGGGCGTTCCAGGCCAGGCCCAGTTCCTCGTTCAACTGACGCAGGGCGTTGTTGCGGATGTCCAGCGCCTGGTTCGACAGATAGGACTTGGATTCCAGGTCAGCCTTGTTGCTGCCGCCGGAGTACAGGTTGAAGCGCATGCGCAGCATCGCCTGCCATTCATTGTTGTGACCGTTCTGGCCATCGAGGTCGTTGTCGGCGGTGCGGCCCAGCTCGGCGTCGAAACGCGGGTAGAAGGTCGACTTGGCGGTTTCGTACTGCTTTTCGGCCGCGGCGATGTCGGACTCGGCCGAACGCAGGATCGGGCTGTTTTCCAGCATCTGCGTGCGGGCTTCATTCAGGTTGGCCGGCATCATCGCCATGAACGGCGCAGGACGCTCCAGTTGATCGGGCATCTGGCCGACGGCGCTGAGGAAGTTGGTTTCCGAGTCGGCGAGGTTGGTCTGCTCGGTGATCAGGTTGTTGCGGGCCTGGGCCATCCGCGCTTCGGCCTGGTCGAGGTCAGCACCGCTGCCGACGCCGCGCTGGGTGCGCAACTGGATCTGATCGTAGATGCGCTGGTGGCTCTTGAGGTTTTCCTCGGCCAGACGCACGAATTCGCGGCGGGTCAGTACATCCAGATAAACCTGGGCCACGGTCAGCGCAGTGCGCTCGGAGGTCCCGAGCAAGGCATAGGCGCGGGAGTTGACGGTGGCTTGTTGACGCCCTACCTCGCTGGACGTCGCGAAACCGTCAAAAACCATTTGCGAGAGACGTAAACTTGACTCGCTGCGGTTCAGGGTTTCCCAGTGATTACCGCCGCCGTTGGCGCGGGTGGTGACGCTGTCGGTGCCTTCACGGCCATAACCGCCGAGCAGGTCGACCTTGGGCAGGTATCCACCTTTGGCAGCCTTTAACTGATAATCCGCAGCCAAACGACTATTGACCCCCGCCTGGATTTCCGGATGGACATCCAGTGCCTGTTGCATGGCTTCGGGCAGGGTTTGTGCTTGTGCAAAAGACGCGGCGAGAGCGAAAGGCAATGCCTTGAACAGGTGCGAACGCATGGTAAGGATTTCCCAGAACTTCTTGTCGTGAATCACAGCAATTAAGGGTGCTGCGTCGGATGATGGCAACCGGAATGACCGTATGTCGGAAAGTTTAAAACCGGAACTGGATCACATGCTCAAGGGCAAGTCGCCGCGTAAATATCAATGTGACATTAGTGGGGCGATTGTTTAGGATGGCATCCATAAGGTCAATAGTTTGGCATAAAGTTAATAGCGAAAGATTCCAGCCAAAATATTGACGCAGATCAGCGTCAAACTTGTTCCACCCTTTTTAAAAAGTACGTCCAGACTGAATCGGCGCAGAAAAGCCATCAGGTCTATGGAAGTCAACTGAACGTGACACCCGGAGAGTCTTCAATGAGCAGTGTTGTTGCCATCGTCAAAAGCATTGTCGGTCAGGTTTTCGTGGTGTCCCCAGAGGGCGTCCGTCGCGTACTCGTTGAAGGCGACCGTTTGTTCGCCGGCGATCAGGTCGATACCGGCGTATCTGGCGCGGTGTCTCTGGAGCTGGCTGACGGCCGTACCATCGATCTGGGTCGTGACACCCAATGGAGCGCCGATACTCCGGACTCCACCACCGACCTGGCCGAAGCCACTGCGCAAGCCGCACCATCCGTTGAAGAGCTGCAGCAGGCCATTGCCGCCGGCGTCGACCCGACCACCGCTCTTGACGCCACCGCTGCCGGCCCGAGCGCCGCAGGCACTGGTGGTGCTGCCGGTGGCGGCCACAGTTTCGTGATGCTCGACGCAACCGCTGGCCGTGTCGACCCGACCATCGGCTTCCCGACCGCAGGCATCAACTCGGCCGGTCAGGCCGCCCAGAACATCACGGGTGGCCAGACCACCGATACCACCCCCAACGCCTTGCGCGACTCGACCCTGAGCCTCAGCGCCACACCGACCATCACCGAAGCCGGCGGCGTGCTGGTGTACACGGCGACCCTGACCCAGGCGCCGCTGACCGACCTGAGCATCACCCTGTCCAACGGTTCGGTGATCGTGATTCCGGCAGGCTCCACCACGGGCACCGTCAACGTGCCGCTGGCCCCGAACGATACGGTCTACAACGACCCGACCCAGATCAACGTGACCGTTACCGGCACCACCGGCGGCAACGGCATTACCGTCACCGTGCCGACCACACCGGCCGTGACCCAGGTCACCGACACCATCGACACCACCACCGTCACGCTGACGGCGGGCAACAGCGTCACCGAAGGTGGCCAGATCACCTACACCG
Source organism: Pseudomonas fluorescens (assembly GCF_012974785.1). Classification (GTDB taxonomy): domain Bacteria; phylum Pseudomonadota; class Gammaproteobacteria; order Pseudomonadales; family Pseudomonadaceae; genus Aquipseudomonas; species Aquipseudomonas fluorescens_BT. The sequence goes on along the minus strand of NZ_CP027561.1, from coordinate 157,392 downwards.
CGACCCTGACCAACCCGGCGCAGACGCCGGTCACCGTCACCCTGTCCAACGGCTCGACCATCACCATCGGCGCCGGCCAGACCACCGGCACCGTCAACGTGCCGACTGCGCCCAACGACGTGTACAACAATGGCAGCACTGTCACCACGACCATCACCGGTGCAACGGGCGGGAACTTCGAGAATCTGGTACCGAACCCGACGCCGGCCGTTACCACCATTGTCGATTCGAAAGACACCACCGGCCTGACCCTGACGGCCACTGGCACCGTGGTCGAAGGCGGCCAGATCACTTACACCGCGACGTTGACCAATCCGGCGCAGACACCGGTCACCGTCACGTTGTCGAACGGTTCGACCATCACCATCGAAGCCGGCAAGACCACCGGCAGCGTCAACGTGCCAACCGCGCCGAATGACGTCTACAACAACGGCGGCACCGTCAGCACCACCATTACCGGTGCTACCGGCGGCAATTTCGAAAATCTGGTGCCGAACACCACGCCGGCGACCACCACGGTCACCGACTCCATCGACACCACCAATCTGTCGTTGAGCGCCACCGGCTCAGTGGCCGAAGGTGGCTCGATCGTTTACACCGCTACATTGACCAACCCGGCCGGCACGCCAGTGACCGTGACGTTGAGCAACGGCTCCGTCATCACCATTGAAGCAGGCAAAACCACCGGCACTGTGACCGTTCCGGCGCCAGCCGATGACGTTTACAAGGATGCGGGCAAAGTCGAAGTCAGCATTGCCGGCACCACCGGCGGCAACTTCGAGAACCTGGTACCAAGTACCGTTCCGGCCGTGACCCAGATCACCGATACCATCGACACCACGACGGTCAAACTGACCGCGACCGAAACCGCAGCCGAAGGCGGCACCGTTATCTATACCGCGACGGTGGGCGCGCCAGTGACCGGCTCGCCGGTGACCGTGACCCTGGCCAACGGTCAGTCGATCACCATCGAAGTGGGCAAGACCACTGGCACCGTCACCACCACCGCGCCGAACGACGCGGTGACCGGCAATCCGCCGCTGACCAACTCGATCACCGGTGTGACTGGCGGCAACTACGAAAACCTCGTCGCCGATAAAACCCCGGTTTCGACCACGATCACCGATACCGTCGACACCACCAACCTGTCGCTGAGCGCGACTGGTTCTGTGGCCGAAGGCGGCTCGATTGTTTACACCGCCACCCTGACCAATCCGGCCGGCACCCCTGTGACCGTGACCTTGAGCAACGGCGCGGTGATCATCATCGAAGCCGGCAAAACCACCGGTACCGTGACCGTTCCGGCCCCTGCCGATGACGTCTACAAGGACGCGGGCAAGGTCGAAGTCACGATCAAGGACGCGTCCGGCGGCAACTTCGAGAACCTCGTTCCGAGTACTGTCCCGGCGGTTACCGAAGTGACCGATACCGTCGACACTTCAACCGTGAAACTGACCGCTGACACCTCGGTCGCTGAAGGCGGCACCGTCACTTACACCGCCACTGTTGGCGCACCGGTGACCGGCTCCCCGGTCACCGTGACCCTGGCCAACGGTCAGACCATCACCATCGAAGTGGGTAAAACCACCGGCAGCGTGACCACCACCGCACCGAACGATGTACTCAACGGCCACGCGCCGCTGACCAACTCGATCACTGACGTAAGCGGCGGCAATTACGAGAACCTCGTGGCCGACAAGACGCCGGTCAGCACCACCGTGACCGACACCGTCGACACCACCAATCTGACCCTGAGCGCCACTGGTTCCGTGGCCGAAGGCGGTTCGATCGTTTACACCGCGACCCTGACCAACCCGGCCGGTACGCCGGTGACCGTGACCTTGAGCAATGGCTCGGTCATCACCATCGAGGCTGGCAAAACCACTGGTACCGTGACTGTTCCGGCTCCGGCTGATGACGTCTACAAGGATGCCGGCAAGGTTGAAGTCACGATCAAGGACGCGTCCGGCGGCAACTTCGAGAACCTGGTGCCAAGCACTGTTCCAGCGGTTACCGAAGTCACCGATACCATCGACACCACCACGGTGAAGCTCACCGCGACCGAGTCGGCAGCAGAAGGTGGCACTGTCACTTATACCGCTACCGTTGGCGCGCCAGTGACCGGCTCGCCGGTGACCGTGACCCTGGCCAATGGTCAGTCGATCACCATCGAAGTGGGCAAGACCACTGGCACCGTGACCACCACCGCACCGAACGATGCGTTGAACGGCCATGCACCGCTGAGCAACTCGATTACCGACGTAAGCGGCGGCAACTACGAGAACCTCGTAGCGGACAAGACTCCGGCTTCGACCACGGTCACCGACACCATCGACACCACCAACCTGTCGCTGACTGCGACCGGCACCGTGGCCGAAGGCGGTTCGATCTTCTACACCGCCACTCTGACCAACCCGGCCGGCACGCCAGTGACCGTGACCTTGAGCAATGGCTCGGTCATCACCATCGAGGCCGGTAAAACCACTGGTACCGTGACCGTTCCAGCTCCTGCCGATGACGTCTACAAGGACGCCGGCAAGGTCGAAGTGACCATCAAGGATGCGTCCGGTGGCAACTTCGAGAACCTTGTTCCAAGCACCGTCCCTGCCGTGACGGAAGTCACCGATACCATCGACACCTCGACCGTCAAATTGACGGCTGACACCTCGGTGGCCGAGGGCGGCACTGTCACCTACACCGCGACTGTGAGTGCGCCTGTGACCGGTTCGCCAGTGACTGTCACTTTGGCCAACGGTCAGCAAATCACCATCGAAGTCGGCAAAACCACCGGTACCGTGACCACCACCGCACCGAACGATGCGTTGAACGGCCATGCACCGCTGAGCAACTCGATTACCGACGTAAGCGGCGGCAACTACGAGAATCTGGTCGCCGACAAGACCCCGGTTTCGACCACGGTCACCGACACCGTCGACACCACCAACCTGTCGCTGACTGCGACCGGCACCGTGGCCGAAGGCGGTTCGATCGTCTACACCGCGACCCTGACCAACCCGGCCGGCACGCCAGTGACCGTGACCTTGAGCAATGGCTCGGTCATCACCATCGAGGCCGGCAAGACCACCGGTACCGTGACCGTTCCAGCTCCTGCCGATGACGTCTACAAGGACGCCGGCAAGGTCGAAGTGACCATCAAGGATGCGTCCGGTGGCAACTTCGAGAACCTTGTTCCAAGCACCGTCCCTGCCGTGACGGAAGTCACCGATACCATCGACACCTCGACCGTCAAATTGACGGCTGACACCTCGGTGGCCGAGGGCGGCACTGTCACCTACACCGCCACGGTCGGCGCGCCAGTAACCGGTTCTCCGGTCACCGTGACCCTGGCCAATGGTCAGCAGATCACCATCGAAGTCGGCAAAACCACCGGCACCGTCACCACCACGGCGCCGAACGATGCACTCAACGGTCACGAGCCGCTGACCAACTCGATCACCGGTGTGACCGGTGGCAACTACGAAAATCTGGTTGCTGACAAGACACCGGTCAGCACCACCGTAACCGACACCGTCGACACCACCAACCTGTCGCTGAGCGCCACTGGCACCGTGGCCGAGGGCGGTTCGATTGTTTACACCGCCACGCTGACCAACCCTGCGGGCACGCCGGTGACCGTGACCTTGAGCAATGGCTCGGTCATCACCATTGAAGCCGGCAAGACCACCGGCACCGTGACTGTTCCTGCGCCAGCCGATGACGTTTATAAAGACGCCGGCAAAGTCGAAGTCACCATCAAGGACGCGTCTGGCGGCAACTTCGAAAACCTGGTACCAAGTACTGTTCCAGCGGTTACCGAAGTCACCGATACCATCGACACCACCACGGTCAAACTGACTGCGACCGAGTCGGCGGCAGAAGGTGGCACCGTCACCTACACCGCCACTGTCGGCGCGCCAGTAACCGGTTCTCCGGTCACCGTGACCCTGTCCAACGGCCAGCAAATCACCATCGAAGTCGGCAAAACCACCGGCACCGTCACCACCACGGCGCCGAACGACGCGCTGAACGGTCACGAGCCGCTGACCAACTCGATCACCGGTGTGAGCGGTGGCAACTACGAGAATCTGGTTGCTGACAAGACCCCGGTCAGCACCACGGTGACCGACACCGTCGACACCACCAACCTGACCCTGAGCGCCACTGGCACCGTGGCCGAAGGTGGTTCGATCATTTACACCGCGACCCTGACCAATGCGGCTGGCTCGCCAGTGACCGTGACCTTGTCGAACGGCGCGGTCATCACCATCGAAGCGGGCAAGACCACTGGCACCGTGACTGTCCCGGCGCCAGCCGATGACGTCTATAAGGATGCCGGCAAGGTCGAAGCAACCATTTCGACGGCAACCGGCGGCAACTTCGAGAACCTGGTGCCGAGCACCGTGCCGGCCGTGACCCAGGTCACCGACACCATCGACACCACCACGGTCAAACTGACCGCGACCGAATCGGCGGCAGAAGGCGGCACCGTTACTTACACTGCGACGGTGGGCGCACCTGTGACCGGTTCGCCAGTCACCGTGACCCTGTCCAACGGCCAGCAAATCACCATCGAAGTCGGCAAGACCACCGGCACCGTGACCACCACTGCGCCGAACGACGCGCTGAACGGTCACGCGCCACTGACCAACGCGATTACCGACGTGAGCGGTGGCAACTACGAGAATCTGGTCGCCGACAAGACGCCAGTGTCGACCACTGTCACCGACACCGTTGACACCACCAACCTGTCGCTGACCGCGACCGGTACCGTGGCCGAGGGTGGTTCGATCCTCTACACCGCGACCCTGACCAATCCGGCCGGTACGCCGGTGACCGTGACCTTGTCGAACGGTGCCGTGATCACCATCGAAGCGGGCAAAACCACCGGCACCGTGAGCGTTCCTGCGCCAGCCGATGACGTCTACAAAGACGCCGGCAAGGTTGAAGTCACCATCAAGGACGCGTCCGGCGGCAACTTCGAGAACCTGGTACCAAGCACCGTTCCAGCGGTTACCGAAGTCACCGATACCATCGACACCACCACGGTCAAACTGACCGCGACCGAGTCCGCCGCTGAAGGTGGCACCGTCACCTACACCGCCACTGTCGGCGCACCGGTGACCGGTTCGCCTGTGACCGTGACCCTGGCCAACGGTCAGTCGATCACCATCGAAGTCGGCAAAACCACCGGCACCGTAACCACTACCGCGCCGAACGACGCACTCAACGGCCACGAACCGTTGACCAACTCGATCACTGACGTGAGCGGCGGCAACTACGAAAATCTGGTGGCCGACAAGACACCGGTCAGCACCACCGTCACCGACACCGTCGACACCACCAACCTGACGCTGAGCGCGACGCCGGAAGTCAACGAAGGTGGCCAGATCACCTACACCGCGACCCTGACCAACGCCGCTGGCACCCCGGTGACCGTGACGCTGAGCAACGGCGCGGTGATCACCATCGAGGCTGGCAAAACCACCGGCACCGTGACCGTCGATGCACCGAAGGACGACGTCTACAAGGACGCCGGCACCGTGGAAACGACCATCAAGGGCGCCACCGGCGGCAACTTCGAAAACCTGGTCACCAGCACCAGCCCGGCAGTCACCACCGTCCACGACACCATCGACACGTCCACCGTGTCCCTGAGCGCTACCGCCAACGTCGCCGAAGGCGAAACCGTGGTCTACACCGCCACCGTGACCGCGCCAGTGACCGGCTCGCCGGTCGTGGTGACCCTGTCCAACGGCCAGACCATCACCATCGCCGTGGGCGAGACCACCGGCACCGTGAACTTCGTCGCGCCGAACAGCCCGCTGGCTGGCGGCAGCTCGCTGAGCGTCACCATCGACAAAGCCACTGGTGGCAACTACGAAAACCTGGCCGTCGACAGCAAACCGGCCAACACTTCGGTTTCGGACACTGTCGACACCACCAACCTGAACCTGACCGCCACCGACTCGGTGGCCGAAGGGGGTTCGATCGTCTACACCGCCACCCTGACCAATGCGGCTGGCTCGCCAGTGACCGTGACCTTGTCGAACGGCGCGGTCATCACCATCGAAGCCGGCAAGACCACTGGCACCGTGACTGTCCCCGCGCCAGCCGATGACGTCTACAAGGATGCCGGCAAAGTCGAGGCGACCATTTCGACCGTCACCGGTGGCGGTTTCGAGAACCTGGTGCCGAGTACCGTTCCGGCCGTGACCAACGTCACCGACACCATCGACACCACCACGGTCAAACTCACCGCCACCGAGTCGGCGGCTGAAGGCGGCACGGTCACTTACACCGCGACTGTGGGTGCGCCTGTGACTGGCTCGCCTGTGACCGTGACCCTGGCCAATGGTCAGCAGATCACCATCGAAGTGGGCAAGACCACCGGCACCGTGACCACCACCGCACCGAACGATGCGTTGAATGGCCATGCACCGCTGACCAACGCTATTACCGACGTGAGCGGTGGCAACTACGAAAATCTGGTGGCCGACAAGACGCCGGTTTCGACCACGGTCACCGACACCGTCGATACCACCAACCTGACCCTGAGCGCCACTGGTTCCGTGGCCGAGGGCGGTTCGATCGTCTACACCGCGACCCTGACCAACCCGGCGGGTACTCCGGTGACCGTGACCCTGTCGAACGGCGCTGTCATCACCATCGAAGCCGGTAAAACCACTGGCACCGTGAGCGTTCCGGCTCCGGCTGATGACGTCTACAAAGATGCGGGTAAAGTCGAAGCAACCATTTCGACGGCCACCGGCGGTAACTTCGAGAACCTGGTGCCAAGCACCGTTCCGGCCGTAACCCAGGTCACCGACACCATCGACACGACGACCGTGAAGCTCACCGCTTCCGAAACGGCGGCAGAAGGCGGCACCGTTACTTACACCGCCACTGTTGGCGCACCAGTGACGGGTTCTCCGGTCACCGTGACCCTGGCCAACGGTCAGCAAATCACCATCGAAGTCGGCAAGACCACCGGCACTGTCACCACGACCGCACCGAACGATGCGTTGAACGGTCATGCACCTCTGACCAATGCGATCACCGACGTAACGGGCGGCAACTACGAAAACCTCGTCGCTGACAAAACCCCGGTCAACACCACCGTCACCGACACCGTCGACACCACCAACCTGTCGCTGACTGCGACCGGCACCGTGGCCGAAGGCGGCTCGATCGTTTATACCGCGACATTGACCAACCCGGCCGGCACTCCGCTGACCGTGACGTTGAGCAACGGCGCCGTCATCACCATTGAAGCGGGTAAAACCACCGGCACCGTAACCGTTCCGGCCCCGGCCGATGACGTCTACAAGGATGCCGGCAAAGTCGAAGTCACCATCAAGGATGCAACCGGCGGCAACTTCGAGAACCTGGTTCCGAGCACCGTTCCGGCTGTCACCGAAGTCACCGACACCATCGACACGACGACCGTGAAGCTCACCGCTTCCGAAACGGCGGCAGAAGGCGGCACCGTTACTTACACCGCCACCGTTGGCGCACCAGTGACGGGTTCTCCGGTCACCGTGAGCCTGGCCAACGGTCAGCAAATCACCATCGAAGTCGGCAAGACCACCGGTACCGTGACCACCACCGCACCGAACGATGCGTTGAACGGTCATGCACCTCTGACCAATGCGATCACCGACGTAACGGGCGGCAACTACGAAAACCTCGTAGCTGACAAAACCCCGGTCAACACCACCGTCACCGACACCGTCGACACCACCAACCTGTCGCTGACCGCGACCGGCACCGTGGCCGAAGGCGGCTCGATCGTTTATACCGCGACATTGACCAACCCGGCCGGCACTCCGCTGACCGTGACGTTGAGCAACGGCGCCGTCATCACCATCGAAGCGGGTAAAACCACCGGCACCGTAACCGTTCCGGCCCCGGCCGATGACGTCTACAAGGATGCCGGCAAAGTCGAAGTCACCATCAAGGATGCAACCGGTGGCAACTTCGAGAACCTGGTTCCGAGCACCGTTCCGGCTGTCACCGAAGTCACCGACACCATCGACACGACGACCGTGAAGCTCACCGCTTCCGAAACGGCGGCAGAAGGCGGCACCGTTACTTACACCGCCACTGTTGGCGCACCAGTGACGGGTTCTCCGGTCACCGTGACCCTGTCCAATGGTCAGTCGATCACCATCGAAGTCGGCAAGACCACCGGCACCGTCACCACCACTGCGCCGAACGACGCGCTGAACGGTCATGCACCTCTGACCAATGCGATCACCGACGTAACGGGCGGCAACTACGAAAACCTTGTAGCTGACAAAACCCCGGTCAACACCACCGTCACCGACACCGTCGACACCACCAACCTGACACTCAGCGCTACCAATTCGGTCGCCGAGGGCGGTTCGATCCTCTACACCGCCACACTGACCAACGCTGCCGGCACTCCGGTGACCGTAACGTTGAGCAATGGCGCCGTGATCACCATCGAGGCGGGTAAAACCACCGGCACCGTGACCGTTCCAGCCCCGGCAGATGACGTCTACAAGGACGCCGGCACTGTCCAGGCAACGATCACCAACGCCACCGGTGGCAACTTCGAAAACCTGGTGACCAGCACCACGCCAGCGGTGACCAGCGTCACTGATACCATCGACACCACCACGGTCAAACTGACCGCGACCGAAACCGCGGCTGAAGGTGGCACCGTCACCTACACCGCGACCGTGGGTGCCCCAGTGACCGGCTCGCCGGTTGTGGTAACCCTGGCCAATGGTCAGAACATCACTATTGAAGTCGGTAAAACCACCGGCACCGTGACCACCACGGCGCCTAACGATGTGCTGACCGGTCATGCGCCACTGACCAACGCCATCACCAACGTTTCCGGTGGCAACTACGAAAATCTGGTCGCCGACAAAACCCCGGTCAGCACCACCGTGACCGACACCATCGACACCACCAACCTGTCGCTGACCGCGACCGGCACCGTGGCCGAAGGTGGTTCGATCGTCTACACCGCAACGTTGACCAACGCGGCGGGCACTCCGGTGACCGTAACCTTGAGCAATGGCGCCGTGATCACCATCGACGCCGGCAAAACCACCGGCACTGTGACAGTTCCTGCACCGGCCGATGACGTCTACAAGGACGCCGGCACCGTACAGGCAACGATCACCAACGCCACCGGTGGCAACTTCGAAAATCTGGTGACCAGCAACACGCCAGCGGTGACCAGCGTTACCGACACCATCGACACCACCACGGTCAAACTGACCGCGACCGAAACCGCGGCTGAAGGTGGCACCGTCACCTACACCGCGACCGTGGGTGCCCCAGTGACCGGCTCGCCGGTTGTGGTAACCCTGGCCAATGGTCAGAACATCACTATTGAAGTCGGTAAAACCACCGGCACCGTGACCACAACGGCGCCTAACGATGTGCTGAATGGTCATGCGCCACTGACCAACGCCATCACCAACGTTTCCGGTGGCAACTACGAAAATCTGGTCGCCGACAAAACCCCGGTCAGCACCACCGTGACCGACACTGTCGACACCACCAACCTGTCCCTGAGTGCTACCAATTCGGTTGCCGAAGGTGGTTCGATCATCTACACCGCCACACTGACCAACGCGGCGGGCACTCCGGTGACCGTAACCTTGAGCAATGGCGCCGTGATCACCATCGACGCCGGCAAAACCACCGGCACCGTGACGGTTCCGGCACCGGCCGATGACGTCTACAAGGATGCCGGCACCGTACAGGCAACGATCACCAACGCCACCGGCGGCAACTTCGAAAACCTGGTGACCAGCACCACGCCAGCGGTGACCAGCGTCACTGATACCATCGACACCACCACGGTCAAACTGACCGCGACCGAAACCGCGGCTGAAGGTGGCACCGTCACCTACACCGCGACCGTGGGTGCCCCAGTGACCGGCTCGCCGGTTGTGGTAACCCTGGCCAATGGTCAGAACATCACTATTGAAGTCGGTAAAACCACCGGTACCGTGACCACCACGGCGCCTAACGATGTGCTGAATGGTCATGCGCCACTGACCAACGCCATCACCAACGTTTCCGGTGGCAACTACGAAAATCTGGTGGCCGACAAGACACCGGTCAGCACCACCGTGACCGACACTGTCGACACCACCAACCTGTCCCTGAGTGCTACCAATTCGGTTGCCGAAGGTGGTTCGATCATCTACACCGCCACACTGACCAACGCGGCGGGCACTCCGGTGACCGTAACGTTGAGCAATGGCGCCGTGATCACCGTCGAGGCGGGTAAAACCACCGGCACCGTGACCGTTCCAGCCCCGGCAGATGACGTCTACAAGGACGCCGGCACTGTCCAGGCAACGATCACCAACGCCACCGGCGGCAACTTCGAAAACCTGGTGACCAGCAACACGCCAGCGGTGACAAGCGTTACCGACACCATCGACACCACCACCGTGAAGCTGACTGCCACCACGACGGTGGCCGAGGGCGGCAACGTCGTCTACACCGCGACTGTCGGCGCTCCAGTGACGGGTTCGCCAGTGACCGTGAGCCTGTCCAACGGCCAGACCATCACCATCGACATCGGCAAGACCACCGGCACCGTGACCACCACCGCGCCGAACGATGCGCTCAACGGACACACGCCGTTGACCAACGCCATCACCAACGTCAGCGGCGGCAACTACGAAAACCTCGTAGCCGACAAGACGCCAGTGTCGACCACTGTCACCGACACCATCGACAACACCAACCTGTCGCTGACTGCGACCGGCACCGTGGCCGAGGGTGGTTCGATCGTCTACACCGCAACGTTGACCAACGCGGCGGGCACTCCGGTGACCGTAACGTTGAGCAATGGCGCCGTGATCACCATCGAGGCGGGTAAAACCACCGGCACCGTGACCGTTCCAGCCCCGGCAGATGACGTCTACAAGGACGCCGGCACTGTCCAGGCAACGATCACCAACGCCACCGGCGGCAACTTCGAAAACCTGGTGACCAGCAACACGCCAGCGGTGACAAGCGTTACCGACACCATCGACACCACCACCGTGAAGCTGACTGCCACCACGACGGCGGCCGAGGGCGGCAACGTCGTCTACACCGCGACTGTCGGCGCTCCAGTGACCGGTTCGCCAGTGACCGTAACCCTGTCCAACGGTCAGTCGATCACCATCGACATCGGCAAGACCACCGGCACTGTCACCACGACCGCGCCTAACGACGTCCTGAATGGTCATGCACCGCTGACCAACTCGATCACCAATGTGAGTGGCGGCAACTACGAAAACCTCGTGGCCGACAAGACGCCGGTCAGCACCACCGTGACCGACACCATTGACACCACCAACCTGTCGCTGACCGCGACCGGCACCGTGGCCGAGGGTGGCTCGATCACCTACACCGCAACCCTGACCAACGCGGCCGGCACTCCGGTGACCGTGACGCTGAGCAACGGTTCGGTGATCACCATCGATGCGGGTAAAACCACCGGCACCGTGACCGTTCCGGCACCGGCTGACGACGTCTACAAAGACGCCGGCACCGTGCAGGCAACCATCACCAACGCCACCGGCGGCAACTTCGAAAACCTGGTGACCAGCAACACGCCAGCGGTGACCAGCGTCACTGACACCATCGACACCACCACCGTCAGCATCACCGGCAGCACCTCGGTGACCGAAGGCCAGACCGCCAGCTACACCGTCAGCCTGACCCACCCGGCGCAAACCGACGTGACCCTGAAAATCGTCTACAGCGGCACCGCCGCCGACGGTTCGGACTTCACCGGCGTGTACACCGTGAAGATCCCGGCGGGCGCCAGCAGTGCGCAGTTCAACGTCGCGACCATCGACGACAAGATCACCGAAGGCACCGAGAACTTCGTGGTCAAGATCGACTCGGCCACCGGCGGCAACTTCGAGAACCTGGCGGTCAGCAGCACCAACGGCAGCGTCAGCACCTCGATCATCGACAACGATGCACCACCGGTCATCGACCTCGACGCCAACAACTCCAGCGGCGCCACCGGGGCCGACTACAAGGTGACCTTCACCGAGAACACCCCGGGCGCAGGTGTGTCGATTGCCGACACCGACATCAACATCACCGACCCGGACAGCACCATGCTGACCGGCGCCACCATCGTGCTGACCAACCGTCAGGACGGCGATGCGCTGAACCTGGGCAACAGCGTCAACGGCATCACCATCAACGCCAACAGCACCAATGGCACGATCACGCTGACACTCTCGGGCAACGCAACGCTCGCCGACTACATGCAGGCGATCAAGAACATCACCTTCACCAACAGCAGTGAAGACCCGAGCACCGTGCCGCGCATCATTACCGTGACGGTGACCGATGGCGGCAACTACTCCAACGTGGCCACCACCACGGTCAACGTGGTCGCCGTCAACGACGCGCCGGTTGCCGCGCCGGCCAACGTCACTGGCACCGAAGACACGCCGCTGATCCTCGGCTGGTCGACCTTCGGCGTGACCGACGTCGACAGCCCGGCCTCAAGCCTGGGCGTGAAAATCACCCAACTGCCGGGCGAAGGCAAACTGCAGTACCTGGACGGTTCGACCTGGAAAGACGTCGCCACCAACCAGACCTTCAGCAAGGCCGACATCGACGCCGGCAAGCTGCGCTTCATGCCGGATGCCAACGAATCGGGTGTGAACGGTTACGGCGGCACCGGTCTGGGCAACAACCAGGCTGACTACGCACAGATCAAGTTCCAGCCAACCGACGGTCAACTGCTGGGTAACACCGGCACGATCAAAATCGACATCACGCCGGTGGCGGATGCGCCGACCCTGTCGGTGGCCGACAACAGCGTGAAGTCCACCGGCTTGATCAAGGAAGTCTGGACCGGCCTGTCGGGCCTGGGCACCGACGGCAGCGGCGCGAACTCGACCACCCTGAAAAACGTGATCGACGGCGCCGGTACCGCGAACTCCAAAGGCAACGTGACCAACGTGCAGTCCGACGGCAACGTCGCGGCGGGCACCGCGTCGAAGACCTCCGGCCTGATCTACCTCGAAGCCGGCAAGACCTACACCTTTACCGGCACCGGCGATGACAGCCTGCTGGTGAACATCGGAGGCAAGAACGTGGCCTCCACGACGTGGGGCGCGGGCGGCAACCTCAACGGTTCGTTCACCCCGACCACCAGCGGCTACTACACCCTGGAGATCTACCACCACAACCAGAACGGCCTGGGCAGCTACGACGTCAACCTGTCGGTCAACGGCGGTACGGCGATCGACCTGAGCAGTACCGGCGTGCCGATCTACACCGGCGTACAGGACCTGGTGAACTCCGGTGTAACCGTCTCCGATCTGCACGGCACCAACGGCGAAGGCTATTACGACGGCTACAAGCTCAACACCGGCGCCGAAGGCACCACCGTGAAACTGTCGTCGATCAGCACTGCGCTGACCGACACCGACGGCTCGGAAACCCTGAGCATCAAGATCAGCGGCGCACCGGTCGGTTCGGTCCTCAGCGACGGCGCCGGCCACAGCTTCACCGTGACCGCCACCAGCGGCGATGCCAACGTCACCGGCTGGAACCTCGGCAGCCTGACCGTGACCCCGCCGGCCTACTACAACGGCCAGTTCAACCTGACCGTGACCTCGACCTCCACCGAGGCTCTGGGCGGCTCGGCCAGCACCACCGCGACCATTCCGGTCTCCGTGGTGCCGGCGGTCTACAACTCGATTGTCGCCACCTCGGCCGACGACACCGTCACCGGCACCGACGGCAACGACATCATCGTCGCCGACATCGGCGGCCTGACCGTTGTGCCGGGCACCAACTACAACATCGCGTTCATGGTCGACAGCTCGGGCAGCATGAGCACCTCGTCGATCAACGCCGCCAAGGACTCGCTGACGTCGGTGTTCAACACCCTCAAGCAGAGCATGGGCAACAACTCGGGCACGGTGAACATCTTCCTGGTGGACTTCGATACCCAGGTCAACAAGTCGGTGTCGGTGAACCTCAACGATCCGAACGCGCTGACCAAGCTCAAAGCGGTGCTGGACTCGATGACCTCCGGCGGGGGCACCAACTACGAAGACGTGTTCAAGACCACGGCCAACTTCTTCCAGAGCGCTGATGCAGTGGCCAACACCGGGGCGAAGAACCTCACCTACTTCATCACCGACGGCCAGCCGACCTACTACCAGAGCGGCGAACAGACCAACCCGACGCTGTACGGCAACGTGAAGTTCGACGACGTGGTGAAGACCAGCAACTACAAACTGGGCGACAGCTTCAGCACCTACATCGACAGCACGCACTACCTGACTATCAGCACGGCGGGGGCCGTGGTCCTGCAGACGTACAAGAACGGCTACTGGAACTGGAACAACGTGGGCAACATCCACGCCCAAGGCGACGGCACCTACGAGCTGTCGAACCTGGCGGGTTCCGGCAGCAGCACCAGCTCGGCCACGACTGACAATGCCAACAGCGCCTTTGCGCTGTTGGGCAACCTGTCCAATGTGGAAGCCATCGGGATCAACAGCGGTGTCAGCCTCAACGACCTGAAACCGTACGACACCGATCACAACCCGCAGACCAACATTGATCCGAAGGACCTGGCCAACTCGATCATCGGCCACACCGAAGCGACGATGCCGGGCAACGACACGGTCAACGGCGGCGACGGCAATGACATCCTGTTCGGCGATCTGGTGAGCTTCAACGGCATTGCCGGCGAGGGTTACCAGGCGATGCAGGCGTTCGTCGCGCAGCAGACCGGCGTCGATGTCAGCAAAGTCACCACCAGCAACGTGCACCAGTACATCACCGAGCACTATCAGGCGTTCGATGTGTCCGGTACCCACGACGGCAACGACACGCTGCTGGGCGGCGCAGGCAATGACATCCTGTTCGGCGGTGGCGGCAATGACGTGCTCGATGGTGGCAAGGGCAATGACATCCTGCTCGGCGGCACCGGCAACGACACGCTGATCGGCGGCCCGGGCAACGACATCCTGATCGGCGGTTCCGGTGCCGACACCTTCGTCTGGAAAGCAGGCGATACCGGCAACGATGTGATCAAGGACTTCAACGCCAGCGAAGGTGACCGCATCGACCTGCGCGACCTGCTGCAGGGCGAGTCCGGCAGCACCATCGACAACTTCCTGAAGATCACCACGGTCGACGGCGTGTCGTCGCTGCAAGTCAGTTCGGCGGGCAAGTTCAACTCCGCCGACGCGGCTGCCGCGACACCGGACGTGACGATCAAACTGGAAGGCAACAACTGGTCCACTGCCAACATTCACAACCTGATTGCCGGCAGCGATCCGACCATCAAGGTCGACCACAACAACAGCTGACGCGTGAACAAAACGGCCGCCCCCATGGGGCGGCCGTCACGTTTGCGTCTTTCTTCCCGGTGACGATTTCGTCCCCGCACCGCATACTCCCCTGCAGTTGGCTATGCTGCTGACAGCATGACGCTGGTCCATTTCCGAGGGATGCTCAATGTTTTACGTGCAACGCGATGCACAGGGTCAGTTGGTTCGCGTGGAAGCTGCGGCCTGGGCCGAGGCCACGGAAACGCTGCCCGCCGACCACCATGAAATCCAGGCCTGGTTCGCCAATGCGGCGGTGGAAAACAGCCTCAAACAGCTCAAACAGAGCGACCTGGAGATGATTCGGGTACTCGACGACCTGATTCAGGTCCTGACCCAGAAAGGCGTGATTCGCGTCACCGACCTGCCAGCGGCGGCCCAGGCCAAATTGATGGACCGTACCCAAGCCCGGGAAGCACTGGGCGGGTTGAGTCAGTTGATCGATGAGGATGAGGGCGGGTTGATCTGATTTGCCTGTAAGTACAGATCAAAAGCCAGCCCTCTCCCCAGCCCTCTCCCGGAGGGAGAGGGAGCAGACCGTGGGATATTGGGGTAGTACGCCGACGTGAAAGAGCTTCGCTGAATCCATAATCGACTCGATTTTTCAGGTCGATGTATAGCGCCAGACACCTCGGTCGGTCCCCTCTCCCTCCGGGAGAGGGCTAGGGTGAGGGCAGCGATCTCAATGACTCATCGCCAAGGCGCTGGCTCACCGAACAACTGCCCCTGAACCCCATACAACCCCATCTCGCGAATCACCGACAACTCCCCTTCCGTTTCGACCCGCTCGGCAATCAGCGGCAGATCGATACTGTGCGCCGCACGCTGGATAGCCTCGATGAACAGGCGCTTGTCGCTCTCCTGATCGATCGCGCGGATGTAGCTGCCATCGATCTTCAGGTACGCCAGCCCCAGCCGCGCCAGGTTGCCGATCATGCTGAAACGGCCGCCGAACCGTTGCAGGCTCAGGGAGAAACCGAGTTCGCGCAGGCGCCGGGTCAACTGCTCCAGCACCGCCTGCTCCGGCAGTTGCTCCTCGCCGATTTCCAGGGTCAGGCGCGGCCCCAGATTGGAGTGCGAGCGCAGAATCTCGAAGACTTTGTTCAGCGCCTGTGGATCGGCCAGGGTCGCCGAGGACAGATTCAGCGCCAGGGATTCTGCATGGTCGGCCATTTGCTCCAGCACTCGCTCGAGCATCAACCGGTCCAGTCGCGCGGTCCAGCCAAAGCGCTCCAGCCACGGCAGGAAACGCCCGGCGGGAATGGTCTGGCCCTGTTCGTCGAGCAGCCGCGACAGCACTTTGTAATGCAGCACCAGCTGTGTGTCCTGCGCCGCCACCACCGGTTGGAAGAACAGCTCGAAACGCCGCTGATTCAGCGCCTGATCGAGCAAGCGATGCCAGGCGTGGTGATCGTCACCGACCTCCGCCACCAGGCTCTGGTCGAGGCACGCCCAGTTCTGCTCGCCCTGACCTTCGGCCTGGGCCAGTGCCTGATCGCCGAGGCTGAGCACCGCTTGCGGCGAATCACCGTGAGCGAACGGCGCCAGACCGATAGAAGCCACGGCGGCCACGTCGGTGGCGCCTGTCGCATGCAGGCTGCTCAACGCACTGTCGAGACTCTGCGCCAGTTGCAGCGCTTCTTCGCGGGTCAGCCCCGGCGCCAGCACGGCGAATTCACCGCCGCGAATCCGGGTAACAAGGTTCTGGGTTTCCGGGTATCTGGCGCACTCGCGGGACAGTTGCTCGCCAACCGCTTTCAACAACTCATCGGTGCGCTGACCGCCGAGGCGCTGGTTGAGCCCGGCCAGATCCTTGACCCGCAACAGCAGCAGATAACCGGAACTGGCCTGCTCCGGGTTGCTCACCCGCGCATTCAGCTGCATCTCGAAATAACGCCGGTTGGCCAGCCCCGTGAGGTTGTCCTGATAGGACTCGGTGCGCAGTTTTTCGCTGCGCTCGGCCTGCTCCTGAAACAGCGCCTTGAGCTTCTCGACCATCTGGTTCATCGCCAGCACCACGCGGCGCAATTCCGGCGTGCGCGGCAGGTCCGGCAGGCTGAGAAATTCGCGGCGGGCGATGGCGTGGGATTGCTTGACCATGTAATCCAGCGGCTTCAATTGCCGACGCAGCAACAACGCGCCCAGCACCGCACTCACCGCGCCGCAGACCAGCAACCAGCCCAGGCTGCCGAGTGCGCTCTGCCAGAGTTTGGCCAGGGCGAACATCGGATGGCTGACCACTTCGACCCGCGCCGCCTGCTCCCAGCCACGGCTGACCAGAGCATCGCCACCGGCCGGCTCCAGGCCGATCAGTCTGACGAACCAGTCCGGCACGTTGGTGACGGCCGGAATGCCGCTGCGCTCGACAATGGTCTGATCGGTCTTCAGGTCGACCACACGGATGCTCGAATAATAACCGCTGTCAAAGATCGAACTGACCAGCAGCTCGACCATCGCCGGGTCGTCGATATTCGGTGTCAGCGACAGCGCCAGCGCTGTGGCGGCGTCCTGGGCGTGGGAGCGCAACTGGTTGACGTACTGGGTGCGCGAGCTCTCCAGGCTGACCATGAAGCTGCCGGTGAAGGCAACCACGAGGAACAGACAGATAGCGATCAACAGCTGTTTGAACAAGGACATCTGAGCGCGTGCTCCTAGTTAGTCGTCTCGACCGGGAATCCTTCGGCCTGCATTTTTTTCAACACATCCTGCCAGCGTGACAGGCGTTTGGTGTCGCCGACCTTTTTGTTGCCCTTGGCCCCCGGCAGGTACAGACCTTCGGCATTGAAAGAGTAGACCGGCAGCAAATCGGTTCGCTCGGAAGCCGGTTTGATCGGGTCGATCAGACTGTCGAGCACCAGTGGCATGGCGTCGGGACTGGAATAGTAGGTCAACACCATATGCGCGCGGTTCTGGCGCAAGGCCTTGACGTAGGTGATGCGCAACTTGTCACTGGCCACGCCGAGGTGGCGCAGGCTGAAATACTTGGCGATCGCGTAGTCTTCGCAGTCACCGGCGCCTTTCCACAAGGCTTCGATGGGCGTCTCCCAATAATCGACCTGGCCCCACAGGTCGATGTCCTCGACATAGCGCATCTGTTTGTTGAAAAACAGGTTCACCACTTTGAGCTTTTCCATCTCGCTGACCTGCTTCTGGGTGGCCAGCAGATTCTGCCAGGCGTCGATCCGTTGTTGCCCGGCGCCCAGCGGTCCGTACAATGCCGTGGCCTTGCGGCTGATCGCGGAAAAATCCCAATCGGCATGCAGACCGCCCAGCATGACGCCGGCCAGCAGCAGCGCGCAGGCAAGCCAGCGCGCAATCCGTGGGATCGCGAAACGTACCGCCAATGCAAGGCATCCAGAGCAGGAGGAAAGGCGTTTGATGGTGAAGGTTAGCCGAGCAAAAAACAATGGCACCCTGAGATCATCGCTGGCGCGCTAAACTTCAGATGTGACAGGGTTCTTCTACACGGTTTGACAACCTGTAGAGCAATCACTAGTGTCCTTTGGATCCAAATTCCGCAGTCAAAGGGTGTGCAGTTGTGACCCAGAAGCCCAAGCCACTCCACAGCATCAAAGTCGACGGGCCGATTCCCGCGCATATGGCGCGCTCGGTCATCGAGGAAACACTGCGCGCCGCGATTCTCGACGGGCGCCTGCCGTGCGGCACCGCCGTGCGCCAGCAGGATCTGGCGGACCTGTTCGGCGTCAGCCGCATGCCAGTACGCGAAGCGTTGCGTCAGCTCGAAGCCCAAGGCCTGTTGAACGTGGTTGCACACAAAGGCGCCGTGGTAGCGCCGCTGATCCAGGGCGACGCGACCGAAACCTATGAGCTGCGCATCCTGCTGGAGTCCGAAGCACTGCGCCAGTCGATCCCGCTGCTGACCCCGGCCGATCACGAGCGCGCGGCCGGCTACATCGAAGAGCTGGAAATCGAACACGACTACACCGAAATCGGCCGGCTCAACCGTCTGTTTCACATGGCGCTCTACAGCAAGGCGCCCAATGGCCGGCTGTTGCGGCTGGTGGAAGACGGCCTGAATGAAGAAGAACGCTTCCTGCGTTTCAACCTTGAGGCCATGGGCCTGGGCAAGATCTCCCAGGACGATCACCGTGCTCTGCTGCAAGCCGTGAAGCAACGGGACACCCCGCTCGCGGTGGCATTGCTGGAGCAGCACCTCAACCGTGGTGTCGAGGTCATCACCCGTTACCTTGCCAGCCCCGCCGCTCAAAATCGCAAGACCGCCCGCTGAACGCCCCTTCCGGGTGAGCGCCTGCTCACCCGGCGAATAACCCGCTTACAAATCCCCACGCCGGTCACGCTCAATTGCCGTGGCACTTCGGCGCCTTCGCTCTAACCTCCCCCCTGCTTTGGACAGCCCGGAAATTGCACCGCAAGGAAGTCATTTTCGACGATAGCCGCGGCGCCGATTTACGCGCACCCTTGGATCGCCAACCCAATATAGAACGGGGACGCGCCGCCCCGGCAGCAGTCCCCGCACCAGGAACCTACGGAAGGAGCCTTGTCACGGGAACAGGAAGAAACGGCGCCGTTACAGCCCGACTTCATCCCCTCATATTCATTCAACTACTCAATTGGAAAGTTGCTTCGAGTGAGGCATTCACTCTTGTCGTTCAATTTTGGCCATTAAACGCCGAAAGGAGCAACTACGCCCAAATAAAACTTAACTCATAAGTTTTATCAGACCCACTCATACTTGAAAAACAGCCAACTAAAAATAATTAAAAATAAACTTGTTAAGTTGTTTTGCGATGTATTAGTTTTTCTTCGCCGAGTTTGGATCCGAAATGACAAACCCGGCCCAACCCTGCAGTACGGCCTCGATCGCGACGGTTTCACCGTCCGCTGCTGTCTCGGGCCCTTCAGACATTGCCTGTTTTCATCGAAACCGAATGAGGCTGTCGTTCGCCTGGAGAAACTTGTTCAACGTTATTAGCGATTGATTGAGCAGTCCCTATTCCCTATTAGCCAGAGTCTCGCAACCATGCCAACCAAAGAGCAACTTACACTAAAGAAAGCCGAACTCAGCGTTCATCCGATCTTCTCCGAAATCGATTCTTTGGCGACATTGCGCCGGTTCATGGAGTCCCATGTATTTGCTGTCTGGGACTTCATGTCACTGACCAAACGCCTGCAGCAGGAACTGACTTGCACTCGTCTGCCGTGGTTGCCGCCGCGCGATCCGCATGCAGCCAGACTGATCAACGAAATCGTGCTCGGGGAAGAATCGGACGATCGGCTGTCACACGGGCATTACAGTCACTTCGAACTGTACCTTGATGCGATGCGCGAAGTCGGCGCGGACACGACAGCGGTGGAGCGCTTCGTGATGCTGCAGCAGGAAGGCGTGAGTTACGACGTCGCCCTGCAAAGCGTCGAGGTCGATCCGGCCGCTGCGCAGTTCGTGCGTGACACGCTGCAAACCGCACTGCATGCGCCGGGGCACAGCGTGGCCGCCGCCTTCCTGCACGGTCGCGAGAGCGTGATCCCAACCATGTTCCAGCGCATGCTCGATGCCTGGGGCATTGGCGTCGAACAGGCGCCGACCTTCCGTTACTACCTGGCGCGACACATCGAGGTCGACTCCGAAGACCACGGCCCGGCCGCCGAGCAACTGCTGGACCGTCTGGTCGATGGCGATCCACAGCGCGAAGCCGAGGTTTACGCCAGCGCCATCGCCGCCGTGGAAAGCCGCATCGCCCTGTGGGACGGCCTGCGCCTGAGCATGCGTGAACCGCTGGCGGAGGTGGCCCAATGAACGCCGCCGACTACCAGTCTTTCGCCGATGCCTGGGAAAGCCGCGCGACCATTCGCACCCGGCCGCGTCGTGTGCTGGAGGACGACGCGCGGCTGATCTATCCGCTCAGCCGCCAGCCGTTGGTGCTCAGCGAAACCTTCCTGCGCGAATGCCCGGAACAGCGTGATTTCGCCCTGGTGCAGACGCTGTACAAATTCATCAACGACGTGGTGATTTTCGAAACCGAGATCGTCGACAAGACCGCCCGCAGCATCGCCAAGAACCGCTTCGCCTTGGCGTTCCCGTTCGCCTGTCGTTACGACGCCATGACCGTCGTCGTGGATGAGGATTACCACGCGCTGGTGGCGATGGATTTCATGCAGCAGACCGTGGCCCTGACCGGTATCGAGCCCATCGAGTTGCCGGATGAAATCGAACTGAGCCGGGCAATTCCGGCCGCCGTCGAACTGGCCCCGGAACACCTGCGCAGCGCCGTGGAGCTGATCTGCGTGGCCATCGCCGAGAACACTGTGACTGGCGATGTCGCGGCGTTCGCCCGGGACGACACGGTCAAGCCGTCGATCAAGGGCCTGATGGCTGACCATCTGCTGGACGAGGGTCGGCACTCGAGTTTCTGGGCGCGGATGGTGCGCATCTACTGGCACACCGCGAGCGATACGGATCGTGAATGTATTGCGCAGATCCTGCCGGTGTTCATCGGCCACTACCTGACCAATGACATCCAGAAATCTTTCGACCTGCGCCTGATCGATGCCTTGCCGGTCAACGATGCCACCCGCCGCGCCCTGAAAGACGAGATGGCCGGGCTGGCCTTCCCGATCAATCGCCACCACCCGCTGGTGGGCAACATCGTGCGTTTTTTCCACAACAGCTCACTGCTCGACACACCGTGCGTACGGCACGCCCTGCGCGACTACCTGGTTTGACAAGGAGGCTGACATGAGACGTCTCGACATTTTGCTGAAGGGCCGCAGCCAGGCCTTGACCGACCTGGCGCAGGAGCTCGAACAACACGGTCATTCATTGCTGACGGCGTTTGCTCCGTCGGTGGATCTGGTGATCGATGACGGCAGTCTTGCGCCGCAGGATTACGGCACGACACCGCACCTGAACTTGCGCTTGGGCATCGGTGCAACGGGCATCGGCGGACTGCCGGTTCTCGATCTGCTATGCCTCTGCAACACGACACTGCTGAGCCGCGTGCCCATCGCCGACGAACCGTCCGGTAACGGTCAGGCCCTGCGCCAGCGAACACTGGCGCAGGTGGTGGACGAAGTGGCGCTGCTGGTCAGTCGCTTCTCCCGCGATGCCGAGTATTTCCAGCAGGCGACGACGGCCCGTGCGCCGGACTTCGAGCAGGTGGAAAACCTGCTGTTTCTCGACAGCCTGGCGTATGTGCATCGCTTCAATGCCACGGCCAACCCGGCCTTGTTGCAACAGGCGCAGATCCCGGTGATCGAGCGGTTGCAACAGAGCCTGATCGAGCATGCGAAGCGCCCGGCGCTGCACCTCGCCGAGCAGTCGATCAGCTACCGCCAGTTGCATGATCACAGCCGGGCGATCCAGCAACGTTTGCTGGCCATGCTGGAGACACAGCCGCAACCGTGGGTGGTAGGGATTTGCCTGCCGAAATGCGATGCGCTGTTTGCTTCGATTCTGGCGATTCTTGGCAGCGGCGCGGTGTATCTGCCACTGGAACCCAGCCATCCGCTTCAACGCCAGCAGTACATCCTGGAAAACGCCGGGGCGGTGCTGTTGCTGCACGATGGCGAACACCCGCTGAGCGGTTCGATGCCAGGGCTGGATGTCTGTCGCATCGACCGCACTGACGTCGATCTGTCGCAACCGTTGATGCGTCGTCGGCCCGAGCTCGATGCTCCGTGCATGGCGCTCTACACCTCTGGCACCACCGGGCATCCGAAGGGTGTACTGCTGACTCAGGCGAACCTCGCGCACTTCACCGCGTGGTACGCCGACTATGTGCAGTTGCGGGCAGAGAGTCGGGTACTGCAGTTCTCGTCGCTGAGCTTTGACTCGTCGCTGATCGACATCTTCCCGACCCTGCTCGAAGGCGCGGAACTGGTGGTGCCCGACGACAACCAGCGCCGTGATCCGCTGCAACTGGTGGCGCTGATCCGCCGTCGGCAACTGACCCACGCGTTCCTGCCGCCGGCGCTGCTGAGCATCCTGCCGCTGGAGCAACTGCAAAGCGTCGGGCAGATCATGACCGGCGGTGATGTCTGCGAGCCGTTCGTGATCGAGCAACTGACGCGCCAGGGCAAGTTGCACAACCTCTACGGTCCCACCGAAGCCACGGTGTTGATCACCGCACGACAGCTGCAACCGGGCGACAGCAATCGCACCCTCGGCGGGCCGATTGCCAACAGTCAGGTGCTGATCCTCGATGACGATCTGCAACCGGTGCCGGAGCAAACGGTGGGCGAATTGTTCATCGTCGGCCCGGGCGTGTGCCTGGGTTACCTGAACAATCCCCAGCAGACGGCGGAGCGCTATCTGCATCTGGAGCTGCCGGACGGTCAGCGTCTGCGCGCCTACCGCAGCGGCGACATGGCCAAGTGGGGCGAAGACGGCATCGAGCTGTGCGGACGCCGCGACAATCAGGTGAAGATCCGCGGCTTCCGGGTCGAGCCGGAAGAGATCGAGCGTTGCCTGCGCGAGAGCCAGTTGTATCGGCAGATCGCCGTGGTGATCGACAGTCAAAGGCGGATTCTGGCGTTCTTCGCGCAGCCGCAATCGGATGCCGCCCGCGATGCGCTGAAGGCACATGCCCAGCAGTTTTTGCCCGACTACATGCAACCGGTGGCGTGGACGGAGCTGCCGAACATGCCGTTCGCCGCCAACGGCAAAGTCGACCGAAAAGCCTTGCTGGAACTGCCGGTAAGCGTGCAGGACAGCGGCCCGAAATGCCTGCCGGCCAACGCCGACGAAGCGCTGCTGCTGGAGATCTGGGGCGAGTTGCTGGAGTTGCCGACCAGCGACATTTCCACCGACGAAAGCTTCTTCAATCTCGGCGGTCACTCGATTCTGCTGTCGCGCATGCTCCTGCGTCTGCGGGAGGAATTCGGTCGCAGCATTTCGATCAACCGCTTCATCGAACTGCCAACCATCGCCAAGCTCGCCACGCTGGTGCGCGGCACCGACGACAGCGCGGTACTCAGCGCACAGGCAATGGCCGACGCCGAGCGAGCGCTGGATATCGAGCCGTTGCCGATCAGCCGCATGGGCGATGTGCACAAGGTGATTGTCACCGGCGCCAACAGTTTTGTCGGCGTGCACATCGTCGAGGCGTTGCTGGGTTGGGGCGCCAGCGAGGTGGCGTGCCTGGTGCGCGATGGCGGCGGACAAACCGCGGCGCAGCGCTTTGCCCATTCGTTGCGAGAGAACCGGCTGGAGCATCTGGACCTGAGTCGGGTGCGGGTCTATTCGGCGGACATCACCCAGCCGCAACTGGGTCTGGCCAATGACGACTTCGTGCGACTGGATCGCGAGTTCGGCGCGTTGGTGCACAACGCCGCCAACGTCAATCACGTCCTCGATTACGAGTCGTTGGCGGCGGACAACGTCGAGCCGATTTTCGAACTCCTGCGCCTGTGCGAAGGGCGCAGCAAGAAGGTGTTCAACTTCGTCTCGACGCTGTCGGCCTCCAGCACCGTCGACGACGCGGGCCGGGTGCTGGAGCTGCCCGCCGCACCGACGCCGCCGATCTACATCCGCAACGGCTACAACCTGTCGAAATGGGTCGGCGAACGCCTCCTCGAACGGGCCCGGGAGCGCGGGGTGCGGGTCAATCTGTACCGGCCCGGCAACATCAGTTTCAACAGCCTCAGCGGCGTCTGCCAGCCGCACAAGAACCGTTTGATGCTGATGCTCAAGGGCTCGATCCAACTCGGCCAGGTCCCGGCCTTCGCGCTGAACTTCGACCTGATGCCGGTGGACTTTCTCGCCCGTTTCATCGCCTTCCACGCCAGCCGTTATTCGCCCGAACGGGCGGTGTTCAACCTGCACAACCCGGAGCCTCTGAGCTGGGATGCCTACGTCGCGTCATTCCGCGAAACCGGCAGCGAGTTTTCACTGGTCAGCGTCGCCGACTGGCAACAGCAACTGGGCCGGGTCGACGCCGACAACGCGCTGTTCGGCGTGCTCGGTTTCTACCTCAACGGCTTCGAGGAAGACATCGGCGACATCTCCCTGATCGGCCACGCCAACGCCCAGGCCGGCGTGCAGCAGATGGGCGCGCACTACCCGGAAAAATCCCCGGCGCTGCTGCGTCGCGGCTGCGACTACCTGAAAGAAATCAACTTCATCTGACTCATCAACCAAGGAGCAACACCATGAGCAATCTTCAACCCGACACCCTGATCAAAAACCCTCACGGCTGCCACGTCGTGTCTTCGGTGGAAGTGCCGGTGGACGCCAGACAAGTGTGGGCGGTGGTCGGCCAATTCGACGGTTTCGACCGTTTCATCCCGGCCCTGTCGCACATCGAAATGACCGGCGAAGGCGTGTCTTCGCTGCGCAAGAAGTTCTTCAAGGATGGCAACGTGGTGGTCGAGCAACTCAACTCCCGGGACGACCAGGCGCTGAGCATGACCTGGACCACGATCTACAACACGCTGGGCGTGGCCAACCTGTGGGCGGCGATGAATGTGGAATCGCTGGGCGCGGGCAAGTCGCGGGCGACCTGGACGATCATTGCCGAACCCGCCTCCGGCGGCCCCGAGGCGCTGCCGGGGTTCAAGGATTTCGTGCAGGGGTTTGCCGATGATGCGATGGGCAATGTGCTGAAGCTGTTTGTGTAAGGCATGAAAAAGCCCGCTGCGGATCGCTCCGCAGCGGGCTTTTTTTTGACCGCGAGCGATCAGATCTTGAAGCTGTCGACCAGCTGTTTCAAACGGTTGGCCTGTTGCGACAACGCATCGCAATCCTTCAACGTTTCATTGAGGTTGGCCACGCTCTGCTGGTTCAGCAGGTTGATCTGGTTGACGTCGACATTGAGGGTTTCCACCACCGCAGTCTGCTCCTCGGTAGCGGCGGCCACCGACTGGTTCATGCCGTCGATTTCGCCGATGCGCTGGGTCACGCTGACCAGACGCAGACCGGCCTGGTTCGCCACTTCAACGCTCTCTTCGCTGGACGCCTGACTGGCGTTCATGGTGGCCACCGCTTCGCGGGAGCCGACCTGCAGCGAGGTGATCATCTTGTGGATTTCTTCCGCCGATTCCTGGGTGCGGTGAGCGAGGTTGCGCACCTCGTCCGCCACCACCGCGAAACCGCGTCCGGCCTCACCGGCACGAGCCGCTTCGATGGCCGCGTTGAGCGCCAGCAGGTTGGTCTGCTGAGAGATGCCTTTGATCACGTCGAGAATGTGGCCGATGTTGTCGGTGCTCGCATTCAGGGTTTCGATCTGGGTGCACGACAGGCTGATCTTCTGCGACAGCTCGGTCATGGCCTGAATCGTCTGCTCGACCACCTGACGACCGTCATCGGCCTGCTCGCTGGCGCCGCTGGCGTGTTGCGAAGCATCGGCGGCGTTGCGGGCGATTTCCTGGGTGGCGGCACCCAACTGATTGATCGCGGCGGCCACGCTGTTGGTGCGTGCGCTTTGCTCGTCGGAACCGATGATCGAGGCGTTGGACGATGCCATCACCCGTTGCGACAGGTCGTGTACGTGGCGAGTCGCAGAAGACACTTCGGAAATCGACGCGTGAATCCGCTCCACGAACTGGTTGAACGAACTGCCCAGCTCACCGAACTCGTCTTTGCTTTCCACTACCAGACGGCGAGTCAGGTCACCTTCACCCTGAGCGATGTCCTGCATCGCACGGCCCATGGTGATCAGCGGACGCATCAGCACGGTGATCAACAGGCTCAGGAACACCGCAATCGCGCCCACTGCGACGAACATCGCGATCAGAGCCGAAGTACGGAACTGGCTGAGTGCGGCGTAGGCCTTGTCGCGATCGATCGACAGACCGATGTACCACTGGGCATTCGGCAGACCGGCGACCGGGGTGAACGACAGGATGCGTTCCTGGCCGTTGAGCACCACGTTCTGGTTGCCCTTCTCGATGCGCACACCGGCGTTCGGGTAAATGTCCTTGAGGTTCTTCATCACCTGATCTTTGTCCGGGCTGACGATCACCTGACCGTCACCGCTGACCAGGAACGCGTGGCCCAGGCCACCGAAGTCCACCGAGTTGATGATCTTCACCAGGGTTTCCAGACTCAGGTCACCGCCCACCACACCGAGCAGCTCGCCATTCTTTTTCACCGGCATGGCGATGGTCACCACCAGACCGCCAACGGCGGCCATGTACGGCGGGGTCAGCATGGTCTGGTCAGCAGCCACGGCCTGTTTGTACCAGGGACGCTGACGCGGGTCGTAGCCATCCGGCATCTTCGCGTCAGGGCGCTGGGTGAATACACCGTTGGCCTGGCCGACGTAGGTGAACTGGAAATTCGAGGTGAAGGCCGGTTGATCGACCAGCCCCGGGAAATCGGCGTTCTTGCCCTGGTGAGCAACGTTCTGCGCGAGGTTTTCCAGGACCAGAATCCGCCCGCTCATCCAGTTCTGCACACTGCTGGCGGTCAGGTCGCCGGCCTGCTGGACGGAGGACTGCAGGTTCTGACGAATGGTGTTTCGCTGCAGATAGTCGTTGTACAAAGTGAACAGCGCGAACGCCAGGACCACGACGCCCGAGGCGGCCAACAGGATTTTATGGCTGAACTTGAGATTCATTTCATGGGACTTCTTATGCCAAAAGTGGGGATGCGTTCCGGATGCAACATTCCATGTACAGCGCAGGCAGCGTTCTGACGGCTGCTCTACTTTGGTGCACGCATGTCTCCCCAGTCTGTCGGCACGATTCGGAGAAAACTTAACGCTTTGTAGGAAATGGACGGCATTTCTGCCAGATTCCCGCCGGGCGGTGTGCCAGTGCGTTCGCCTGTCATTTTTTAATGGCTGTTTTGCAGCGCCGGTTGCAAATTCTCCACCCCTTGATGACAATGCGACTAATTATCATTTGTGACGTTCAGGCTGTCGCGTTCATGTCATCACCTGAGTTGGCAGTACAGGCGCTTTACAGTCGTCATCACGGCTGGCTCAACGGCTGGTTGCGTGCGAGGCTGGGCAATGCCGCCGATGCGGCGGATCTGGCCCAGGACACCTTCGTGCGCCTGCTGCAGCGCACCGAACGTCTCGAACTCAAGGCGCCCCGTGCGTTTTTGCGCACCATCGCTCGCGGTTTGGTCATCGACCATTGGCGACGCGAAGAAATCGAACGCGCCTACCTGGAAACCATCGCCCACTTGCCCGAAGCCGAGAGACCCAGTGCCGAAGCCCGCGCACTGGTGATCGAACTGCTGGAAAGCATTGCCCGCATGCTTGAAGGACTTAAACCGAAAGTGCGTCAGGCGTTTCTGCTGGCGCAGTGCGAAGGTTTGACCCACAAGCAGATTGCCGAGCAGATGGGCCTGTCCTTGCGCTCGGTGGAACGCTACGTCGCCGATGCGCTGTATCACTGCTACGTACTGCGGTACGAAAACTGATGCCGGTGGATAACCTCTCGCTTGGCCGACGCGCCGAGCCGCCGCAGCAGGTCGTACGACAGGCCATTCACTGGCTCCTGCGTCTGCGCAACAACCATGGCAATCCGCGCCTGAATCGCCAGTGCGAACAATGGCGCGCCGAGCACCATGATCACGAACTGGCCTGGCAACGGGTGCAGTCTCTGCAAGCCGAACTGACCCACAATCTGAGCGCCGTGCCCGGTGCGCAGGTGGCGTTCAATACGCTGGAAAACAGTGCACAGGGTCTGGGCCGACGTCAGGCATTGAAGCTGTTGTCCGGCGCGCTGCTGATGGGTTCGGCGGGATGGCTGGCCAAGGACACGTCCGTCTGGCAACAGTGGAGCGCCGACTACACCACCGCCACCGGCGAACGCCGTGGTTTCCAGTTGCCGGACGGCACACGGATCGAACTCAACACCGCCAGCAGCGTGGATCTCGATTACACCGCGCAGCAACGGCTGATCAAATTGACCCGTGGCGAAATCATCGTCACCTGCGGCGGCGCCGATGAAGGTGCAACGTTTGACCGACCGCTGCAGGTGCAGAGCCGTCATGGCAGCTACGAGCCGTTCAAGGCACGATTCCTTCTGCGCCAGGAAGATGGATGCACGCGCCTGAGCGTCACCAGTGGCCGGGTCGCGATTCAATCCGCAGGCAACTCGACCGAGGCAATCGCCGGTCAGAGCTATCTGATCGATCACCATCGAGTTCGACCGGCGCCACCGTTGGACATGGACGCTGGCGCCTGGGTCGACGGACTGATCGTGACGCGCAACATGCGGCTGGGCGACTTCATCGGCGAAGTCGGCCGGTATCGTCAGGGTTTTCTGAGCTGTGCGTCGGACATTGCGGATTTGCGCCTGTCCGGCGTGTTCCGTCTTGAGGACACCGACAAGCTGCTGGCGATCCTGCCGCAGACCCTGCCGGTGCAATTGCGCTATCGCACCCGTTGGTGGGTGACGCTGGAGTCTGTGGCCTGAAATTATTTTGGCGGGTTTTCGTGGCAAGTCCGGCTTAGTCAGTAAGCACTTCAACTCAGCCTTCGCGACTGCCTACGGAAACCTACAATGACTGCGCGCGTTACCTGTAAGAACCCTCTGAATTTCACTGTCGAATCGGGCCTGCTGCACCGCGCTGTTCGGGCCGCGTTGTTATCCACGGCACTGGGCGTTGGACTGCTGCCGAACCTGAGCGTCGCGGCGAGCGCCAGTGAGGTCGGCAGCCACCGCTACAACATCGCCGCCGGACCACTGGGCGATGCGCTCAACCAGTTCGCGCGTCAGGCGGGCATCACGTTGTCGATGACGCCACAGCAGACCCAGGGCCGGCAGTCACCGGGTGTGCAGGGCGAGTATTCGACCGATCAGGCCCTGAGCCACTTGCTCGGCGGCTCGGGCCTGGAGGCGGTCAGCCAGGACGGCAGTAGCTATGTGTTGCGCTCCGTTGCAGAAACCGAAGCGCTGGCCCTGCCGACCACCGACATCAAAGGCTTCGCCCTCGGCAACGCGCTGGGCAGCATGGATGGCTATAATGCGACGCACAGCCAGATCGCCACCAAAACCAGTACCGCGCTGCTGGAAACCTCGCAAAGCGTGTCCGTGGTCACCCGCGAGCAAATGGATGACCAGGGCTCGCAAACCGTATCCCAGGCCATGCGTTACACCTCCGGCGTGCTGACCAACCCTTACGGTGCCACGCACCGCTACGACTACGTGGCGATGCGCGGTTTCAACGACGGTTCGGTGGACAACATCTACCTCGACGGCCTCAAGTCCATGGGTGACAGCGGCACCTACAGCACCATGCAGGTCGATCCGTATTTCCTCGAGCGCGTGGATATTCTCAAAGGCCCGTCTTCTGTGTTGTACGGTCGTAGCTCGCCGGGCGGGCTGGTGGCGCTGACCAGCAAGAAGCCGCTGTACGAGGCCTATCACCAGGTTCAAGCCACCGTTGGCACTCAAGGCCAGCGCGGCGTCGGTTTTGACTTCAGTGGCCCGGTCGATGACGACAAGCGTATCGCCTATCGTCTGACCGGTTTGACGGATCAGTCCGACACGCAATTCGACCACAACAAGGAAAAGCGCTTCGCCCTCGCGCCAACGGTCAGCATCGATTTCAGCGAGGACACATCGCTGACGCTGCAAGCGTATCTGCAACATGACCCGGATGGCGGCTACCACGGCGGCGTGCCGGCCGACGGCACGATTCATCAGCGCAACGGCAACCGCATCTCACCGCACTTCTTCGAAGGCGAGCCGGGCATCGATGGTTACTCCCGTGATCAGCAGTCGTTCGGTTACCAGTTCGAACATCGATTCAACGATGTCTTCACCGCGCGGCAGAACTTCCGCTACCTCGACTCCAAAGTGAACATGGATCAGGTGTACGCCTATGGCTGGACGTCGCCGACCGGCAACGAACTGAATCGCTACTACACCGCAGGTGACGAGCGTCTGCACGCGTTCATCGTCGACAACATGCTTCAGGCCGAATTCTTCACCGGCGCGACCAGGCACACGGTGCTGATGGGGGCGGATTATCAGCGGCGCAAAACCGTGGTCGACTGGACCAGTGGCGGCCTGGCGCCGATCAATGCGTTCAACCCGGTGTATGGCAATTCCGCTATCACGCCTTACGGCGAGACGAGCTACCTGCGGCGCCTGGAGCAGACCGGCGTTTACCTGCAAGACTTGATCGAGATGGACAAGTGGCGCTTCTCGCTGGGACTGCGCCAGGATTGGGTAGAAACCTCCGACGAAAACCGTATTGCCGAAGCGGGCCGTCCGGTCGGCACCGAGATCAATGATCGACGCACCAAGCTCACAGGCCGTGCCGGCGCGCTGTATCTGTTCGATAACGGCCTCGCGCCGTACGTCAGCTATTCCGAGTCGTTCAACCCGAACTCCTACGCGGACAGTGCCGGCAATCCTCTTGCACCGACCGATGGAACGCAGTGGGAAATGGGCCTGAAGTATCAGCCACCGGGGACGGACGATCTGTTCACCGCTTCCTTGTTCGGCATCGACCAGAAGAACCTGGCAACCAAACTGCCGCAGGAAAACTTCTATCGCGCTGTAGGCGCTGTCCGCTCTCAGGGTCTGGAACTGGAAGCGCACATGCAGTTGACCGATAACCTGAAAGTCCTCGGCAGCTACACCTTCACTGACATCGAGTACTCGAAGTCGATGACCAGCACCTTGAGCACCCCGACAAACGTGATCGAGAACAAAGGCAACTCGCCAACCCAGGCGCCGCGGCACATGGCCTCGCTGTGGGCGGACTACAAGTTCGACAGTGCGGCGCTTGATGGGCTGCGATTGGGCGGTGGTGTGCGTTATGTCGGCTACAGCTGGGCGGATGCAGAGAACACCATGAAGGTGCCGTCCTACACATTGTTCGACGCATCGATTGGCTATGACCTCGGCAAGGTCGGTTTGAAGGGTATCGACGTACGCCTGAATGCGAACAATCTGACCAATGAATCCTATGTAGCCTCCTGCGCCAGTCTCGACTTCTGCTACATGGGCGAAGAGCGCAATGTCGCCGCTACGGTCAGTTACCAGTTCTAAGCCTTTGTCTTGTGCATAAAAAAGCCAGCTCCTGATTTCAGGGGCTGGCTTTGTCGCATCTGTGGGGGAAATTTTCATGCGTTCGTTTCTGGTTTTATTGCACCGGTATATCGGGTTGGCCACGGCGGTTTTTCTGCTGCTGGCGGGGATTACCGGGAGCATTCTGGCGTTCAATCATGAGCTGGATGAGTGGTTGAACCCGGAGTTCTACGCGGCATCGGCCGAGGGAGAGCGCCTACCGCCAGGCGAACTGGTGGATGCGGTGCAATCGTTACATCCGAAGTTGCAGGTCTGGTACATGGAGTATCCGAACGAGGCAGGCCACACGGCATTGCTGGCGGCGGTTCCGCGCAACGATCCGGCGACGGGCGAACCGTTCGAAGAACGCAATCAGGTGTTCTACCTCGACCCGGTCAGTGGCGAGCAGAAAGGCCAGCGTTACTGGGGTGAGTGCTGTTTCCAGCGTGAGAACTTCGTTCCTTTCATTCTCGAGTTCCACTACAACCTGACACTGCCCGGTAACTGGGGTTTGCTGTTGATGGGGTTGGTGGCCATCGCCTGGTTGATCGATTGCTTCATCGCTCTCTGGCTGACTTTGCCTCGAGGTAAACCGTTCTGGAAGAAGTGGCCTGACGCCTGGAAGATCAAGGGCAGGCATGCCTATCGACTCAACTTTGATCTGCACAGGGCCGGGGGCTTGTGGCTGTGGTTGTTATTGCTGCCGATAGCCGTCAGTAGCGTGGCGATGAACCTCCCGAGCCAGGTCTTCAAACCGGTGGTGTCGTTGTTCTCTTCGATTGAACCGAGCGTGTATGAGGCTCGAGGGCGAATGCCTGCCGAAAAGTTGGGGATTACTCGATTGAGTTATCAACAGGCATATGAAAGGGCACTGCAGGAAGGGAAAAGGTTGGGGCTGACAGCGGCAATCGGCGAGTTGTATTACAGCTTTGAGTACAACTTCTACGGCGCGGGGTTCGGACAGCATGACACTGAGGCCCACGGCAAATCCTGGTTGTTCTTCCACGGTACGGACGGGCGATTATTGGGGCAGGAGATTGCAGGAGAAGGGACGTTGGGAGAGCGGTTTTATCGGTTGCAGTTGCCGATACATGGGGGACGGATCATAGGCTTCACCGGGCAAGTGATGATCGCGGTATTGGGCGTTCTGATTGCAGGATTGTCGGGGACCGGCGTCTACATCTGGTGGCGCAAGTGGCAGGCTCGTCGGAGCAGCAAGGCACGCAGAGCGGTCTGAAGATCGGACTTTCGTGGGCACTGAAACGACAAAACCCCTGTCTGCGTTAGCAGACAGGGGTTTCGGAATTCAATCTTGACGATGACCTACTCTCACATGGGGAAACCCCACACTACCATCGGCGATGCATCGTTTCACTTCTGAGTTCGGGATGGGATCAGGTGGTTCCAACGCTCTATGGTCGTCAAGAAATTCTGTGACCAGCCCGTTACCACAGTAACGTTCCGGCAAAAAACGGTGACTTCTACTAAAACAAAACCCCAACTGCTTTCGCAATTGGGGTTTCGGAATTTAATCTTGACGATGACCTACTCTCACATGGGGAAACCCCACACTACCATCGGCGATGCATCGTTTCACTTCTGAGTTCGGGATGGGATCAGGTGGTTCCAACGCTCTATGGTCGTCAAGAAATTCGGGTACTGACTCGTGACCTGACGGCCTCGCTTCAGCAAATTGGGTATGGGATAGTTTTCGGTGCTTTGTGAGCGTCGAACTTTCGGTTCATTGCGTCTTCACACACCGCAATCTGGTTGCTCTGGTTTAGAGAGCCGACGCAAATTGCTTGGGTGTTATATGGTCAAGCCTCACGGGCAATTAGTATTGGTTAGCTCAACGCCTCACAGCGCTTACACACCCAACCTATCAACGTCGTAGTCTTCGACGGCCCTTCAGGGAACTCAAGGTTCCAGTGAGATCTCATCTTGAGGCAAGTTTCCCGCTTAGATGCTTTCAGCGGTTATCTTTTCCGAACATAGCTACCCGGCAATGCCACTGGCGTGACAACCGGAACACCAGAGGTTCGTCCACTCCGGTCCTCTCGTACTAGGAGCAGCCCCTCTCAAATCTCAAACGTCCACGGCAGATAGGGACCGAACTGTCTCACGACGTTCTAAACCCAGCTCGCGTACCACTTTAAATGGCGAACAGCCATACCCTTGGGACCGGCTTCAGCCCCAGGATGTGATGAGCCGACATCGAGGTGCCAAACACCGCCGTCGATATGAACTCTTGGGCGGTATCAGCCTGTTATCCCGGAGTACCTTTTATCCGTTGAGCGATGGCCCTTCCATACAGAACCACCGGATCACTAAGACCTACTTTCGTACCTGCTCGACGTGTCTGTCTCGCAGTCAAGCGCGCTTTTGCCTTTATACTCTACGACCGATTTCCGACCGGTCTGAGCGCACCTTCGTACTCCTCCGTTACTCTTTAGGAGGAGACCGCCCCAGTCAAACTACCCACCATACACTGTCCTCGATCCGGATAACGGACCTGAGTTAGAACCTCAAAGTTGCCAGGGTGGTATTTCAAGGATGGCTCCACGCGAACTGGCGTCCACGCTTCAAAGCCTCCCACCTATCCTACACAAGCAAATTCAAAGTCCAGTGCAAAGCTATAGTAAAGGTTCACGGGGTCTTTCCGTCTAGCCGCGGATACACTGCATCTTCACAGCGATTTCAATTTCACTGAGTCTCGGGTGGAGACAGCGCCGCCATCGTTACGCCATTCGTGCAGGTCGGAACTTACCCGACAAGGAATTTCGCTACCTTAGGACCGTTATAGTTACGGCCGCCGTTTACCGGGGCTTCGATCAAGAGCTTCGCGT
Organism: Pseudomonas fluorescens; assembly: GCF_012974785.1. Taxonomy (GTDB): domain Bacteria; phylum Pseudomonadota; class Gammaproteobacteria; order Pseudomonadales; family Pseudomonadaceae; genus Aquipseudomonas; species Aquipseudomonas fluorescens_BT. The sequence goes on along the minus strand of NZ_CP027561.1, from coordinate 122,222 downwards.
TAGCTAACCCCATCAATTAACCTTCCGGCACCGGGCAGGCGTCACACCCTATACGTCCACTTTCGTGTTTGCAGAGTGCTGTGTTTTTAATAAACAGTCGCAGCGGCCTGGTATCTTCGACCGGCATGAGCTTACGGAGCAAGTCCTTCACCCTCACCGGCGCACCTTCTCCCGAAGTTACGGTGCCATTTTGCCTAGTTCCTTCACCCGAGTTCTCTCAAGCGCCTTGGTATTCTCTACCCAACCACCTGTGTCGGTTTGGGGTACGGTTCCTGGTTATCTGAAGCTTAGAAGCTTTTCTTGGAAGCATGGCATCAACCACTTCGTGTTCTAAAAGAACACTCGTCATCAGCTCTCGGCCTTAAGATCCCGGATTTACCTAAGATCTCAGCCTACCACCTTAAACTTGGACAACCAACGCCAAGCTGGCCTAGCCTTCTCCGTCCCTCCATCGCAATAACCAGAAGTACAGGAATATTAACCTGTTTTCCATCGACTACGCTTTTCAGCCTCGCCTTAGGGACCGACTAACCCTGCGTCGATTAACGTTGCGCAGGAAACCTTGGTCTTTCGGCGTGGGTGTTTTTCACACCCATTGTCGTTACTCATGTCAGCATTCGCACTTCTGATACCTCCAGCAAGCTTCTCAACTCACCTTCACAGGCTTACAGAACGCTCCTCTACCGCATCACTTACGTGATACCCGTAGCTTCGGTGTATGGTTTGAGCCCCGTTACATCTTCCGCGCAGGCCGACTCGACTAGTGAGCTATTACGCTTTCTTTAAAGGGTGGCTGCTTCTAAGCCAACCTCCTAGCTGTCTAAGCCTTCCCACATCGTTTCCCACTTAACCATAACTTTGGGACCTTAGCTGACGGTCTGGGTTGTTTCCCTTTTCACGACGGACGTTAGCACCCGCCGTGTGTCTCCCATGCTCGGCACTTGTAGGTATTCGGAGTTTGCATCGGTTTGGTAAGTCGGGATGACCCCCTAGCCGAAACAGTGCTCTACCCCCTACAGTGATACATGAGGCGCTACCTAAATAGCTTTCGAGGAGAACCAGCTATCTCCGAGCTTGATTAGCCTTTCACTCCGATCCACAGGTCATCCGCTAACTTTTCAACGGTAGTCGGTTCGGTCCTCCAGTCAGTGTTACCTAACCTTCAACCTGCCCATGGATAGATCGCCCGGTTTCGGGTCTATTCCCAGCGACTAGACGCCCTATTAAGACTCGCTTTCGCTACGCCTCCCCTATTCGGTTAAGCTCGCCACTGAAAATAAGTCGCTGACCCATTATACAAAAGGTACGCAGTCACAGAACAAAGTCTGCTCCCACTGCTTGTACGCATACGGTTTCAGGATCTATTTCACTCCCCTCTCCGGGGTTCTTTTCGCCTTTCCCTCACGGTACTAGTTCACTATCGGTCAGTCAGTAGTATTTAGCCTTGGAGGATGGTCCCCCCATATTCAGACAAAGTTTCTCGTGCTCCGTCCTACTCGATTTCATGACTAAGAGACTTTCGCGTACAGGGCTATCACCCACTATGGCCGCACTTTCCAGAGCGTTCCGCTAATCTCAAAGCCACTTAAGGGCTAGTCCCGTTCGCTCGCCACTACTAAGGGAATCTCGGTTGATTTCTTTTCCTCAGGGTACTTAGATGTTTCAGTTCCCCTGGTTCGCCTCTTGCACCTATGTATTCAGTACAAGATAACCATCTTGTGATGGCTGGGTTCCCCCATTCAGACATCTCCGGATCAAAGTCTGTTTGCCGACTCCCCGAAGCTTTTCGCAGGCTACCACGTCTTTCATCGCCTCTGACTGCCAAGGCATCCACCGTATGCGCTTCTTCACTTGACCATATAACCCCAAGCAACCTGGTTATACTGTGAAGACGACATTCGCCGAAAATTCGAATTTCTCAATTAAGAGAACTCACAAATTTTACCTTAGCCTGATCCGTTACCAGTGAAAGTAACGTTCAGTCTATCTTTCTATCACATACCCAAATTTTTAAAGAACGATCCAGTCAAAGACTAGAAATCAACATTCATCATCACACCGATGGAATGCTCATTTCTAAGCTTTCAAACTTCAGAAGCAGTAGTGGTGGAGCCAAGCGGGATCGAACCGCTGACCTCCTGCGTGCAAGGCAGGCGCTCTCCCAGCTGAGCTATGGCCCCGTATTTCTACAGGCGTTTCCCACACAAAATTGGTGGGTCTGGGCAGATTCGAACTGCCGACCTCACCCTTATCAGGGGTGCGCTCTAACCAACTGAGCTACAGACCCAATTTCGGGCTGCTTCTATCGTCTTCTTCAATGAATCAAGCAATTCGTGTGGGAACTTATGGAGCAGCTGATGTCGTCGATTAAGGAGGTGATCCAGCCGCAGGTTCCCCTACGGCTACCTTGTTACGACTTCACCCCAGTCATGAATCACACCGTGGTAACCGTCCTCCCGAAGGTTAGACTAGCTACTTCTGGTGCAACCCACTCCCATGGTGTGACGGGCGGTGTGTACAAGGCCCGGGAACGTATTCACCGCGACATTCTGATTCGCGATTACTAGCGATTCCGACTTCACGCAGTCGAGTTGCAGACTGCGATCCGGACTACGATCGGTTTTATGGGATTAGCTCCACCTCGCGGCTTGGCAACCCTTTGTACCGACCATTGTAGCACGTGTGTAGCCCAGGCCGTAAGGGCCATGATGACTTGACGTCATCCCCACCTTCCTCCGGTTTGTCACCGGCAGTCTCCTTAGAGTGCCCACCATTACGTGCTGGTAACTAAGGACAAGGGTTGCGCTCGTTACGGGACTTAACCCAACATCTCACGACACGAGCTGACGACAGCCATGCAGCACCTGTCTCAATGTTCCCGAAGGCACCAATCCATCTCTGGAAAGTTCATTGGATGTCAAGGCCTGGTAAGGTTCTTCGCGTTGCTTCGAATTAAACCACATGCTCCACCGCTTGTGCGGGCCCCCGTCAATTCATTTGAGTTTTAACCTTGCGGCCGTACTCCCCAGGCGGTCAACTTAATGCGTTAGCTGCGCCACTAAGAGCTCAAGGCTCCCAACGGCTAGTTGACATCGTTTACGGCGTGGACTACCAGGGTATCTAATCCTGTTTGCTCCCCACGCTTTCGCACCTCAGTGTCAGTATCAGTCCAGGTGGTCGCCTTCGCCACTGGTGTTCCTTCCTATATCTACGCATTTCACCGCTACACAGGAAATTCCACCACCCTCTACCATACTCTAGCTCGCCAGTTTTGGATGCAGTTCCCAGGTTGAGCCCGGGGATTTCACATCCAACTTAACGAACCACCTACGCGCGCTTTACGCCCAGTAATTCCGATTAACGCTTGCACCCTCTGTATTACCGCGGCTGCTGGCACAGAGTTAGCCGGTGCTTATTCTGTCGGTAACGTCAAAATTGCAGAGTATTAATCTACAACCCTTCCTCCCAACTTAAAGTGCTTTACAATCCGAAGACCTTCTTCACACACGCGGCATGGCTGGATCAGGCTTTCGCCCATTGTCCAATATTCCCCACTGCTGCCTCCCGTAGGAGTCTGGACCGTGTCTCAGTTCCAGTGTGACTGATCATCCTCTCAGACCAGTTACGGATCGTCGCCTTGGTGAGCCATTACCTCACCAACTAGCTAATCCGACCTAGGCTCATCTGATAGCGCAAGGCCCGAAGGTCCCCTGCTTTCTCCCGTAGGACGTATGCGGTATTAGCGTTCCTTTCGAAACGTTGTCCCCCACTACCAGGCAGATTCCTAGGCATTACTCACCCGTCCGCCGCTGAATCCGGGAGCAAGCTCCCTTCATCCGCTCGACTTGCATGTGTTAGGCCTGCCGCCAGCGTTCAATCTGAGCCATGATCAAACTCTTCAGTTCAAACATCTTTGGGTTTTTAAGAAACCCTAAACTTGGCTCAGCAATCGTTGGTTACATCTTTGATTTCTCGCGGAGTAACTTGTGATGCTGATAATCTTGTTGACTATCAGTCTGACTCCACAAGCACCCACACGAATTGCTTGATTCAGTTGTTAAAGAGCGGTTGGTTAAGAGCTTTCGTCTCAACCGAGGCGCGCATTCTACAGCAGCCTCATTTGCTGTCAAGTGATTATTTTCAGAAGTTTTCGAAGATTTCTTCAACAACTTCAACCACTTGCGCTTCCGATCTCTCGTCAGCGGGAGGCGAATTCTACAGCGTTACACGCTGCTGTCAACACCTCTTTTTCTCCGCTTTCGACCGAGAAGATCGAAACGTTGAAAGCGCCAGAAAAACCGGCAGTTTCAACTCCCTCCAGGCTTCGATGATCTGAAGCAAACCGCTATCGAAAACCGTGTAACTCATTGAATCTCAAGGAGTTTTCCGTTTCGACTGCGCCGGAAGTGGGGCGAATTATAGACCTCCAGAATCTGCCGTCAACACTTAATTTCGTTTTTCTTTCAATAACTTGCGGACAGACCGTAAAACACCCCACGCCCTCTATATAGAAGTCCCCTTCTATATAGAGGAAGTCATCAAAGCACTCCATCCTGCTTCATTGCCGCCACCGCTCCGGCTTCCAGACCCAGCACTCGCTGCAAAACCTCCAGCGTATGCTCACCTAATAGAGGAGGAGCACGTCGATACTCAACTGGAGTCCGCGACAAGCGAATCGGACTCGCCACCTGCGGCACCATCCCTGCCAGAGCATGAGGCAGCTCGATCGCCAACCCACGGGACTTAACCTGCGGATCCTCGAACACCTGTGACAGATCATTGATCGGCCCACACGGCACACCCGCCTGCTCCAGTTGAGACACCCACTCGGCGGTCGATTTGAAGACTGTTGCCTGACGGATCAGCGGAATCAGCACCGCCCGGTTCGCCACTCGTAGCTTATTAGTAGCAAAGCGCGGATCGTCCGCCCACTGCGGCTGCCCGGCTACCTCGGCAAACTTGCGGAACTGCCCGTCATTACCCACCGTGAGAATGAAGTCACCATCAGCAGTAGGAAAGTCCTGGTACGGCACGATATTCGGATGCGCATTCCCCAGCCGCTTTGGCGCATTGCCCGTCGTCAGATAATTCATCGCCTGGTTAGCCAGACAAGCCACCTGAACATCCAGCAGCGCCATATCGATATGCTGACCACCGCCGTCATGATCGCGGTGAGCCAGCGCGGCCAGAATCGCCACGGTCGAATACAACCCCGTCAGAATATCCGTGAGCGCCACACCCACCTTCACCGGACCGGCGCCTTCATCACCTTCAGGACGCCCGGTGAGGCTCATCAGCCCACCCAGTCCCTGAATCATGAAGTCATAACCCGCACGCTTGGCATACGGTCCGGTCTGACCGAAACCAGTAATCGAGCAATAGATCAGATCCGGATTGACCGCCTTCAGCGACTCGTAATCCAGGCCATAAGCGGCCAGACCACCCACCTTGAAGTTTTCGATGAGGATATCGGACTTGGCGGCCAACTCCCGTACCAGCTTCTGACCTTCGGGACGCGTGAAGTCGATCGTCACCGATTGCTTGTTGCGATTGGCCGACAGGTAATAAGCCGCCTCGCTGGTGTTCTCGCCGTAAGCGTCTTTCAGGAAGGGCGGCCCCCAGGCGCGGGTATCGTCACCATTACCCGGGCGCTCGACCTTGATCACTTCCGCCCCAAGGTCGGCAAGAATCTGCCCGGCCCATGGGCCGGCCAGCACTCGCGATAAATCCAGTACCCGCAGATGCGACAGCGCGCCCATGGTCGCTCTCCTGTTAATAGAACGCCTGCAGGCCGGTCTGCGCACGACCGAGGATCAGCGCGTGAACGTCGTGAGTACCTTCGTAGGTATTGACCACTTCCAGGTTGACCAGATGACGGGCCACCCCGAACTCATCGGAGATCCCGTTACCGCCCAACATGTCACGCGCCATGCGAGCGATATCCAGCGACTTGCCGCAAGAGTTGCGCTTCATGATCGAAGTGATTTCAACCGCTGCGGTGCCTTCATCCTTCATGCGACCCAGACGCAAGCAGCCTTGCAGTGCAAGGGTGATTTCGGTCTGCATGTCCGCAAGCTTCTTCTGGATCAACTGAGTGGCGGCCAACGGACGACCGAACTGTTGACGATCCAGGGTGTACTGGCGAGCGGTGTGCCAGCAGAATTCCGCCGCACCCAGCGCACCCCAGGAGATGCCATAACGTGCAGAGTTGAGGCAGGTGAACGGACCTTTCAAACCACGCACGTCCGGGAAGATGTTCTCTTCCGGCACAAAGACATTGTCCATGACGATTTCGCCGGTGATCGAGGCTCGCAGACCGACCTTTCCGTGAATCGCCGGAGCGCTCAGGCCCTTCCAGCCTTTCTCCAGAACGAAACCACGGATGTCGCCAGCGTCGTCCTTGGCCCAAACCACAAACACATCGGCGATCGGACTGTTCGTGATCCACATCTTGGCGCCGGTCAGGCTGTAGCCACCTTCGACTTTGCGCGCACGAGTAATCATCGCACCCGGATCGGAACCGTGGTTCGGCTCGGTCAGACCGAAGCAGCCGATCCACTCGCCGGAAGCCAGTTTCGGCAAGTACTTCTGTTTCTGCGCTTCAGTACCGAATTCGTTGATCGGCACCATCACCAGCGAAGACTGCACACTCATCATCGAACGGTAGCCAGAGTCGACACGCTCGACTTCACGAGCAATCAGGCCGTAGCTGACGTAGTTGAGGCCGCTGCCACCGTACTGTTCGGGGATCGTCGCACCCAACAGGCCGACCTCACCCATTTCACGGAAGATCGCCGGATCAGTCTTCTCATGGCGGAAGGCTTCGAGAACACGTGGCGCGAGGCTCTGCTGGGCGAATTGCTCGGCAGTGTCGCGGATCATGCGTTCTTCTTCAGTCAGCTGTTGATCCAGCAGCAGTGGATCGATCCAGTTGAAGCTAGCTTTACCGCCCATGAGTGAGTCCTCGCAAATCGGGTGAATTAACGTGGCATTGATCCTAGGCCCGCTTCGCCATCCCGGCAAACGAGGATTTCGCATCCTGTTGTGCTAATTTCTCACTCCGAAACGTCGCGAAATGCCAATTAAGCGATGTATTAGTGAGGTTGACGTACATGCGCCGCAAGATACCCAGCACCACCGCCCTGATCAGTTTCGAAGCCGCCGCCCGTCACGAGAGCTTTACCAAGGCCGCCGAAGAACTTTCCCTCACTCAAGGCGCCATTTGCCGACAGATTGCCAGCCTGGAGGATTTCCTCAGCGTCGAACTCTTCCGACGCTCGCGTCGCGGAGTGAAGCTGACGGAGGCGGGTCTTTCCTACAGCCGTCGGGTTGCCACTCAACTCGACGCCGTGGAGCGCGACACCCTGTCGGTGATGGGTCAGCAAGGCACCAACGTGATCGAGCTCGCCGTGGTCCCCACCTTCGGTACGCAATGGCTGCTGCCAAGACTGAAGGACTTCCAGCTCAAGCACCCGGAAGTGACGGTCAACCTGACCAACCGCACCCGCCCGTTCCTGTTTGCCGACACTGACTTCGATGCCGCCATTTATTTTGGCGATGCCGATTGGTCGGGCACCGAATCCCACAGGCTGATGGGCGAGAATCCGATGCCGGTATGCAGCCCTGCCCTGCTCGGCAACCGGAAGCTTCTGACACCGGAGGATATCGCCGATCTGCCGCTGCTCCAGCAAACCACCCGCCCCTACGCCTGGCGACAGTGGTTCAACTCGCAACACCTGAACATCCCCCGCGACATGACAGGTCCGCGCTACGAGCTATTCTCCATGCTGGCCCAGGCCGCCATGCACGACATGGGCATCGCGCTGATCCCACCGTTCCTCATTCAACGCGAACTGGCCGAGAAACGGCTGGTCATTGCCAACCCGAACGCGCTCTCCAGCATCAAGGCGTATTACCTGATGATTCCGGAGCGAAAGGTCGAATCAGCGTCACTCAAGGCATTTCGCGACTGGCTGGTGAATCAGGCATATAGCTACAACCTAGAAGGTTAAAGGGCTCCAGCAATTACTAACCCCGTAGTCAGGAAAATCAAAGCCCTACAGATATAACTATTTGTCGCAAATCGACAGACTGTATCCGAAAGTCGTACAGACGTCCCACAAGCGCCTGCCGACGTGGCTTTGAGCCCTCATTCGCGACGCATTGCGACCTATTCACGTCACCGATGAGAAAATTCTTCAAATTCATCCAGACTCCTTGAAAGGCACGGCCTGCAAGGGATTCAACTGGCCATCTGCGACATTCGGTCACGGGATGACTTGTAGTTAATTTTCCGTCACCCGTCATAATCCCTTGAAGGGCATAAACTTCGCCTGCAAAATGCCGCGCCCCGCCCTGATTTGGCGGGATCGTGCTGATCGGCCGCCCCAGTCGCACCATCCGTAGTGCATGGGTTTACTCAATAAGATCACGCAGGAGATTTGACGTGCACATTGGTGTTCCTCTCGAAACCCAGACCGGTGAAACACGGGTTGCTGCAACCCCGGAAACCATTAAAAAGCTGATCAGCCAAGGTCATAAGGTCACTGTGCAAACCGGCGCCGGCGTTAAAGCCAGCGTTGTCGACAGTGCCTATGAAGCGGCAGGCGCGACCATTGGCAGTGCCAATGACGCGTTTGGCGCCGAGCTGATTCTCAAAGTGGTCGCGCCAAGCGATACCGAACTGACGCTGATCAAGCGTGGAACGGTGCTGGTGGGCATGCTCAACCCGTTCAACAACGACACCATCGCGAAAATGGCCGAGTGCGGGATTACCGCGTTCGCCCTGGAAGCGGCACCACGTACCTCCCGGGCCCAGAGCCTCGACGTGCTGTCGTCCCAGGCGAACATTGCCGGCTATAAGGCCGTGCTGCTGGCCGCTCATTACTATCCGCGCTTCATGCCGATGCTGATGACCGCTGCGGGCACCGTGAAAGCGGCGCGCGTGCTGATTCTGGGGGCCGGCGTGGCCGGGTTGCAGGCGATTGCCACGGCGAAACGTCTGGGTGCCGTCATCGAAGCGTCCGACGTACGTCCGGCCGTGAAGGAACAGATCGAATCCCTCGGCGCCAAGTTCGTCGACGTGCCTTACGAGACCGATGAAGAACGCGAATGCGCGGTCGGCGTCGGCGGTTATGCGCGCCCGATGCCGGCCAGCTGGATGCAGCGCCAGGCCCAGGCCGTGCACGAGCGCGCCAAGCAGGCTGACATCGTCATCACCACCGCACTGATTCCGGGCCGCAAGGCGCCGACGCTGCTAAGCGCAGACACCGTGGCACAGATGAAACCCGGCTCGGTGGTCATCGACCTCGCCGCCGCCCAGGGTGGCAACTGCCCGCTGACCGTGGCCGATCAGGTCGTGATCGAGAACGGCGTGACCATCGTCGGCCCGACCAATCTGGCCGGTGAAGTCGCCGCAGACGCCTCGGCGCTGTACGCACGCAACCTGCTGGACTTCCTGAAGCTGGTCTTCACCAAAGAAGGCCAGTTCGAAGTGAACCTCGAAGACGACATCGTCGCCGCGTGCCTGATGTGCCGCGACGGCCAAGTCATCCGCAAAAACGCCTAAGCAGGGATTCAGACGATGGAAGAGCTTATCTCCCCCGGTATCTACAACCTGATCATCTTCGTGCTGGCGATTTATGTCGGCTATCACGTGGTCTGGAACGTTACCCCCGCACTCCACACGCCTTTGATGGCGGTGACCAACGCCATTTCGGCGATCGTGATCGTCGGCGCCATGCTCGCTGCCGCCCTGACCGTCACCCCGCTGGGCAAGACCATGGGCACCCTTGCCGTGGCACTGGCAGCGGTCAACGTGTTTGGTGGCTTCCTGGTCACCCGCCGCATGCTTGAGATGTTCAAGAAGAAAGCCCCGAAAGTAAAAGAAGAGGCGCCTAAGTAATGAGCATGAACCTCGTCACGACGCTCTACCTGATCGCGTCGATCTGCTTCATCCAGGCCCTCAAGGGTCTGTCGCACCCGACCACATCGCGGCGCGGCAACCTGTTCGGCATGCTCGGCATGGCGCTGGCAATCATCACCACGGTCGGCCTCATCTATAAGCTGGGCGCTGAGCTGGCAACTGCCGGCATCGGTTACGTGATCGTCGGCCTGCTGATCGGCGGCACCGCCGGTTCGATCATGGCCAAACGCGTTGAAATGACCAAGATGCCGGAACTGGTCGCGTTCATGCACAGCATGATCGGTCTGGCAGCGGTGTTCATCGCCATTGCTGCAGTGGTTGAGCCGCAGTCGCTGGGCATCGTCAAGCAACTGGGCGACTCGATTCCGGCAGGTAACCGTCTGGAGCTGTTCCTCGGTGCCGCCATCGGCGCGATCACCTTCTCCGGTTCGGTAATCGCCTTCGGCAAGCTGTCGGGCAAGTACAAGTTCCGCCTGTTCCAGGGGGCACCGGTACAGTTCAGCGGTCAGCACAAGCTGAATGCGGTACTGGGTCTGGCGACGCTGATCCTTGGCCTCACCTTCATGCTGACCGGCAACCTTGCCGCATTCGCACTGATGCTGGCCCTGGCGTTCGTCATGGGCGTGCTGATCATCATCCCGATCGGCGGCGCCGACATGCCGGTGGTGGTGTCGATGCTCAACAGCTATTCCGGTTGGGCGGCGGCGGGTATCGGCTTCTCGCTGAACAACTCGATGCTGATCATTGCAGGTTCCCTGGTGGGTTCGAGCGGCGCGATCCTCTCGTACATTATGTGCAAGGCGATGAACCGTTCCTTCTTTAATGTACTGCTCGGCGGTTTCGGCAATACAGCAGACGCCGGTCCTGCCGGGGAGAAGGAAGCCCGTCCGGTGAAATCCGGTTCGGCTGACGACGCGACTTTCCTGCTGACCAACGCCGACACCGTGATCATCGTGCCGGGCTACGGTCTGGCGGTGGCTCGCGCGCAACACGCACTGAAAGAGCTGACCGAGAAGCTGACCCACCACGGCGTGACCGTGAAGTACGCGATTCACCCGGTGGCCGGTCGGATGCCTGGCCACATGAACGTACTGCTGGCCGAAGCCGAAGTGCCTTACGACCAGGTGTTCGAGATGGAAGACATCAACTCCGAGTTCGGCCAGGCCGACGTGGTGCTGGTGCTCGGCGCCAACGACGTGGTCAACCCGGCCGCCAAGAACGATCCGAAATCGCCGATTGCCGGCATGCCGATCCTCGAAGCGTTCAAGGCCAAGACCATCATCGTCAACAAGCGCTCGATGGCCAGCGGCTATGCCGGTCTGGACAACGAACTGTTCTACCTGGACAAGACCATGATGGTGTTCGGCGACGCGAAAAAAGTCATCGAAGACATGGTCAAAGCGGTCGAGTAACCCTCGCCGGCAACACCGAACGCCCCGACTTGTCGGGGCGTTTTTGTTTGCGCAAACCGTCGGACAATTTGCCGCGTTGTTGCAGATCCGGTAACGGTGTTTTACTTGAAACCCGCTGAATAGACGCCTCGTTTGCGACCTTGGTAGCGGGACAGGCGCTCGCGAAATTCACTAGACTGCGCATCCTGCTACTCGCTGCCCGAGAAAATAATCCATGTACCGTGACCGTATTCGCCTGCCTTCGTTGTTGGATAAAGTGATGAGCGCCGCCGACGCCGCTGCGCTGATTGAGGACGGCATGACCGTCGGCATGAGCGGCTTCACCCGCGCCGGCGAAGCCAAGGCCGTTCCCCATGCATTGGCCGAGCGAGCCAAGGTCACGCCGCTGAAGATCAGCCTGATGACCGGTGCCAGCCTGGGCAACGATCTCGACAAGCAACTGACCGAGGCCGGCGTGCTGTCGCGGCGCATGCCGTTCCAGGTCGACAGCACCCTGCGCAAGGCAATCAACGCCGGCGAAGTGATGTTTATCGACCAGCACCTGTCGGAAACCGTCGAGCAACTGCGCAACCAGCAACTGAAGCTGCCGGACATCGCCGTGATCGAAGCCGTGGCCATCACCGAACAGGGCCACATCGTGCCGACCACTTCGGTGGGCAACTCGGCGAGCTTCGCGATCTTCGCCAAACACGTAATCGTCGAGATCAACCTGGCGCACAACGCGAACCTCGAAGGTCTGCATGACATCTACATCCCGACCTACCGCCCGACCCGCACGCCGATCCCACTGGTAAAAGTCGACGACCGCATCGGCAGCACCGCGATCCCGATCCCGCCAGAGAAGATCGTCGCGGTCGTCATCACCCAGCAGCCGGATTCGCCGTCTACCGTGTCGTCGCCGGATGTCGACACCAAGGCCATCGCCGATCACTTGATCACCTTCCTCAAGCAGGAAGTCGATGCCGGACGCATGACCAACAAGCTCGGCCCGTTGCAGGCCGGGATCGGTAACATCGCCAATGCGGTAATGTGCGGACTGATCGACTCGCCGTTCGAAGACCTGACCATGTACTCCGAAGTGCTACAGGACTCGACCTTCGACCTGATCGATGCGGGCAAGCTGAGTTTCGCCTCGGGCAGCTCGATCACCCTGTCGGAACGGCGTAACAGCGACGTGTTCGGCAACCTGGAGAAGTACAAGGACAAGCTGGTACTGCGTCCACAGGAAATCTCCAACCATCCGGAGGTGGTGCGGCGCCTGGGCATCATCGGTATCAACACGGCGCTCGAATTCGACATCTATGGCAACGTCAACTCCACCCACGTCTGCGGCACGCGGATGATGAACGGCATCGGCGGCTCCGGCGACTTCGCGCGCAACGCACACCTGGCGGTGTTCGTGACCAAGTCGATTGCCAAGGGCGGCGCGATTTCCAGCGTGGTGCCAATGGTCAGCCACGTCGACCATACCGAGCATGACGTCGACATCCTGGTGACCGAGGTAGGCCTGGCCGACCTGCGCGGCCTGGCGCCACGGGAACGCGCCCGGGTCATCATCGATAACTGTGTGCACCCGGATTACCGCCAGGCGCTGAACGACTATTTCGATAAAGCCTGTGCCATCGGCGGCCACACCCCGCACATCCTGCGCGATGCACTGAGCTGGCACATCAATCTGGAAGAAACCGGACGCATGCTGGCTGTGTAATCCGCACAGATTTCCCGCTGGCACAAACACAGTTTTGCCAGCGGGATTTTTAAAATCTTCGATCTCATCAAAAACTGTACTTCTGTACCGGTCTTTTCCTACGGCTTTTGCCTGCTCAAGCCTTCCTATTGGGTAAAAATGCACCAAAAATGCGCAGACAGGTACAGTTTGCGCAATTTTGACCCGTACACCCCCTATAAACAGTTAACTGGTCACTCACAATACAAGTGAACTGTATCTAGAGAGTCTGGCCAAACGAGAGGATCATGGGCACCAGTTAAACCACTACCTGATCCCGCCACAAGCGGAAGGATGTCAACCATGGAACGTACACTCAGTTCCGAACTGTTCTTCGAAGACAAAGCTGCAAAAACCCAGGCTTCCCTGCCTCTGCGCGTTATCGCCAACCTGATGTTGTGGCAGCGCCGCATCTCCAGCCGCCACCAACTGGCTCGTCTGGATTCGCGTCTGCTGGCTGACGCCGGTATCAGCGAAGCACAACGCTACGAAGAGCTGAGCAAGCCGTTCTGGCGCTAAGTAGCGTCGCTGGCTCTGGTCGCTAGACCCACCGCCAGCAACCCGAATTGAACACACAAGACCCGTCGCGGGAAACCGCGACGGGTCTTGTCGTTTTAGGCCAGGAAAACATCCGGTACAGGAGCGTGTACCGCAGACAGGTACAGTTTTAATATAACCATAACTGAACCAGTACAATTTTGCCGCGGTGTATCTGCCGTGCTCACCGCATTCGGCTCAACATGACCTTCCGCCTTAACTGGAATAAGGAAGACGTCATGAATCACATACAGGATGTTTCAGCAGTTTCGGCCGATCGTTCTCTTCGTTTCGGTCGCCTACGGCGGCTATTCAGAGGTTTCCGGCAGGGTCTGGAGCGCGCCAGGACACGGCGTCTGCTGGCTCAACTCGATGGACGGGAGCTCGCCGATCTCGGCCTGAGCCACACGGATCGACTCAACGAACTGGAAAAACCTTTCTGGCGCTAGCATTTTGCCCTCTGTGCGAAACCTCCCACACAGGCCTAATATCCGGGCAGAACGTGGCGAATGCCGTGCGACTGGCGTCTGACTTCCCAGACACCAAGCCACCTCTCAATACGAAACTTCCAGAGGAGTTACACCATGTCCCGTCTTCGCCTGCTCAGTGCTGCCGCCCTGCTGGCCGTGGCAGCCAATGCCAGCGCCTCCAGCTTCATCGTGACCACCGACGCCGTTGTTGGCGCCCTGAAGTCCTCTTCGGACGCGACTTCCGACGTCAGCTCTTCGCTGCGTGACAACAAAGTCGTGATCGCTGCCCGTGACGACGCTGCCAGCTTCGTTGCCAGCGAAGGCCAGATCCGCGGCGTGAAACTGGAGAGCGCCCTGGACCTTATCCGCCATCAGGCTCCGCAACTGAATGCGACCGATGCACAACTGGCGCAAGCCATCCTGGCGATCTGATCCGACGTTGCGTGAAGGGACACGTCCGTCGTGTCCCGATGTTTCGCCGCTGGCTCTGGCCCGGGCATTGCGCTAGCCTTGGGGCTCACTAACAGCACCCGAGACTCATGCGTTTTCTTTCAAATCTGCTCATCCCGTCCGTTCTGTTCACGTCCTGCTGGGCGACGTCAGTCGATGCCTTTGACGTCTCGACGCAAAACACCGTTGTCAGCGGTTACGCCACCAGCATGGTGTCTTCCGCGCCTTTCGACCGTAAACTGTTGCTCGCCGCCCACGACGATGCCGCGGCATTCGTTGCCAGTGACGGCCAGTTGCGAGGCGCCCAGCTGGAATCCGCGTTGCATTACCTGCGTAAATCCCGGCCAAAACTTCATGTAAGCGACCTTGAACTGGCACAGGCAATTCTCGTCCAATAGTTATTCTTGCCCCCTCCGGAGTCGTTCCATGCGTAGCCCGCTGATTGCTGCCGCCCTTGGCCTGCTGTTGTTGGCCGATATGGCCCAGGCGCACACCCTGGTAGCCACCAGTAACATCATCGTTCGTGCCTCCCAGCGCACCATCGATTTCACCTCCGACACCACCACATCGATCCGCGATTCGAAAATCATCCGCGAAGCCCACGACGACGCCGCCAGCTTCGTCGCCAGCAACGGTGATATCCGTGGTGCGCATCTGGAAGCCGCCCTCAACACCTTGCGCACCCGCGTGCCGGAAGCCCGCGACGCCAGTGATCAGGTACTCGCCGAAGCCATCCTCGCATTGTGAAGTCACTCAGCGCCTGGCTGCTGGCCGGGGCGCTGCTGCTGATCGGCAGTAACGCTCACGCCAGCCTGCAACTGCGGCTCAAGACCGACGGTCTGAGCCCTGCCCAACAACAGGCCAGTCAGGCCCTGCTCGATGAAGCGATGCGCAAGCTGCCGCCCAGCTTCATCGAGCGCCTGGATCGACGCATCGATGTCGGCTGGACCGACGACATGCCCGCCAACGCCTATGGCCAGGCAACGCTGGTCTCCGAACTGGACCTGAACCGCAAACTGCTCGCCAGTCTCACCGACGGCAGCGCGGCCAAACAAAAGACCAGTCGGCCCCACGGCACTGTGCGTCAGGAATTGCTGGCCACGGTACTGCATGAAATCACCCACATTTATGATCGCGCACGCCTGTGGCCGGCCGCCGAACGCACGCTGATCCAGCGCTGCACGCGCCGCAACAACAGCGCCGGGCTGATCGGCCTGCCGGATGAATGCCGTGGCCAGAATGACCGGCGCTTCACCCTCAGCGATGACCCGCGCCTGCTCGACCTCGCCGGCTGGCAGCAATACGTCGGCCGCCGTGGCGAGCGTGAACAGCACAACCGGCAAATCGCCCGCAGCCCGGATCTGTACGAAATCTCCAATCCGAAGGAGTTCGTCGCGGTCAACATGGAGTACTTCCTCCTCGACCCGAGCTACGCCTGCCGCCGCCCGGCGCTGTATCGCTATTACAAGGAACACTTCGGCTGGGCGCCGCCGGAAAAGGACACCTGCGCCAAATCCTTCGCCTTCCTCAACGCCGGCAACGACTTTGCCAAGCAGCCACTGGGGCAGGTCGATCCGGAGCGGGTCTACGCCATCGACTACCTGCTGGCCGAAGCGAATCAGAACTGGGTCAGCCGCTGGGGGCACAGCATGCTGCGCCTGGTGATCTGCGCCCCGGGTCGGCCTCGCGGGCCGGATTGCCGACTGGACCTGGATCAGCACCTGGTGCTGTCCTACCGCGCATTCGTCGGCGATGTGCAGCTGTCGAGTTGGGATGGACTGGTCGGCAAATACCCGTCGCGTCTGTTTGTCCTGCCACTGGCGCAAGTGATCGACGAATACACCAAGACCGAATTGCGCAGCCTCGCCTCCGTGCCGCTGAACCTGTCCCGCAGCGAGATCGAAGACGTGGTCGAACACGCCGCCGAAATGCACTGGAGCTACGACGGCAACTACTTCTTCCTGTCCAACAACTGCGCGGTGGAAAGCCTGAAGCTGCTGCGTAGCGGCAGCAACAATTCGCAACTGGTCGGCCTCGACAGCATCATGCCCAATGGCCTGCTGGAAGTGCTCAAGGGCCGGGGCCTGGCGGATACCAGCGTGCTGGACAACGCGAAAGAGGCCTTGCGCCTGGGTTACCGCTTCGACTCGTTTCGCGATCGTTATCAGGCGATGTTCGAGGTGCTGAAGAAGCAATTGCCGATCAAGCAGACCAGCGTCGAGGAATGGCTGTCGCTGTCTGCCGAGGAGCGACGGCCCTGGTTCGAACGCGCCGACCTGCGCACCAGCGCTGCATTGCTGCTGTTGGAACAGGCGAGTTTCCGTCGTCAGTTGTTGCTGGCCCAGGATGAGGTCAAGCAGCGCTACCTCGGCGCCCGGGAGCTGGAAAACGGCGGCATGGACAAGGCCAACGCCACGTTGCAGCAGATCCTCGCCAACAGCGGCTTCCTCAGTCGCCCGGCAGAATTGCTCGATTCTCGTGGTTACGGCCTGCCGCAACCCAGCGAATTCAGTCGACTGGAAGCCGAAAGCAGCCAGCGTCAGAAACAGCTGCTGGTGCTCAGCGGTGATCTGGACAAGGAGGTACGCGCGCTGCTGGAACCGAAGCGAGCGGCGGAGATTGCCGCCAACGAAGCCAACGTGAAGCAGATCGGCGAGCATTTGCGCAAACTGCACAAAGCCTCGGGCGGCCTGGAACTGCCCTGAAAACAACGGCGCTGAAAAAAGAAGACCGCAGCCTGTGAAAGGCTGCGGTCTTTTTTATTGCCTGCCAATCAATACAGAACGCCGTCCAGAACTTCGTAGACGATCCCGGTACCGACTGCGATCAACACGATATCGCCACCGCGATCGTCGAAATGACCCTGTTGCAGGCCGCCGTGGTCGTGATCATCGCGTGGATCGGCGCTGGCCAGCAGCGGCGTCGCGCTGATCATCAGCACGCCCAGACCGGCAATCAGACGTTTCGGCATTTTCACGGGGTTTCCTCACCGCACCAACAGCAAAAAGGGATTCAGAACGTGGTTCTGAACCCCTCGTTAGTCTGTGCCTCGAGGTGCTAATTCCTCTCTATCAGGAACGTTACCTTCAGCTGACGCGAGCCTTACGCACGCCTTCGGACAGCGCCGAACACAGGCTCAGCACGCCGTCGATGGCCTGATCCGGCGTGGTCGCATTGGCAATGTGATCGATCAGCGCCGACCCTACCACCACGCCATCGGCCAGACGCGCGATGGACGCAGCCTGCTCCGGCGTACGGATACCGAAACCGATGCTGATCGGCAGGTCGGTGTGACGACGCAGACGCGCCACCGCTTCCTCGACGTGCTCCAGCGTCGCCGCACCAGCACCGGTCACACCGGCAACCGAAACGTAGTAGACGAAGCCGGAGCTGCCGTTCAACACTTTCGGCAGACGTGCGTCATCGGTGGTTGGTGTGGTCAGGCGGATGAAGTCGATGCCTGCAGCCTGGGCCGGGTCGCACAGCTCCGAGTTGTGCTCCGGTGGCATGTCGACCACGATCAGGCCGTCAACGCCGGCCTCTTTGGCTTCGGCGATGAAGCGCTCGACGCCGAACTTGTGGATCGGGTTGAAGTAACCCATCAGCACCAGCGGTGTGTCGCTGTTGTCCTTGCGGAACTCGCGGACCATTTGCAGGGTTTTGATCAGGTTCTGCTTGGCGCCCAGGGCACGGATGTTCGCCAGCTGAATCGCCGGGCCGTCGGCCATCGGGTCGGTGAACGGCATGCCCAGCTCGATCACATCGGCACCGGCTTTCGGCAGGCCTTTGAGGATGGCCAGCGAAGTGTCGTAGTCCGGGTCACCAGCGGTGACGAAGGTCACCAGGGCGGCGCGGTTCTGTTCCTTGAGTTCGGCAAAGCGGGTTTGCAGGCGGCTCATCAGTGTTTCTCCTGCTTCGATTGCTCTTGTTGAGAGTGTTCCATGTGGTGCATGACGGTCTGCATGTCTTTGTCGCCGCGGCCGGACAGGTTGACCACCATCAGGTGATCCTTCGGCAGCTTCGGTGCGCGTTTGAATACTTCGGCCAGGGCATGGGCGCTTTCCAGTGCCGGGATGATGCCTTCGAGGCGGCAGCACTGGTGGAACGCAGCGAGGGCTTCGTCGTCAGTCACCGAGGTGTACTGGACGCGGCCGATGTCATGCAACCAGGCGTGCTCCGGGCCGATGCCCGGGTAGTCGAGGCCGGCGGAAATCGAGTGGGCGTCGATGATCTGGCCATCGTCGTCCTGCAGCAGGAAAGTGCGGTTGCCGTGCAACACACCCGGTACGCCGCCGTTGAGGCTGGCCGCGTGTTTGCCGGTTTCGATGCCGTAACCGGCGGCTTCGACACCGATGATCTCGACGCTCTTGTCATCAAGGAACGGGTGGAACAGGCCCATGGCGTTGGAACCGCCGCCGATGCACGCCACCAGGCTGTCCGGCAGACGACCTTCCTGGGCTTGCAGTTGATCGCGGGTTTCCTTGCCGATCACCGCCTGGAAGTCGCGAACCATGGCTGGATAAGGGTGCGGTCCGGCCACAGTGCCGATCAGGTAGAAGGTGCTGTCGACGTTGGTCACCCAGTCACGCAGTGCTTCGTTCATCGCGTCTTTCAGGGTGCCGGTGCCGGCGACCACCGGGATCACTTCGGCGCCCAGCAGCTTCATGCGGAACACGTTGGCCTGCTGACGTTCGATGTCAGTGGTGCCCATGTAGATCACGCAATCCAGACCGAAACGCGCGGCCACGGTGGCGGTGGCCACGCCGTGCATGCCGGCGCCGGTCTCGGCGATGATGCGTTTCTTGCCCATGCGTCGCGCCAGCAGGATCTGGCCGATGCAGTTGTTGATCTTGTGCGCGCCGGTGTGGTTCAGCTCTTCGCGCTTGAGGTAGATCTTGGCGCCACCGCAGAACTCGGTCAGGCGCTCGGCGAAATACAGCGGGCTCGGACGTCCGACGTAGTCGCGCTGGAAGTAGGCCAATTCTTCTTTGAACGCCGGATCTTCCTTGGCCGCTTCGTATTCGCGGGCCAGGTCGAGGATCAACGGCATCAGGGTTTCGGCGACGTAACGGCCGCCGAACGAGCCAAACAGGCCGTTGGCGTCAGGGCCGTTACGCAGATCGGAGGTGTTCGAAGTCTGGGTCATGGTTCGCTCCAGCGGATTTCACGAGAAGACAATGGCGTTCACTCTACCCCTGACCTTCCAGGCTGAAAACCGATAAGATCGCCACAACCTGTCAGGAAAACTCACAGATATCATGAGCCATGACCTTCCCCCGCTGAACGCCCTGCGCGCCTTCGAAGCCACCGCCCGGCTGAACAGCGTCAGCCAGGCTGCCGAACAGCTGCACGTAACGCACGGTGCGGTCAGTCGCCAGCTCAAGGCGCTTGAAGAGCACCTGGGCGTCAGCCTGTTCGTCAAGGATGGTCGCGGCTTGAAACTCACAGATGCCGGCATCCGTCTGCGCGACGCCAGCGGCGAGGCGTTCGACCGCTTGCGCAGCGTCTGCGCCGAACTGACCCAAAGCACCGCCGACGCGCCGTTCGTGCTTGGTTGCTCCGGCAGTCTGCTGGCGCGCTGGTTCATCCCTCGGCTGGGACGACTGAATGCCGATCTGCCGGACTTGCGTCTGCACCTGTCGGCCGGAGAAGGCGATCTCGATCCACGACGCCCGGGGCTGGATGCATTGCTGCTGTTCGCCGAGCCGCCATGGCCGGCAGACATGCAAGTCTATGAGCTGGCCAGCGAGCGCATCGGCCCGGTCATGAGCCCGCTGTTCAGCGGCTACCAGCGCCTGCAATCGGCACCGCCCATCGCCCTGCTCGACGAACCCTTGCTGCACACGACTTCACGCCCGCAAGCCTGGCCGAGCTGGGCGCAGCAAAGCGGCCTCGACGCCAAGGCGTTGAAGCTGGGGCAAGGTTTCGAGCATTTGTATTACTTGCTGGAAGCGGCCGTCGCAGGGTTGGGCGTGGCGATCGCGCCGGAACCGCTGGTGACCGAAGACTTGAAGGCCGGTCGCCTGGTCGCGCCGTGGGGTTTCAGTGAAACCCCGGCGCAACTGGCGTTGTGGCTACCCAAGCGC
This sequence comes from Pseudomonas fluorescens, assembly GCF_012974785.1. GTDB lineage: Bacteria > Pseudomonadota > Gammaproteobacteria > Pseudomonadales > Pseudomonadaceae > Aquipseudomonas > Aquipseudomonas fluorescens_BT. Next base: position 101,616 of record NZ_CP027561.1, on the reverse strand, counting down.
GCCGCAGACGGGCGCGCCCGGCAATTGGCGCAGTGGCTCAGGAACGAGCTGCGCCAGGCGGATCACTCGCCGCGCTTGAACAGCAAGTAAGCGGCCAGCAGACCCAGCGCACCGACCGCCACACCGGCGGTCGTCCACGGATGTTCCTGCGCGTAATCACGGGTGGCGATCCCGGTCTCGCGGGTTTTGACTTTGACTTCTTCGTAGGCATCGCTGAGCAGACTGCGCGAGTGTTTCAGCGCGCTTTCAGCATTGCCCTTGAGCGCCTTGAGGGTCTTGCGCGACTCGTCAGAAGCGTCGTCCTTCAGGCTCTCCAACGACTTGAGCAGACTCTCGATCTCCGCTTCCATGCTTTGCAACGAGGCTTTGCGTAACGAGGTGTTGGCCATGGTGGCTCTCCTGCATTGGTGATGAGTGGCGTGTGTTGTTTGGGACTTCACGGGTTCTGGAAAGTGCAGAAAATCTGAACTCCGGTTTCTCCCGGCGACCGAAATCAACAGCGCAAATCGCTGCTAGGCTCAATTCCACACGTCAAGGAGATCGCCATGAGTGACCATCACACCTACAAGAAAGTCGAGCTGGTCGGTTCGTCCACCAGCAGCATCGAAGACGCCATCAACAACGCGCTGGCCGAGGCCAACAAGAGCATCAAGCATCTGGAATGGTTTGAAGTAGTCGATACCCGCGGCCACATCAAGGACGGCAAGGCTGCCCACTTTCAAGTGACTCTGAAAGTCGGGTTCAGGATTGCCAGCAGCTGAATTTGGACTACGCTTCTGAACTTGCGCGCTGGCCGAATGCCATAGGAATGGCAAAGCGCTACAGGGTGAGCGCATCGGGTAAACGACCTGATGCCCGCCTCTTTTAATCCGACCAGGGAGTGCGACCGATGAAGAAGTTCATATTGGCAGTAGGTTTGTTGAGCCTTGCGGGTGGTGCGTTTGCTGCCGGCAAGCCCTGTGAAGAACTGAAGGCTGAAATTGCGGCCAAGCTGGATGCCAAGGGCGTTTCCGGGTATTCGCTGGAGATTGTCGACAAGGGTGCGGCCAGTGGCGGCAAAGTCGTCGGCACCTGCGAAGGCGGCGCCAAAGAGATCGTTTACACCCGCGGCTGATCACGCCGGAAAAACAGAAGCCGACGCAATGCGTCGGCTTTTTTTGTGCCTGGATGTCAGACCTCAGCCCTTCATCACCTGCGCCAGCAGCTCGTAGGAATGCAGGCGATCGGCGTGTTCGTACAGATCGCAGGTGAAGATCAGTTCGTCAGCCTGGGTCTGTTCCACCAGTACTTCGAGTTTCGCGCGGATTTTCTGCGGACTGCCGACCATCGCCAGACCGAGGAAATCACCCACCGCCTCACGCTCGTGTGGCAGCCACAGGCCGTCCATGGTTTTCACCGGCGGACGCTGCACCAGACTTTGCCCACGCATCAGCGCGAGAATCCGCTGGTACACCGAGGTTGCCAGGTAATCGGCCTGCTCGTCGGTGTCGGCGGCCACCAGCGGCACGCCGAGCATCACGTACGGCTTGTCGAGCACCGCCGATGGCTTGAAGTGATTGCGGTAGACGCGAATCGCCTCGTGCATGAAGCGCGGTGCAAAATGTGAGGCAAAGGCGTAGGGCAAACCGCGCTCGCCGGCCAGTTGCGCACTGAACAGGCTGGACCCGAGCAGCCAGATCGGCACGTTGGTGCCGGTGCCCGGCATCGCGATCACTCGTTGATCCGGCGTACGCGGGCCGAGGAACCGCGCCAGTTCGGCCACATCTTCCGGGAAGTCGTCGGCACTGCCGGAGCGCTCTCGGCGCAGGGCGCGGGCGGTCATCTGATCGGAACCCGGCGCACGGCCCAGGCCGAGGTCGATCCGCCCCGGATACAGGCTTTCAAGGGTGCCGAACTGCTCGGCGATCACCAGCGGCGCGTGGTTGGGCAGCATCACGCCACCGGAGCCGACGCGGATGGTCGACGTGCCGCCGGCCAGATAGCCCAGCAAAACCGTGGTGGCGGAACTGGCGATGCCGTCCATGTTGTGGTGCTCGGCGACCCAGAACCGGGTGTAGCCGAATTTTTCGACATGCTGCGCGAGGTCCAGCGAGTTGCGCAGCGACTGCGCCGGGCTGCCGTTTTCGCGCACCGGCACCAGATCGAGGGTTGAAAACTTTACGTCGGACAGTTGCTTCATAAACCTGCATCTCCGATTGAGGGCGCAGGTGTGTTCTTGGCGAACGCAAACCTGCCCAATTCATAAGCGTGTCATGTGCAATAAGGGCATATACCCGAGTTTCAATAGCCGACCCGAAATTTCCTACTAAAAAAGTCAACGATTCAGATGAGCTGAACTTTGTTCCGGCGTCTATCCTCAGAAGCCTTGCAGGCAAAAACCACGACGGCGCGGCGTTCGCGCCCGAATTGAAGGAGGCACACATGGCTATCGTGAAGAAGGCATCCGCGCATTGGGAAGGTGACCTGAAAACCGGCATCGGCTCGATCTCCACTGAAACCGGCGTCCTGCGGGAAGCGCCGTACGGCTTCAAGGCCCGCTTCGAGGGCGGCAAGGGCACCAACCCGGAAGAACTGATCGGCGCCGCCCACGCCGGCTGTTTCTCCATGGCATTCTCGATGATCCTCGGCGACGCCGGGCTGAAGGCCGACAGCATCGATACCCAGGCTGAAGTCACCCTTGATCAGGTTGACGGCGGTTTCGCGATCACTGCGGTGAAGCTGATTCTCAAGGCGAAGATTCCGGGCGCGACTCAGGCGCAGTTCGAAGAGCTGAGCAACAAGGCCAAGGAAGGTTGCCCGGTGTCCAAGGTGCTGAATGCGAAAATCAGTCTCGACGCGTCGCTGGTTGGCTGACGGGATTGAGCCTAATCAGAACCCGCCAGGCAAAAATGTGGTCGAATAAATGACAGCAGCTTTCGCGCATCTTCGTGCGCGCTGCTTCGATGGAGCTTCAACCATGAAACGTTTTGCCTTGGCGGTTATCTGTGGCGTGCTGGCAACGTCGGCCTTCGCAGCGCCCAAAGACTGCGAAGAACTCAAGCAAGAGATCGAAATCAAGATTCAGGCGAATGCCGTGCCCTCCTACACCCTGGAGATAGTGTCCAAAGAGGAGGCTGAAAAACACGACGTCGCCATGATCGTCGGCACCTGCGACAACGGCACCAAAGCCATCATCTATCAGAAGAACGACCGCTGATTCACGCTAGATGGCGCAATAGGTGTCGCGATCCTCGGCGACGATTTCCCGCTTGGCGTTATACAGCCGGGCACTGGGAGTAAACATCAGGGAGCGACCCTCCAACACGTAACGCTGACCCGCTTCGAAATGGTCGAAGCGGATGGTCAGGTAACACAGACGCTCCACGGGGTCGTTCAACAGACCGCCGCCTCCACCAGGCGCCTCGAAATCGAAACGCACCAGCAACTCATGGCTGCCGGGCGTTACCTGGAAAAAACGCCCGTCATTCAAGCTCTGCTTGTCGAGACGCTCGGCCATCAGCAGTTTCCCGCCGGGGGTCGGCGTGGAGAACTCGACCCAGGCCATGCTCGGGTCGACCGGGGGCATCGGCGTCTGACAACCGGCGAGCACACCGGCAACCAGCAACAGCATTGACTTGCGCATGATGAATGTCCGTGAACTCGGACATCCAGCATAACGCCGATCAGGCGCGCTGACAGCCTGCCGGTTTGCCTTGGCCGACTACATTTTTCTGTTGGTCATAGAGCTTGGCCCACGGCCGGAAACCGATGTAGCCAGCCTGGAGCTGATAGCGCTGGCCGGCGTTGAAGTCCGTGAATTTCAGGCTCAACTGACAATCGCGCCACAGCGGCTCGGCATCCGGGCCGATGTTGGTCGCCTCCACTGGAAACTGGTAGCGCACCTTCAGTTCATGACTGCCGGGCTGAACTTCAAAGTAACGTTTGTCGACGGCGGCCTTCCTGTCGACTTCCAGCGCTTGCAGCGCCGTGTCCTGTTGCCGGGCGTCCAGATCGATCCAGGCTTGCGAGGGGTCAGGGGTGGGCATTCCGAATCCGGCACAACCGGCCAGCGTCAGCAGGCCTCCCGTCAGTATCAAGATGCGCATGGCGAAGCTCCAATGGGCGGGATAGTCTTGCGATCAGACTTTCCAGGGATGTTCTTATTGTGGTCAGGCCGTTTCCAAGCCTTGGGTTACTTGATCGCGTTTTGCGGGTTTTGTTTCCGGGTGTGTTGTTTTTGTTGCTCAACGGTTGTTCCAGCGTTGGCTATTACAGCCAGCTGGCCAGCGGTCAACTGCAATTGCTGCGGGCGCGAGAGCCGGTGGCCAAGGTGATCGCCGACCCGAGCCGGGACGCCACACTGCGCGCCCACCTGACCCAGTCGCAGAAGGCCCGGGATTTCGCCAGCCAGCACCTGCACCTGCCCGACAACCAGAGCTATCGCCTGTACGCCGACATCCACCGGCCGTATGTGGTGTGGAATGTCTTCGCCACCCCGGAGTTTTCCCTGAGCCCACAGAACCACTGCTTCCCGATTGCCGGCTGCGTGGCCTATCGCGGCTACTACAGCCAGAGCGCGGCGCGGGGCGAAGCGGCGATTCAGCGCCTGCAAGGCATGGACGTGTCGATTGGCGGTGTCGAAGCCTATTCGACCCTGGGCTGGTTCAATGACCCGATCCTCAATTCGATGATGGGCTGGGGCGATGAACGGTTGGCCACGCTGATCTTCCATGAGCTGGGCCATCAACGTTTCTATGTGAAGGACGACACCGAGTTCAACGAGTCCTACGCCACGTTTGTCGAGCAGGAAGGCACCCGGCAGTGGCGGGCGTTTCGTGGCTTGCCGCCAGAAAATGACGCTCAACTCAAACGTCGTGACCAGTTCATTCAACTGATCCTCGATACCCGTGCCCGACTGGAGAAGCTGTACGCCCAACCGATTTCCGTCGAGCAGATGCGCGAACGCAAGACTGCCGAGTTCGAACGGTTTCGCCGGGACTATCGGGTGATGCGCGACAGCCAGTGGGCCGGGGACAAACGCTATGACGCCTGGGTCAAAGCACCGCTGAACAATGCGCGGCTGTTGCCGTTCGGGCTGTATGACCAGTGGGTGCCGGCGTTTGCGGCGTTGTTCAGACAGGTGAAGGGAGATTGGCCGCAGTTTTATGCGCGGGTCGAACAGCTGGGTAAATTGCCGGCGGACAAACGCAAGGCAGCGCTGCGTGAGCTGGCTGCCCCTCGCCCGGATTGACGATCAGCGCTGCAAAAACGCCTGATGCAGCTCGGCCAGCGTCTCGAAGTGATACGTCGGCGCTTCCGCGCTGAGCTCTTCACGGCTGCCAAAACCGTAACCCACGGCCGCCGCGTCCAGACCATTGCTGCGTGCGCCGATCAAATCGTGTTTGCGATCACCGATCATCAGCGTATTGGCCGGATCCAGCCCTTCCTCGGCGATCAAGTGAGCAATCAGTTCGACCTTGTTGGTGCGGGTGCCGTCCAATTCGCTGCCGTAGATCACCTTGAAATGTCGGGCGAAATCGAAGTGCCGGGCGATTTCCCGAGCAAATACCCAAGGTTTCGAAGTCGCGATGTACAACTGCCGCCCCTGGCCGCTCAAGGTTTCCAGCAACGGCGTGACGCCTTCGAACACCCGGTTCTCGTAAAGGCCGGTGACCTTGAAGCGCTCGCGATAGAAATTCACCGCCTCCCACGCCTTCGCTTCATCAAAACCATAGAACTGCATGAACGCCTGCAACAGCGGCGGGCCGATGAAGTGTTCCAGTCTGGTCAGGTCCGGCTCATCGATGCCGAGTTTGGCCAGCGCGAACTGGATGGAACGGGTGATGCCCTCACGCGGATCGGTGAGGGTGCCGTCGAGGTCGAACAGTACGGTCTGGTAATGCATGAAAAATCCCGGGCAATAGAGAGAAAAGTCAGAGCTGGTCGTAGCCTTCGGCCAGATGCAAGTCCTTGAGCTTCACGTAGTTCGCCGCGCTGTAGGTGAAAAAGGCGTTTTCCTTGTCGGTCAGCGGGCGAACCTGTTTCACCGGGCTGCCCACGTACAGGAAACCGCGTTCCAGGCGCTTGCCCGGTGGCACCAGACTGCCGGCACCGATGATCACGTCGTCCTCGACCACCGCGCCGTCCATGACGATGCTGCCCATGCCGATCAGTACGCGACTGCCGACGGTGCAGCCATGCAGCATGACCTTGTGGGCGATGGTCACGTCATCGCCGATCAGCAGCGGGAAGCCGTCCGGGTTGAACGGGCCGGCGTGGGTGATGTGCAACACGCAGCCATCCTGCACGCTGGTGCGGGCACCGATGCGGATGCGGTGCATGTCGCCACGGATCACGGTCAGCGGCCATACGGAGCTGTCTTCACCGATTTCGACGTCGCCGATCACCACCGCCGAGCCGTCGACAAAAGCGCCTTGGCCCAAGCGTGGGGTGTGATTCTGGTACTTGCGAAGGGACACGATTAGTTCTCTCTCTGTCGCCGATAGCTGCGGTGGGGGTCGATTGTAATTAAGATGGGCGCATGTTTCTTCCAGCCAAGGTGCCAACCGTGAGCGTGAACAACCCTCTTCTGCAGTCCTACGACCTGCCGCCGTTCTCCGCGATCCGTGCCGAACACGTGCAGCCGGCCATCGAAACCATCCTGGCCGACAACCGCGCCGCCATCGCCGACATCCTCAAGACCCAGGGCCAGAACCCGACGTGGGCCGGGCTGGTGCTGGCGATGGACGAACTCAATGATCGCCTGGGCGCTGCCTGGAGTCCGGTCAGCCACCTCAATGCCGTGTGCAACAGCGCCGAACTGCGTGAAGCCTACGAGTCGTGCCTGCCGGCATTGAGCGCCTACTCCACCGAGATGGGTCAGAACCGCGAGCTGTTCCAGGCCTATGAAGCCCTGGCCAACAGCACGGAAGCCGCCGGTTTCGACGTGGCGCAGAAAACCATTCTGGAACACGCGTTGCGCGATTTCCGCCTCTCGGGCATCGACCTGCCGGAAGCCGAGCAGAAGCGCTACGCCGAAGTGCAGAGCAAGCTGTCCGAGCTGGGCAGCCGCTTCTCCAACCAGTTGCTCGACGCCACCCAGGCCTGGACCAAGCACCTGACCGACGAAGCCGCCCTTGCCGGCCTGACTGATTCGGCCAAGGCACAAATGGCTGCTGCCGCACAGGCCAAAGGCCTCGACGGCTGGCTGATCACCCTGGAGTTCCCGAGCTACTACGCGGTGATGACCTACGCCCAGGACCGTGCGCTGCGCGAAGAAGTCTACGCCGCCTACTGCACCCGTGCGTCGGATCAAGGCCCGAATGCCGGCCAGAACGACAACGGCCCGGTGATGGACGAAATCCTCGACCTGCGTCAGGAGCTGGCCAAACTGCTCGGTTTCTCCAGCTTCTCCGAACTGAGCCTGGCGACCAAAATGGCCGAGTCCAGCGATCAGGTGCTGAGCTTCCTGCGTGACCTGGCCAAGCGCAGCAAACCGTTTGCCGCCCAGGATCTGCAACAGCTCAAGGCTTACGCCGCCGAGCAGGGCTGCGCCGATCTGCAAAGCTGGGACAGCGGTTTCTACGGTGAAAAACTCCGTGAACAACGCTACAGCGTCGCCCAGGAAACCCTGCGCGCTTACTTCCCGATCGACAAAGTGCTGGGCGGGCTGTTCGCTATCGTTCAGCGCCTGTACGGCATCGAAATCGCTGAACTGAAAGGCTTCGACACCTGGCACCCGGACGTGCGCCTGTTCGAGATCAAGGAAAACGGTCAGCACGTCGGCCGCTTCTTCTTCGACCTCTACGCCCGCGCCAACAAGCGTGGCGGTGCCTGGATGGACGGCGCCCGAGACCGTCGCCGCACCGTCGACGGCGTGCTGCAAAGTCCGGTAGCCAACCTTGTGTGCAACTTCACCCCGGCCGACAGCGGCAAGCCTGCGCTGCTGACCCACGATGAAGTGACCACCCTGTTCCACGAGTTCGGCCACGGCCTGCACCACCTGCTGACCCGCGTCGAGCATGCCGGCGTATCGGGCATCAACGGCGTGGCGTGGGACGCAGTCGAGCTGCCGAGCCAGTTCATGGAAAACTGGTGCTGGGAGCCGGAAGGCCTGGCGCTGATTTCCGGTCATTACGAAACCGGCGAGCCACTGCCGCAGGACCTGCTGGAAAAAATGCTCGCAGCGAAGAACTTCCAGTCCGGCCTGATGATGGTGCGTCAGCTGGAATTCTCGCTGTTCGACTTCGAACTGCACGCCACCCACGGCGACGGCCGCAGCGTCGCGCAGGTGCTTGAAGGCGTGCGTGACGAGGTGTCGGTGATGCGTCCTCCGGCCTACAACCGCTTCCCGAACAGCTTTGCGCACATCTTCGCCGGCGGTTACGCGGCGGGTTACTACAGCTACAAGTGGGCGGAAGTGCTGTCGGCAGATGCCTTCTCCAAATTCGAAGAAGACGGTGTGCTCAATGCTGACACCGGTCGCGCCTTCCGCGAAGCGATCCTCGCCCGTGGCGGCTCGCAGGAGCCGATGGTGCTGTTCGTCGACTTCCGTGGCCGTGAGCCGTCGATTGACGCACTCTTGCGCCACAGCGGCCTGAGTGAGGACGCGGCAGCATGAGTGAGGCACCCGTGAAGACCAAAAAACGCTTTATCGCCGGGGCGGTCTGCCCGGCGTGCAGCGAGCCGGACAAACTGATGATGTGGAGCGAGGACGATGTCCCGCACCGCGAATGCGTGGCGTGCGGCTACAGCGATACGCTGAATGCCCAAGGGCTGTCGGTGCCGAAAGAGCTGGGCACGCGGGTCAACACCAGCGCGCTCAAGCCTGCTCCGGACAAAACGGTTCAGGCGGTGCAGTTCTTCCCGAACCCGAAGCTGAAGAAAAAACCTGACGAGCAACACTGATCCGGCACCACCTTCCACCGAGCTGCGGTGGAAGGTGGTATTGGCTTAACACCTGTCCCCTGCACTTGCTTCGTAGGCTGGCCGTTTCCGCCATGCCTCGAAGGAAGTTGCCATGCCCGACTCCAACCCCCTCCTGCAACACTGGATCCTGCCGCCCTGGCCGGCGATTCGCGCTGAACATCTGCTGCCGGCGATCAACACCCTCATCGACGACCAGCGACGAATCATTACGCAAGTGCTCGACACTCAGTTGGAAAATCCCGGATGGGACGATCTGGTACTGAGCATCGACGAAGCCGATGCCCGCATCGGTGAATTCCGGTCGATTCTCGAAACACTGTCCACGGTCAGATCCGACGATGCCGACTGGCTCGTGGAAAGCGCCAAGGCTCATCTCGCGATCAACCACTATCGCTCTGAAAAAGCCCGAAATCGCCCGTTGTTCGAGGCTTACCAGCGTTTGGCGCAGAGCTCGGTCGCGGCCGGTTTCGATGAGTCACGCAAGACCGTGCTGGCGCGGGTACTGCGCAAATTCAGACAGTCCGGCATCGAGCTTCCCACTGCGCAGCAGCGGGAACTGGCCCGGTTGAAGCTTGAGATTGGCGGTCTGGAATTCAGTTTTCTGACCCACCTCGAACGCTGGACCGAGACCTGGAGCAAACGTGTCGACGACCCGACGTTGCTTGCAGGCCTGTCTCCGGCGATGAAGGAACGCCTGGCACTCAACGCCCGCCAGGCCGGCCATGACGGCTGGCTGATTCGCCTGGACCAGAACACCTGTCAGCACATCCTCAAATACGCCGAGAATCGTGCCCTGCGCGAGGAATGCTGTGTTGCCTACGCGACCCGCGCCTCCGATCAGGGGCCACTGGCCGGACGCTTCGACAACGGTCCGGTGCTGACAAAGCTACTTGCCTTGCGCCAACAGAAAGCTCGCTTGCTTGGCCACGAAAACGCCGCGCAACTGAGTCTGGCAAAGAGCATGGCCGGAACGACGACCTGGGTCAGGGATTTTCTCCAGTGCCAGGTTGCGCAATTGATCCCCATCCTGGAGCAGGACGCAAAACAACTGGCCGCCTTCGCCCGCCAATGCGGAATCGACCGTATCCAGCCATGGGACGAAGACTTCCTCGCCGAGCAATGGCGTCAGCAACAGTTTCCCGGAGCGCTGGATAACCTGCGTGATTACTTCGCGTTCGATGGCACCCTGCTCCGACTCTGCCTGTTCTGCGAGCGCATGTTCGGGATCCGTATCGTCGAACAGATCGGCGCAAACCACTGGCATGACGATGTGCGACTGCTGGAAATCCGCGAGCATGAACAGGTCATCGGCTACATCTACCTCGACCCGTTTCATCGCGATAACGCTGCGGATTACGCTGGCACCTTCACGCTACGCAACCGTCGGATCAACGTCGAAGGCCGGCCGGCGCTCCCCATTGCCGTGCTCTACAGCAATTTCACACCGGCCACCGACGGCCATCCATGCCGACTGGAGCTCAATGAGCTACGAGTACTTTTTCATGAGTTCGGCCACTGCCTTCAACACGTATTGACGCGCTCGCCCCATCACACGCTGTCCGGCATTTTGCAACTGGGCCATGAGGCGGCGGAGTTTTCCGGACAGCTGTTCGAACAGTGGTGCCAGTCGCGGGAGTTCGTGCTGTGGCTCGGTGCGCATTTCCAGACTGGCGAGCGCTTGAGCGCTGCACGGGTCGACGCGGCACTCTCGGCCAGTCAGGCCCACTCCAGTCGGCAACAGGCTTTGCTACTGATGGGAGCGATCATCGACTTCGAGCTGCACGCCACTCTCGGCGACGGTCGCTCTGTCGAAGAGGTTTGCGCCGACGTGCAGCGCACGATGGGTCTGCAACTGCCCGACAGTCACCGGTTCGCCAATGGTTTCGATTACATGGTGACCCAGTACGACGCTTCGGTTTACGCCTATGTCTGGTCAGGGGTGCTGGCTCAGGAAGCGTTCAAACGCTTCAGTCTTGACTGGGTGTTCAGGGCGCAGACCGGCCGGGCGTTCCGGGAAACGTTCTTTGCGCCCGGAGCCGGGCGCCCGTTGCTGGAAGCGGTGGAGGCGTTCATTGGCCGGCCGGTCGCTGAAGAGCTTTGCCCCGGCCGCCCCATCAACCGGCGGGTTATTTCAGATTGACGGTCTGGAACCAGCTCTTCATCGAGCAGGTAGCGAACGCACTGGTGCTGCAATCGCCATTGGCCAGCGCGGTGCGCAGCTTGTCGACATCAGCCTGCATCACGTAGCGCACCCCGTCCTTGAAGTGACCGCTTTCACCGAAACCGCCCTGGGTCATTTCGTTCAGGGCGTCTTCCTTGCTCCAGCCCTGCACCACGATGCGGTACATCGCCGCCATCAGGCCGGTACGGTCGGAGCCGTGCTTGCAATGCATCAACACCGGACCGTTGGCTTCGGCGGTCTGAATGGCGCGCAAGGCCTTGAGGACATCGCTGTCATCGACGTGATTGGTGCGATACGGCAGTTGCACCTGATTGATGCCAGGGGCATTCAGCCAGCTCGAGTCCGCCTCCGGCAGGAAGTTGATGACCGTGGCCACTTTCAGTTTTTGCAGCAACGGCACGGCACCGGCGTCAGGCAGCGCACTGCGATAGAGCGTGGGCGACATCTGGAAGAAGTTGTATTTCACTTCGACCGGTTGCGCCCATTCCGGAGGGCGGGAAACCGGCGCATCTGCGGCATGGGCCGGGATCGAGCCGAGCAGGGCAAACAGCGAGAAACAGATCGCGGAGGAAAAACGCTTCAAGGACATGCTGTGCGGTAACCGTGTGGGATTCGTCAGTAGGGCCGCAGCTTGCGGGTTGTCCAGTCAAATCCCTGTGAGGCGATTGTCAAAGAAACGTGAAGCCAGGCACTTCCTTCGTCGATAATTCGGGCTTTTTTCGGCCGAATCGATTCATCCGATTGGTTAGCCTGCTACCATTTGTCACATCATGTTGCAGGCGCGTCCCCCTTTTCCGGGTCATTTCCAGCCACGTCGCAACCAACCACTTCAAAGCCGTCCTCAGAAACGGCTGATAACCATCAATGCCTGATGAGGTGCATCCCCATGTCTGATCAAGATCGAGACAACCCGCGGCGTGAGTTTTTGCGCAAATCCCTGACCCTGATCCCGGTGGTCACCCTCGCCGGCACCGGCCTGGGCAGCAGCGTGCTGCAAGCCGCCCCGCAAAGCGCACCGGCTGCGGCGCCGGCAAAACCGGGCGTCACTGACGCGGGCGTCTATCAGCCGAGTTACTTCACCGCCGAAGAGTGGGCGTTCATCAATGCCGCCGTCGCGCAATTGATCCCCAACGATGCCCAGGGCCCCGGTGCTCTCGAGGCTGGCGTGCCGGAATACATCGACCGTCAGATGAACACGCCGTACGCCGCCGGTGCCCTTTGGTACATGCAGGGCCCGTTCAACGCCGACGCCGCGCCGGAGATGGGCTGGCAGAGCAAACTGGTGCCGAAAGAGATCTATCGCCTCGGCATCGCCGCCACGGATCAGTGGGCAAAATCCCTCAACGGTAAAACATTTGCCGAGCAAGACAGCGCTACCCGAGACGATCTGCTCAAGCAGCTTGAAGCCGGAAAACCGCAATTCGACAGCGTTCCGGCGAAGATTTTCTTCAATCTGCTGCTGCAAAACACCAAGGAAGGGTTCTTCTGCGATCCGATCCATGGCGGCAATAAAGGCATGGTCGGCTGGACCATGATCGGCTTTCCCGGCGCCCGCGCCGATTTCATGGATTGGGTGGAACGCAACGAGCAATACCCCTTCCCGGCAGTTTCGATTCGCGGCGAGAGGGCGTGAGCATGGCAACGGTAATGAAGAAGGTCGACGCAGTGATCGTCGGTTTCGGCTGGACAGGCGCGATCATGGCCAAGGAGCTGACCGAGGCAGGCCTCAACGTGCTGGCGCTGGAGCGCGGGCCGATGCAGGACACCTACCCTGACGGCAACTATCCCCAGGTGATCGACGAACTCACCTACAGCGTGCGGAAAAAACTCTTCCAGGACATCTCCAAGGAAACCGTCACCATCCGCCACAGCGTCAACGACATCGCTCTGCCGAATCGCCAGTTGGGCGCGTTCCTGCCGGGCAATGGCGTGGGCGGTGCCGGCCTGCACTGGTCGGGGGTGCACTTTCGTGTCGACCCGATCGAACTGCGTATGCGCAGCCACTACGAAGAGCGCTACGGCAAAAGCTTTATCCCCAAGGACATGACTATTCAGGACTTCGGCGTCAGTTATGAAGAGCTGGAACCGTTCTTCGATTTCGCCGAAAAAGTCTTCGGCACCTCCGGCCAGGCCTGGACCGTGAAAGGCCAACTGGTCGGTCAGGGCAAGGGCGGCAACCCGTACGCCCCGGATCGCTCGAACCCGTTCCCGCTGGAAGCGCAGAAGAACACGGTTTCCGCACAGCTGTTCGGCAAAGCGGCCACAGAAGTCGGTTACAAACCCTACAACCTGCCTTCCGCGAATACTTCGGGGCCGTACACCAACCCTTACGGCGCACAGATGGGCCCGTGCAACTTCTGCGGTTTTTGCAGCGGTTACGTTTGCTACATGTATTCCAAGGCCTCGCCGAACGTGAACATTCTGCCAGCGCTGAAACCGCTGCCGAATTTCGAACTGCGGCCCAACGCCCACGTGTTGCGGGTCAACCTCGACAGCACGAAAACCAAAGCCACCGGCGTTACCTACATCGACGGCCAGGGCCGCGAGATCGAGCAACCGGCGGATCTGGTGATCCTCGGCGCATTCCAGTTACACAACGTGCGCCTGATGCTGCTCTCCGGCATCGGCAAGCCGTACGACCCGGTCAGCGGCGAAGGTGTGGTCGGGCGTAACTTCGCCTACCAGAACATGGCGACCATCAAGGCGTTCTTCGACAAGGACACCCACACCAACAACTTCATCGGCGCCGGCGGCAACGGCGTGGCGCTGGACGACTTCAACGCCGACAACTTCGACCACGGCCCCCACGGCTTCGTCGGTGGCTCGCCGATGTGGGTCAACCAGGCTGGCAGCCGTCCGATTGCCGGCACCTCCAACCCGCCGGGCACGCCGGCCTGGGGCAGCGACTGGAAACGCGCCACCGCCGATTACTACACCCACCAGGTGTCGATGGACGCTCACGGTGCGCATCAGTCCTACCGGGGCAACTACCTCGATCTGGACCCGGTGTACCGCGATGCCTACGGCCTGCCGCTGCTGCGGATGACCTTCGACTGGCAGGAAAACGACATCAAGATGAACCGCTTCATGGTCGAGAAAATGGGCAAGGTCGCACAAGCCATGGGCCCGAAAGCCATTGCCGTGCTTGGCAAGAAAGTCGGCGAACACTTCAACACCGCGTCCTACCAGACCACCCACCTCAACGGTGGCGCGATCATGGGGACCGATCCGAAGACCAGCGCGCTGAACCGCTACCTGCAGAGCTGGGATGTGCACAACGTGTTCGTCCCGGGCGCCTCGGCGTTCCCACAGGGCCTGGGCTACAACCCGACCGGGCTGGTTGCCGCGCTGACCTACTGGTCGGCGAAAGCGATCCGCGAGCAATACCTGAAAAACCCCGGCCCGCTGGTTCAGGCTTAAGGAGCGATGACCATGAAGACTCTCGTTATCGCGACCCTGGCGCTGCTCGGCAGTGCTTCCCTTTATGGCGCCGAAGTTGATCAATCCTTGATCACACAAGGCGAATACCTCGCCCGTGCCGGTGACTGCGTGGCCTGCCACACCGCCAAGGACGGCAAGCCGTTCGCCGGCGGCCTGCCGATGGAAACCCCGATCGGCACGATCTACTCGACCAACATTACTCCGGATAAAACCGGCGTCGGTGACTATAGCTTCGAGGACTTCGACCAGGCCGTGCGTCATGGCGTGGCCAAAAACGGCAGCACCTTGTACCCGGCGATGCCGTACCCGTCCTACGCCCGTGTCAGCGAAACCGACATGCAGGCGCTCTACGCCTACTTCATGCACGGCGTGAAACCGGTGGCACAGGAAAACAAGGCCAGCGACATCACGTGGCCGTTGAGCATGCGCTGGCCGCTGATGGGCTGGCGCTGGCTGTTCGCGCCGAAGGTCGAGGACTACAAACCCGCGTCGGACGATGCCGTCGTCAGCCGTGGGGCCTATCTGGTGGAAGGCCTCGGACATTGCGGCGCCTGCCATACGCCCCGGGCCCTGACCATGCAGGAAAAATCCCTGAGCGCGGCCGAAGGCAGCAGCTTTCTGTCAGGCAGTGCGCCGCTGGAAGGCTGGATCGCCAAGAGCCTGCGCGGCGACCACAAGGACGGCCTCGGCAGCTGGAGCGAAGAGCAACTGGTGCAGTTCCTCAAGACCGGCCGTAGCGACCGCAGCGCGGTATTCGGCGGCATGAGCGACGTGGTCACCCACAGCATGCAGTACATGACCGACGCCGACCTGACCGCAATCGCCCGTTACCTGAAATCGCTGCCGGCCAACGATCCTGCCGACCAGCCGCATCAATACGATGAGAAAGCTGCCAAAGCCTTGTGGAACGGTGATGACAGTCAGCGCGGCGCGTCGGTGTACATCGACAACTGCGCGGCGTGCCACCGTACCGACGGCCATGGCTACACCCGGGTGTTCCCGGCGCTGGCGGGCAACCCGGTGTTGCAATCGGATGACCCGACCTCGCTGATTCACATCGTGCTCAAGGGCGGCACATTGCCTGCGACGCACACCGCGCCGTCGACCTTCACCATGCCTGGCTTCGCCTGGCGTCTGTCGGATCAGGAAGTGGCGGATGTGGTGAGCTTTATTCGTGGCAGTTGGGGCAACAAGGGCGCGCCAGTCAAGGCCGCTGACGTCGCCGAATTGCGCAAGGACGATATGAAGCAAACCTCGAACGATGACCTCGGCCAGGTGACACAGCACAACTGACTGTTCGCCCAACGGCACTAGTCAGATCGACAGCGCCTCGATACTGTACATACAAACAGTATCGAGGCGCTGCCATGTCTACCCCTCTTCCCCCGCGCGGTCGCGGCACCGCCACCAACCCGCACAACCGCTTCGCACCGAGTCGTTCGGTGGCCGAGGACGACGGCTGGTATCAGGAAGTGCCACTGACCCAGGGCACCGAAGTCAGCTTCGAGACGGCAAAGACCATCATCACCCGCAACACCTCGCCGGACTTGCCCTTCGACCGTTCGATCAATCCCTATCGCGGTTGCGAGCATGGCTGCATCTATTGCTACGCACGGCCGAGCCACGCCTATTGGGACATGTCGCCGGGGCTGGATTTCGAAACGAAGCTGATCGCCAAGACCAATGCCGCCCAAGTACTGGAGGAACAGCTTGGCAAGAAAGGCTATCAGTGCGCACCGATCAATCTGGGTTCCAACACCGACCCGTATCAACCGATCGAACGCGAACACAAAATCACCCGCCAGACCCTCGAAGTGCTGCTGCGCTATCGACACCCGGTGACCATCGTCACCAAGGGCTCGCTGATCCTGCGCGACCTCGATCTGCTCACCGAGCTGGCGCAGCAACGGCTGGTGGCGGTGATGATCAGCCTCACCACCCTGGACGATGAACTCAAACGCATCCTCGAACCCCGCGCCGCCGCGCCCAAGGCCCGGTTGCGGGCGATCCGGGTGATGCGCGAGGCGGGAATTCCGGTCGGTGTGCTGTGCTCGCCGATGATTCCGATGATCAACGACAGCGAAATCGAGAACCTGCTGACCGAAGCCCACGCTGCCGGTGCCCAGAGCGCCGCCTACATGATGCTGCGCCTGCCGCTGGAAGTGGCGCCGCTGTTCGAGGAATGGCTTGAGGCACACTACCCGCAGCGGGCCGCCCATGTGTTGAGCCTGATCCGCCAGAGCCGTGGCGGCGAACTGTACGACAGCCGTTTTGGCGCACGCATGCGCGGTGAAGGGCCATTCGCCGACCTGCTCGCCCAGCGCTTCGCCAAGGCCCTCAAACGCCTGGGGCTCAATCACCGCGAAGGTTTCAATCTCGATTGCACGGCCTTCTGTCCGCCGGGTCGTCAGATGGCGCTGATTTAGGAACAATTGGCCTGCGGTTGAGTGGAAGGAAATACTGGCCCGGTTCACGCCAGTCATCTTTTTTGTGACCTGGAACACACGTTCTAGAGCGCTTGATTCAGTTTGAGTTAAGTTTCGGCGGTTACCTTGTTCATCGAGTGACTGATGGGTCAGGACGGCCCGGATGTTTTAAACAGCCACTGGCTTCATACCGGAATACACGGGAATGACTCCCCGAATCCGCCAAAGAGGATGAATCATGAGTGACAAGGATAAACAGCCGTTGGCTGCGTCGGCGCAAGCCGTCCCCGGGGCGGATTCCGCCGATGCAGCACTGCGACATATCGTTGACGGCTTTTTGCATTTTCATCATGAGGTCTTCCCGCAGCAGGAAGAACTCTTCAAGAAACTCGCCACGGCCCAGTCGCCACGGGCGATGTTCATCACTTGCGCCGACTCGCGCATCGTGCCCGAACTGATCACCCAGAGCTCCCCCGGCGATCTGTTCGTGACCCGTAACGTCGGCAATGTCGTGCCGCCCTACGGCCAGATGAACGGTGGCGTATCCACCGCCATCGAATACGCGGTACTGGCCCTTGGCGTGCAGCACATCATCATTTGCGGTCACTCCGATTGCGGCGCCATGCGCGCGGTACTCAATCCGCACAGCCTGGAAAAAATGCCGACGGTCAAAGCCTGGCTGCGCCACGCCGAAGTCGCGAAAACCATGGTGCATGACAACTGCAACTGCACCGACGAAAAAGAAAGCATGCCGATCCTCACCGAGGAGAACGTCATCGCCCAACTGCAGCACTTGCGTACCCATCCTTCGGTAGCCTCGCGCATGGCGAACGGTCATCTGTTCATCCATGGCTGGGTCTACAACATCGAAACCAGCGAAATCAAAGCTTACGACGCGGATCAGGGACGCTTCCTGCCGCTGGACGGCAGCCATCCGATTCCGGTGGCGACGCCCAAAGCGCGCTTCTGAATCCTCCTAAACATCCGTGTGGTCTGACGCCGGTCGCAGTTCAAGCGACCCGGCTTCGCCACGCCTGAAGAAAACTTCGGGAGAGTCATCATGCGTGCGGCTCAATTGAAAGCTGTGTTGCCACGGGAGCTGCTCGCTTCGGTGGTTGTGTTTCTGGTCGCCCTGCCGCTGTGCATGGGCATTGCCATTGCTTCGGGGCTGCCACCGGCCAAAGGTCTGATCACCGGGATCATCGGCGGTCTGGTGGTGGGCTGGCTGGCGGGTTCGCCGTTACAGGTCAGCGGGCCGGCAGCGGGTCTGGCGGTGCTGGTATTCGAGCTGGTGCGTCAGCACGGTATCGAGATGCTCGGGCCGATCCTGCTGCTCGCCGGTTTCCTGCAACTGGTGGCCGGGCGTCTTAAGCTCGGCTGCTGGTTTCGGGTCACGGCGCCAGCGGTGGTGTACGGCATGCTTGCCGGTATTGGTGTGTTGATCGTGCTCTCACAGGTGCATGTGATGCTCGATGCGTCACCGAAACCTTCAGGTCTCGACAACCTCACGGCATTCCCCGGCGCGGTGGCGCAGGCCTTGCCGTCCGTTGGCTGGCAGGCCGGGCTGCTCGGGCTGTCGACCATCGCGGTGATGTGGCTGTGGGAGAAATTCCGCCCCCATTCGCTGCGTTTCATTCCGGGCGCGCTGCTCGGTGTCGGGCTGGCGACAGGTGCCAGCCTTTTGCTGGCGCTGCAAGTGAAGCGGGTTGAAGTGCCGGCGAATCTGGCCGAAGCCATCGACTGGCTGAAACCGGCGGATCTGCTGAGCCTGGCCGACCCGACGCTGCTGATTGCCGCGTTCGCCGTGGCCTTCATCGCCAGCGCCGAAACCCTGCTGTCCGCCGCCGCAGTGGATCGCATGCACAGCGGCCCGCGTTCGGACTTCGACCGCGAACTGTCGGCGCAAGGCGTCGGCAACATGCTTTGCGGTCTGGTCGGCGCACTGCCGATGACCGGGGTCATCGTACGCAGTTCGGCCAACGTCCAGGCCGGCGCCACCACGCGCTACTCGACGATTTTCCATGGCCTGTGGCTGCTGGCGTTCGTGCTGTTGCTGTCGAGCGTGCTGCAGAGCATTCCGGTGGCGAGTCTGGCGGGCGTTCTGGTCTACACCGGTTTCAAACTGGTGGATCTGAAGGCGTTCCGTGGTCTGGGGCGTTATGGCCGGATGCCGATGTTCACCTACGCCGCCACGGCGCTGGCGATCATCTTCACCGACCTGTTGACCGGCGTGCTGATCGGTTTCGGCCTGACCCTGGTGAAGCTGGCGTTCAAGGCCTCGCGCCTGAAAATCAGCCTGATCGATCTGCCGCAGGACGGGGAAATGGAGTTGCGTCTGGTGGGCGCGGCAACGTTCCTCAAAGTGCCGGCATTGACTCAGGTGCTGGGCAGCATTCCGCCGGGCACGACGGTGCATGTGCCGCTCAATAACCTGAGCTACATCGACCATTCGTGTCTGGAACTGCTCGAAGAGTGGGGCCGGGCCAATGGGGCCAAGGGTTCGAAGCTGTTGATCGAGTCGCGTGGGTTGAAGCGCAGACTGGAAGGACGGGTGCGGACCAATACCGGGATTGGTGCGGCGGGTTAAATAATCGACCCCAAAACACAAATTCTGTGGGAGCGAGCCTGCTCGCGAAAACGTTACATCAGCCAACAGAGATGTTGAATGATCGACCGCATTCGCGAGCAGGCTCGCTCCCACATTGGATTGATGACACAAGGAAATCAGGCAGCAGGCTGATCCAGCTCCAGACCCACGCCCAGACGGCGACTCATGCACGGCCAGCGTTTCCACGCCGCACCGGTGTCCGGGCTGCTGAGTTTCTCGCGGTAGGCTTCCACCGACTCCAGCGCAAAGCTGTCGTCGTCGAGCATGCTGTCCACCGCGTGATGCACCACTTCATCGAGTTGGTTGGCAAATTCCTCACCGAGCAACTGGTGAGCAATCAGATTGGCGACCGTCATGTCCAGGGGGATCAGTGGCTGGCCGAAATGCTTGATGTACAGGTCGTTGACCTCTTCGACAAAACGGTGCGCCAGATAGGCTTCGTCCAGCAGACTGTCCAGGCCGACCGGCGGCTGGAGAAAGTACTGTTCGGCGATTTTCAGCACCGGTGTGATCTGTGACTCGATTCCCGCTTCCCTGGCGACTTCATTGGCTGCATCCAGCAGATCTGGCACTTCATCGATGTAGGCGGCGACAAAACGCGTCAGCACGCCGTTGGCGTCGGTTTCCGGCAACCGAATGGCCGGGTGCAGGTGTTGCAGTTGGCTTTCGAGCTGACGGGTCAGCTTTCCGGTTTCGATCTCGTGTTGTCGGGCTATGTGGATCTGCTCGCGCAATGCGGCGGTGTTCATGAAAACTCCAGGAAACAAGGCAATGAAATAGGGAAGACATAACTTAGCTGGCTTACGAAAAATGCTAAGACGCATTTGTCATAATTATTTCATCCTTGATGCACCGGCGTTATATCGGTTTGCCACCACTCGTCTGCATCCTTCTCCATTCGTGCCCTGGAACGCAAGTGCCAGCTGTTTCATTCGATTTACGTCCGCACATTGCATTTTTCAGCCGCTGTCTATACTCGCCATTGAATGGAGTTAGCTGATGACGCCCGACTGCCCACGCAGCAAGGCCCGGCGATTCAAGTTCGTAGTCTGATGCAGCCGCTCCCTTGCCTCTGGTGAAAGCCGGCGGGATAACAAGAACGATAAGGGGAACCCGCAATGATGCGACATCCACACGTCTGGATGGGCCTCCTGTTGTGGTCGATTTTCAGCCCGGTGCAAGCTGCCTGGACTGTGAATATGGCGCCTGGAGCGACCGAAATCAGTCACGCAGTATTCGACCTGCACATGACCATTTTCTGGATCTGTGTGGTGATCGGGATCATCGTCTTCGGCGCCATGTTCTGGTCGATGATGGTGCACCGTCGTTCTACCGGGCAGGTCGCCGCAAAATTCCACGAAAGCACCACCGTCGAAATTCTCTGGACCGTCGTCCCGCTGCTGATTCTGGTGGCGATGGCCGTTCCGGCGACCGCGACCCTGATCAAGATGTACGACACCAGTGAGCCGGATATCGATATCCAGATCACCGGCTATCAGTGGAAGTGGCACTACAAATACCTGGGCCAGGATGTCGAGTTCTTCAGCAACCTGGCCACCCCCGCCGAGCAGATCCACAACAAGGAAGCCAAGGGCGAGCATTATCTGCTCGAGGTCGACAAGCCATTGGTGCTGCCGATCGGCGCCAAAGTGCGCTTCCTCGTCACGTCTGCCGACGTGATCCACTCCTGGTGGGTGCCCGCTTTTGCGGTCAAGCGCGATGCGATCCCGGGGTTCGTCAACGAAGCCTGGACCCGCATCGACAAGCCCGGCCTCTACCGTGGCCAGTGCGCCGAGCTGTGCGGCAAGGATCACGGCTTCATGCCGATCGTGGTCGACGTCAAGGAGAAGGCCGACTACGAAAAATGGCTGGCCGACCGCAAGGCCGAGGCTGCGCAGCTCAAAGAGCTGACCAGCAAGGAATGGACCCTCGACGAGCTCAAGGAACGTGGCGACAAGATCTACCACACCACCTGCGTCGCCTGTCACCAGGCTGAAGGCCAGGGCCTGCCGCCAATGTTCCCGGCACTCAAGGGCTCGAAAATCGCCACCGGCCCGAAAGAGGCGCACCTGAGTCTGGTGTTCCACGGCAAGCCGGGCACCGCCATGGCGGCGTTTGGCAAACAACTCTCGGAAGTCGATATCGCAGCGGTCGTGACCTACGAACGTAACGCCTGGGGCAACAACAAGGGCGACATGGTCACGCCAAAAGAAGTGCTGGAGCTGAAACAGGCGGAAAGCAAATGAGCCGGTCTATTGCGTACTTCGTGAACCGGTCGGGGCAAGGCGCCCCGGCCTGCCCAGTCCACTCACTTGAAGGAGACCGGCCATGAGCGCTGTTATCGATGACCACGGTCATGCCGACCACGCCCACGGCCCCGCCAAAGGCCTGATGCGCTGGGTGCTGACCACCAACCACAAGGACATCGGCACGCTGTACCTGTGGTTTGCGTTCTGCATGTTCCTGCTCGGCGGCTCGTTCGCCATGGTGATCCGTGCCGAGCTGTTCCAGCCCGGATTGCAGATCGTCGAGCCTGCGTTCTTCAACCAGATGACCACCATGCACGGCCTGGTAATGGTGTTCGGCGCGGTGATGCCGGCGTTCGTCGGCCTCGCCAACTGGATGATCCCGTTGATGGTCGGCGCGCCGGACATGGCCCTGCCACGGATGAACAACTTCAGCTTCTGGCTGCTGCCGGCGGCGTTCCTGCTGCTGGTCTCGACCCTGTTCACCCCCGGTGGCGGGCCGAACTTCGGCTGGACCTTCTACGCGCCGCTGTCCACCACCTATGCCCCGGAAAGCGTGACGTTCTTCATCTTCGCCATCCACCTGATGGGGATCAGTTCGATCATGGGCGCGATCAACGTGATCGCCACCATCCTCAACCTGCGCGCCCCCGGCATGACCCTGATGAAAATGCCGCTGTTCGTCTGGACCTGGCTGATCACCGCGTTCCTGCTGATCGCGGTGATGCCGGTGCTGGCCGGGTGCGTAACGATGATGCTGATGGACATCCACTTCGGCACCAGCTTCTTCAGTGCCGCCGGTGGCGGTGACCCGGTGCTGTTCCAGCACGTGTTCTGGTTCTTCGGCCACCCCGAGGTGTACATCATGATCCTGCCGGCTTTCGGCGCCGTCAGCCAGATCATCCCGACCTTCTCGCGCAAGCCGCTGTTCGGCTACACCTCGATGGTCTACGCGACGGCGAGCATCGCGTTCCTGTCCTTCATCGTCTGGGCGCACCACATGTTCGTGGTCGGCATCCCGCTGGTTGGCGAGCTGTTCTTCATGTACGCGACCATGCTGATCGCCGTGCCCACCGGGGTGAAAGTGTTCAACTGGGCCAGCACCATGTGGCAGGGCTCGATCACCTTCGAAACGCCGATGCTGTTTGCCGTGGCGTTTGTGATCCTGTTCTCCATCGGCGGTTTCTCCGGGCTGATGCTGGCCATCGCCCCGGCGGATTTCCAGTACCAGGACACCTACTTCGTGGTCGCGCATTTCCACTACGTGCTGGTGCCCGGGGCGATCTTCGGGATATTCGCGTCGGCCTATTACTGGCTACCGAAATGGACCGGCCACATGTACGACGAAACCCTGGGCAAGCTGCACTTCTGGCTGTCCTTCGTCGGCATGAACCTGACCTTCTTCCCGATGCACTTCGTGGGACTGGCGGGGATGCCACGACGGATTCCGGACTACAACCTGCAGTTCGCCGACTTCAACATGGTCTCGTCGATCGGCGCGTTCATGTTCGGTGCCACGCAGATCTTCTTCCTGTTCATCGTGATCAAGACCATCCGTGGCGGCGAGCCGGCTCCGGCCAAACCGTGGGATGGCGCCGAAGGTCTGGAGTGGAGCGTGCCGTCGCCGGCGCCGTATCACACCTTCACCACGCCACCGGAAGTGAAATGAAAATCCAACCCTATGTGGGAGCGAGCCTGCTCGCGATGAACGATGACGCGGTCTGTCTGCTAGACCGTAGCGCCTGCATCGCGAGCAGGCTCGCTCCCACAAGGGCTCTCGGTAGAGACATTAATCATGGCTGACTCGATTTCGATGAAGAAGCTGGTCACCCGATTGCTCGGTGTGGTGGTGGCGATGTTCGTCTTCGGTTTTGCCCTGGTGCCGATCTACGACGTGATGTGCAAGGCGTTCGGCATCAACGGCAAGACCGCCGGGCAGTACGAGGGCGAGCAGACCGTCGATGCCTCGCGGCAGGTGCGGGTGCAATTTCTGTCGACCAACACCGCCGACATGCCGTGGGACTTCTATCCCAAGCATGACGAACTGACGGCCAACCCCGGCGCGGTGAACGAGATGATCTTCATCGCCCGCAATCCCACCGACAAACCGATGAGCGCGCAAGCAGTGCCAAGCATCGCGCCGAGCAATGCGGCGGCGTATTTCCACAAGACCGAATGCTTTTGCTTTACCCAGCAGGTGCTGCAGCCCGGTCAGCAGATCGAGATGCCGGTGCGTTTCATCGTTGACCGCGACATGCCCAAGGACGTGAAGCACCTGACGCTGTCCTACACGCTGTTCGATATCACCGCCCGACATCCTCCGGTGGCTGCAAACACTGGCGGTTAAGCGTGCCCGATAAGGAGAACAATAAATGGCAACTCATGAGCACTACTACGTCCCGGCCCAGAGCAAATGGCCGATCATCGCGACCTTCGGTATGGTCATCACGGTCTACGGCCTGGCCACCTGGTTCAACGACCTGAAGGCAGCGCGCCCTGAATCCCACGGCCCGCTGATCTTTTTCGTTGGTGGCCTGTTGCTGGCGTACATGCTGTTCGGCTGGTTCGGCACGGTGATCAAGGAAAGCCGCGCGGGGTTGTACAGCCCGCAGCTGGACCGCTCGTTCCGCTGGGGCATGAGCTGGTTCATTTTCTCCGAGGTGATGTTCTTCATCGCCTTTTTCGGCGCACTGTTCTATGTGCGGCACATCTCCGGCCCGGCGCTGGGCGGCGAAGGCACCAAAGGCATCGCCCACATGCTCTGGCCGAACTTCCAGTTCACTTGGCCGCTGTTGCACACACCGGATCCGAAACTGTTCCCGCCGCCCAAGGAAGTCATCAGCCCCTGGGGCCTGCCGCTGGTCAACACCATCCTGCTGGTGAGCTCCAGCGTGACCATCACCATCGCTCACCACGCCCTGAAGAAAGGCCATCGCGGTGCGCTGAAACTGTGGCTGGCGATCACCGTGCTGCTGGGTTGCGGCTTCCTCGCCTTGCAGGCCGAGGAGTATATGCATGCCTATCACGAACTGGGCCTGACCCTCGGTTCGGGGATCTACGGCGCGACGTTCTTCATGCTCACCGGGTTCCACGGCGCCCACGTGACCATCGGCACGATCATCCTGTTCGTGATGCTGATGCGCATCATGAAGGGCCACTTCGACAACGAGCACCAGTTCGGCTTCGAAGCTGCGAGCTGGTACTGGCACTTCGTCGATGTGGTGTGGATCGGCTTGTTCATCTTCGTTTACGTGCTCTGAAGGACAGAGCTACCAGGGCGCATGCGACACCAGTTGGCCGCTGTAGAAACCCCAGGCAATCAAGCCGACGGTGCAAGCGGCCAATGCCACCCGAACACTCAAGGCGATGACCAGGCGATTTGAACTGCTGTCGTCCTTGACCAGGAAAAACAGGCCGCTGAACAGGCTGATCACCGTGGCAATCAGCATCAGGACGATCGCTGCTTTGAGCATGGGAAGAACTCCGGGGGAACAAGCGATGCAGTTGAGTATAGCGATCGCGTTCACTGATTTTCTGGCGCGACCATGAAGCGCTTCCGGCCGGGCGTCGTGCCGACGCTGGTGGTCGCCTTGCTGCTGCCGCTGCTGATTTCGCTGGGCTTCTGGCAACTGGGCCGGGGCGCGGAGAAAACCGCCCTGCTCGCCAGTTACGCCGAACGCCGCGCCGCCGAGCCGATGGCCAGCACCGAACTGCTGCACAGCGCCGATCCGGCCTTTCGCCGGGTGCATCTGCACGGTCAGTTCGATGCGGCGCACAGCCTGCTGCTGGACAACCGGCAGCGGGACGGCAAGGTCGGCGTCGAATTGCTGCAACCGTTTCAGGATCAGCGCAGCGGCCAATGGCTGCTGGTCAATCGCGGCTGGCTGCCCTGGTCGGACCGGCGCATTACCCCGCAATTCAAGACACCGGCCGATGCCGTGAATGTCGATGCCTGGGTGTACGTCGCCCCCGGCGCGACCTTCCAGCTGCACGCCGACCCGGTCAGCAGCACCTGGCCGCAAACCGTCACCGCCGTCGAACCGGCCAAATTGTGGAAAACCCTCGAGCGCGACGGCTTCGCCTATGAATTGCGCGCAGAACCGGGTCCCGCCAGCTATCAGGCCGACTGGCCCGTAGTTGCCATGGGCCCGGAAAAACACCTCGGTTACGCCGTGCAGTGGTTCGCCATGGCCACCGCCCTGTTCGGTCTCTACATCTACCTCGGATTGCACAACGCGAAGGAGAAACACCATGGGAGCGGCCATGAATCCACCCAGCATGTCTGAAGCCAAAGCCCCGGCCGGTCGCCGCCGCGGACGCATTCAACTGCTGCTGATCGTGCTGGGCGTCGTCGGCCCGATGATCCTCGCCACCGGCATGTACAAGCTGCAGTTCTGGGTGCCGGACGGTCGCAGCTATCACGGCGAACTGATCGGCAACGGCCAGAGCCGTGCCGACCTCGGCGTGACGGCTGACGAAGAACGCTGGCAGATGTTGGTGACCGCGCCGAAAGACTGTGCGGTGGATTGCCAGCAACTGGTGTACCTGGCGCGGCAGATCCAGATCGGCCTCGGCCGCGATGCCGGACGCGCCAGCCACGCCCTCGCCGCCGCACAGCCGTTGAGCGCCGACTACGAAGCCAAGCTGACCCGTGAATATCCGCAACTGCAACGTTACCCGCTGGATTCCGCCGCGTTCAGCAAGGCGACCGGCGACAAGGCCACGCCGCAACTGTGGATCATCGATCCCCACGGCAACCTCGTGCTGCGCTACGACCCGAGCGTCAAGGGCAAGGATCTGCTCAACGACCTGCGCCACCTGCTGAAACTGTCGAACATCGGATAAGGGCATCGTCATGGCCAAACCTGGATTTCGCCTCGCGCTGTTTGCCACCCTGCTGGCACTGATCGTGGTGCTGCTCGGCGCCTACACCCGCCTGACCCACGCCGGCCTCGGCTGCCCGGACTGGCCGGGCTGCTACGGGTTTATCAGCGTGCCGAAAAGCGAAGCCCAACTGGCCCATGCCGAACTGCATTACCCCGACTCGCCAGTGGAAGCGCACAAAGGCTGGAACGAGATGATCCACCGCTACTTCGCCGGCACCCTGGGCCTGCTGATTTCGATTCTGGCCGGGCGGGCGTGGGTCAATCGGCGGCATCCGGGGCAACCGCTGAAACTGCCGCTGTTTCTGCTGGCGGTGGTGTTCGCTCAGGCGGCGTTCGGCATGTGGACGGTGACGCTCAAGCTCTGGCCGCAAGTGGTGACCGGGCATTTGCTCGGTGGTTTCGCGACCTTGAGTCTGCTGTTTCTGCTGACGTTGAGATTGTCCGGCGTGCTGCCGGCGCTGACCGTGCCCAAGCGTCTGCAATATTGGGCGACTGCCGGCCTGTTGCTGGTGATCGGTCAGATTGCGCTGGGTGGCTGGGTCAGTTCCAACTATGCGGCGGTGGCCTGCATCGACTTCCCGACCTGCCACGGTCAATGGTTGCCGCCGGCGGATTTCGCCAATGGCTTTCACCTGACCCAACATATCGGCCCCAATTACCTCGGCGGACAACTCGACAGCGATGCGCGCACGGCGATTCACCTGACCCACCGCATCGGCGCGTTGCTGGTGACGGTCGCCCTGCTCGGTCTGGCCTGGCAACTGAAAGTGGTGGGCATGACCCGACTGGCCGGGCTGGTGCTGATCGCCCTCGCCGCGCAGATCACCCTCGGCATCAGCAACGTGCTGTTTCATCTGCCGCTGCCGGTGGCCGTGGCGCACAACGCCGGTGGCGCGGCGCTGCTGCTGACCATGGTGCTGGTCAACTATCACGCGCGAACCAGTCTGGTTCGGGTCAAGCAGCCGATGCTTGTGCGCTGGCGTCTGAGCCCGCGTAAACAGTCGGCCGCGCCCATCACGATAAAAGGAGAGACGCCATGGCGGTTCTGATCGGCGAACGTCACGGACAGGCGATCTGGCGTGATTACCTGGAGCTGACCAAACCGAAAGTCGTGGTGCTGATGCTCATCACCTCGCTGGTCGGCATGTTCCTCGCGACCCGCGCCGGGGTGCCGTGGACGGTGCTGGTGTTCGGCAACCTGGGGATCGCGCTGTGTGCCGGCGGCGCGGCGGCGGTCAATCACGTGGTGGACCGGCGCATCGACGCGGTCATGGCTCGTACCCACAAACGGCCGCTGGCCGAGGGTCGGGTCTCGCCTGCCGCTGCACTGACGTTTGCACTGGTGCTGGCGCTGCTCGGCCAGGCGTTGTTGCTGACCTTCACCAATCCGCTGACCGCGTGGCTGACCCTGGCCTCGCTGCTCGGCTACGCGGTGATCTACACCGGTTTCCTCAAACGCGCTACGCCGCAGAACATCGTCATCGGCGGCCTCGCCGGCGCCGCCCCGCCGCTGCTCGGCTGGACCGCTGCCACCGGTCACGTCAGCGCCGAACCGTTGCTGCTGGTGCTGATCATTTTCGCCTGGACCCCGCCGCACTTCTGGGCGCTGGCGATCCATCGCAAGGAGGAATACGCCAAGGCCGACATTCCGATGCTGCCGGTCACCCACGGCGAGCACTACACCAAGGTGCACATTCTGCTGTACACCTTCGCCCTGCTGGCGGTCAGCCTGCTGCCGTATGTGATCCACATGAGCGGCCTGCTGTACCTGATCTGCGCGCTCGGGCTGGGCGCAAGGTTTCTGCAATGGGCCGTGGTGCTGTACCGTGGCACCCGGCCGCACGCGGCGATCAACACCTTCAAGTACTCTATCTGGTACTTGTTTCTGCTGTTCATCGCCCTGCTCGTAGACCACTACTTACTGTTGAACCTATGACTCGAACCCAGAAAACCGTCTTCATCCTCGTCGCCGTGATCGCGCTGATCCTCGGCCTGACCGTCAACAAAGTGCTGAGCGGCAAGGGCCAGGGCGACCCGACCGCACTGATCGACGCCGGCATCATCCTGCTGCCGCAGAGTCGCAACCTGCCGGACGTGACGATGACCAATCAGGACGGCCAACCGGTTACGATCAACGAGCTCAAGGGCAAGTGGAGCCTGCTGTTCTTCGGCTACACCTTCTGCCCGGACATCTGCCCGACCACCCTCGCCCAACTGCGCCAGATCAAGAGCGAGCTGCCGAAGGATGCTGTGGACAAGTTGCAGATCGTGCTGGTCAGCGTCGACCCGAACCGCGACAACCCTGCGCAGTTGAAGCAGTACCTGGGCTACTTCGATCCACAGTTCATCGGCCTGACGCCGAAATCGATCGAGGAGCTGCAGAAGGTGGCGAACGCAGTGAGCATTCCGTTCATTCCGGCGGACACCAGCAAGCCGAATTACACGGTGGATCACAGTGGGAACCTGGCGGTGATCGGGCCTGATGGTACGCAGCGTGGGTTTATTCGGGCGCCGTTGAATAATGCCAAGCTGGTGGCGCAGTTGCCGGTGATGCTGAACCGCAAGTAAGAACAGCACTGTTCCAATGTGGGAGCGGGCTTGCTCGCGAATGCGGTGTGTCAGTCGACCTATGTTTATCTGACCCACCGCTTTCGCGGGCAAGCCCGCTCCCACAGGGGATGTGTTTTGGGGACAAAAAAGGGGACGCCAGTGGCGTCCCCTTTTTCGTTGCGGCGTCCGAATCAGAACGCCGGCAATACCGCGCCTTTGTACTTCTCGGTAATGAATTTCTTCACTTCCGGGCTGTGCAGGGCGGCGGCCAGTTTCTGCATGGCGTCGCTGTCCTTGTTGTCCGCGCGGGACACCAGGATGTTCACGTACGGCGAGTCGTTGCCTTCGATAACCAGCGCGTCCTTGGACGGATCCAGCTTGGCTTCCAGCGCGTAGTTGGTGTTGATCAGTGCCAGGTCGACCTGGGTCAGCACACGCGGGATGGTCGCGGCTTCCAGTTCACGGATCTTCAGGTCTTTCGGGTTTTCAGCGATGTCCTTGACGGTCGACAGGATGTTTTTCGAGTCTTTCAGTTTGATCACGCCCGCCTTGTCCAGCAGCAACAGCGCACGGCCGCCGTTGGTGGCGTCGTTCGGGATCACCACGTTGGCACCGCCTGGCAGGTCTTCGATTTTCTTGATCTTGCTCGAGTAGGCGCCCAGCGGCTCCAGGTGTACGCCGGTCACGGCAACCAGGCTGGTGCCCTTGGCCTTGTTGAACTCATCGAGGTACGGCTGGTGCTGGAAGAAGTTGGCATCCAGACGCTTTTCAGCCACCTGCACGTTCGGCTGGATGTAATCGGTGAAGACCTTGACCTTCAGATCCACGCCCTCTTTGGCCAGTGCCGGCTTCACGAATTCGAGGATTTCCGCGTGCGGCACCGGGGTGGCGGCAACGGTCAGGGTTTCAGCGTGAGCCGAAAAAGCGGCTACGGCAGCGAAAGCAGCGATCAGTTTTTTCATTCAGCTAACTCCTTTTGAGATGCCCGTGTGGCACCTGCCAGCGAATGGCCGGCTCATTTTTTGATTACCAAACCGGGTTATTTGCGCGAGAAATGTACGACCAGTCGGTCGCCGACCATTTGCAGCACCTGCACCAGAATCAGCAGCAACACCACGGTCACGATCATCACGTCAGTCTGGAAACGCTGATAGCCGAAACGGATCGCCAGGTCACCCAGGCCACCGGCGCCGACCACACCGGCCATCGCCGTGTAGGAAACCAGTGTAATCGCCGTCACCGTAATCGCTGCGAAGATGCCCGGACGGGCCTCCGGCAGCAAGGCGTTCATGATGATCTGGCGAGTGGTCGCGCCCATCGACTGGGTCGCTTCGATGATGCCGCGATCGACTTCACGCAGAGCGGTTTCCACCAGCCGCGCGAAGAACGGCGTTGCACCCACCACTAGCGGCGGAATCGCACCGGCCACGCCCAGCGAGGTGCCGGTGATCAGCACGGTGAACGGGATCATCACGATCAACAGAATAATGAACGGCAGCGAACGCAGGATGTTCACCACCAGCGACAGCAGCGCGTACACGCCTTTGGCTTCGAGCAACTGACGCGGGCTGCAGAGGAACAGCAGCACGCCCAGCGGCAGGCCGAGCAACACAGTGAACAGCAGCGAACCGCCGAGCATCATCATGGTGTCGCCGGTGGCCAGCCAGATTTCGTACCAGTCGATATTGGTGAAGAAACTCATCAGGTCTGCCATTAGCGCAACACCTCCATGTGAACGTCAGCGGCGGTGAAACGGGCGAACGCCGCGTCCATGTCGCCACCGGTGACGGCGAGGGTCAATTGCCCGTAAGGAATGTCTTTGATGCGGTCGATACGACCGGCCAGGATGCTGTAGTCCACGCCGGTTTCCCGGGCGACGGTACCCAGCAACGGCGCGTAGGTCGCTTCGCCCTGGAAGGTCAGACGCACGATGCGGCCCGGCACGTGAGCGAAGTCATCGCGCTGCTCGCTCTCGTCGATCTGCTCGTCTTCCTGAACGAAACGCTTGGTGGTCGGGTGCTTCGGATGCAGGAACACCTCGGCCACCGAACCTTGTTCGACGATCACGCCGGCGTCCATCACCGCCACCTGATCGCAGACACGGCGAATCACGTCCATCTCGTGAGTGATCAGGACGATGGTCAGTTTCAGCTCGCGGTTGATCTCGGCCAACAGTTGCAGGACCGACGCCGTGGTCTGCGGGTCGAGAGCGCTGGTGGCCTCATCGCACAGCAGGATTTTCGGCTTGGTCGCCAGGGCGCGGGCGATGCCGACGCGCTGCTTCTGGCCGCCGGACAGCTGTGCCGGATACTTTTTGGCGTGATCGGACAGACCGACCCGCGCCAGCAACTCGGCCACACGCTGGTCGATCTCGGCGCGGGACAGTTCACCGGCCAGGGTCAGCGGCAGCGCGACGTTGTCGGCCACGGTCTTGGACGCCAGCAGGTTGAAGTGCTGGAAGATCATCCCGACCTGCTGGCGGAAACGGCGCAGGCCGTTGGCGTCCAGTGCGGTGACTTCTTCACCGTCGACAATGATCTTGCCGCCACTGGAATCTTCCAGGCGATTGATCAGACGCAGCAGGGTACTTTTCCCCGCGCCGGAATGGCCAATCAGGCCGAACACCTGACCGTTCTCGATGGAGAAGCTGGTCGGGTGCAGCGCAGTGATGTCCTTACCGGCGACGCGGTAAGTCTTATGGACGTTTTGAAACTCGATCACGTAGCGAACCTTGTGGGGCGCGTTGGAAAAGGATCAGCGGTTAGCCGGGCGCGCATTTTAGCCTGTCCGTATAGAGGTTCTTAGCATTTATTTCGCAATTAACCTTCGATTTGGCAATAACAGGACTAAAGGTCATAAAAAAGGAACGCCCAAAACCCTCGTCAGTCACTAGATAAGCGACTTGAAAACCCTGGGTGCCGTGCCCGGGAAACACTCAAGCGTCCCGGAGAAATTCGGGACAGACAGGAGTTCACGACTGATGAGTACGAAAAAACCTGCCACAGACAAAAGCCAGATGGCCGGCACCGACACCCCGGATCGCGCCAACACCAACGCCAAACTCGACAGCCTGGAAAAATTCCGTTCCGACGCCACCGGCCAGGCCCTGCGCACCAATCAGGGCGTGAAGGTCGCGGACAACCAGAACACGCTCAAGGCCGGGCCTCGCGGACCGTCGCTGCTGGAAGACTTCATCATGCGTGAGAAAATCACGCACTTTGACCATGAGCGGATTCCCGAACGCATCGTCCATGCCCGCGGCACTGGCGCCCATGGGTTCTTTCAGAGCTACGAGAACCATTCGGCGCTGACCAAGGCCGGTTTCCTGCAGGATCCGGGGAAGAAAACCCCGGTGTTCGTACGTTTTTCCACAGTGCAGGGGCCTCGTGGCTCCGGCGACACCGTACGTGACGTACGCGGTTTTGCCGTGAAGTTCTTCACCGACGAAGGCAACTTCGATCTGGTCGGCAACAACATGCCGGTGTTCTTCATTCAGGACGCGATCAAGTTTCCCGACTTCGTTCACGCCGTAAAACCCGAACCGCACAACGAAATACCTACGGGCGGCTCAGCTCACGACACCTTCTGGGACTTCGTGTCGCTGGTGCCGGAATCGGCGCACATGGTCATCTGGGCCATGTCCGACCGGGCCATTCCGAAAAGCCTGCGCAGCATGCAGGGCTTTGGCGTGCACACCTTCCGGCTGATCAACGCCGAGGGCAAATCGCGCTTCGTCAAATTCCACTGGCGCCCTACCGCCGGGACCTGTTCGCTGGTGTGGGACGAGGCGCAAAAACTTGCGGGCAAAGACACCGACTACCATCGGCGCGATCTGTGGGAAGCCATCGAAATGGGTGACTACCCGGAATGGGAACTTGGCGTACAGGTCATCGAGGAGGAAAACGAGCACGACTTCGATTTCGACATTCTCGACCCGACCAAACTGATCCCCGAGGAAATCGTGCCTATCACGCCGCTGGGCAAGATGACCCTCAACCGCAACCCGGACAACTTCTTCGCCGAGACCGAGCAGGTCGCGTTCTGCCCCGGCCATATCGTACCGGGCATCGACTTCTCCAATGACCCGCTGCTGCAAGGCCGGCTGTTTTCCTACACCGACACGCAGATCAGCCGACTCGGCGGGCCGAACTTTCATGAGTTGCCGATCAATCGCCCGGTGGCACCGTTCCACAACGGCCAGCGCGATGCCCAGCACCGCACGGTGATCGACAAGGGCCGGGCCTCTTATGAACCCAACTCCATTGATGGCGGCTGGCCGAAAGAAACTCCGCCGGCTGCACAGGACGGCGGGTTCGAGAGCTACCCGGAACGCATCGACGCCAACAAGATCCGCCAGCGCAGCGAGTCGTTCAGCGATCACTTCTCCCAGGCGCGGCTGTTCTTCAAGAGCATGAGCAAGCACGAGCAGGAACACATCATCTCGGCCTACAGCTTCGAGCTGGGCAAGGTTGAGCGGGAACACATTCGTGTGCGGGAGGTGAACGAGATTCTGGCCAATATCGATCTGGAACTGGCCAAGCGTGTGGCTGCGAATCTTGGTCTTCCGGCGCCAGCCAAAGGCACGGTCGAGGTGCGCAAAACATCTTTGGATCACTCACCGTCCCTGAGCCAGGCCAACCTCTTGCCGGAGAATATCAAGACGCGAAAAGTGGCGATTCTGGCGGCAAACGGCGTCGATGGTGCCGCAATTGATGCAATGAAGAAGGCTCTGGCGGCAGAAGGTGCACACGCCAAGCTGCTCGGCCCGACTTCGGCGCCGGTGAAGACGGCCGATGGCAAAAGCCTGGCGGTGGATGCGTCGATGGAGGGTTTGCCATCGGTAGCGTTCGACGCGGTGTTCGTGCCGGGTGGCGCGGCGTCGGTCAAGGCATTGAGCGGTGACGGCGTGGCGTTGCATTACCTGCTGGAGGCGTACAAACACCTGAAGGCGATTGCGCTGCATGGCGAGGCCAAACAGTTGCTGGACGTGCTGAAGCTGGAGGCGGATGCGGGGTTGCTAGAAGGCAAGGATGTTGGCGCGCTGACCAAGCCATTCTTTGCTGCGATCGGGCAGCATCGGGTTTGGGATCGTGAGGCGAAGGCCAAGGCGATTCCGGCTTGATAGTTTTGTAATGTCTGAAATAGTCATCGCGAGCAGGCTCGCTCCCACAGGAATCACGTTGTACCTGTGGGAGCGAGCCTGCTCGCGATTTCTTATGGCTTGCGAGGACTCAAGACCACTTGAGCGGGAATGCTGCGCAGGATCTGTTTTTCGATCTTCAGATCGAAATCCGGATCGAGCTTCTTCACGCGCTTGGTGATCAACGTCGCCAGCCACGGGTAATCATTGGTGCGCGGGGCCTGAATGCTCACCGCACAGTCGTAATTCACCACATCGGCGGCGATCGCATCGAGTTGACGGCGAAGTTTGCGGCTATCGTTGATATTCAGCGCAACCGTGGTGCTCTCGGCGGTCGGATCGATCACCTTGGCCTTCGGCTTGGCTTCGGCGGCCTGGAGCGCTGCCTCGGCTTTCTCCAGCTCAGCCTTGCGCGCCTGGGTGATGGCGCCATTGACGCCGCCGGTCAGCGCCGGGGCCTTGGGCATCAGCGCGCGGGCGCGGGCCAAAGCGGTTGCGGCAGCATTCACATCGCCCTTCTGCAGGACAATCTGGCTGCGGCGCAGATAGGCTTCGGCCAACTGACGCTGGTATTGCTCAAGGGACTGATCGTTGGGTGTTTCGGCCTGCAAGGCTGCCAACTGGTCCTCGGCAGTGGCCAGTTCGCTGCTGGCCAGGCTTTGCTCCAGCTGTGCGATGGCCGTGGCCCGCGCATCGGGGGCTTCGGCCACCGGCGGCGTGCTTTGGCAGGCGCCCAGCAGCACTGAAAATGCGACAAGGAGCAGATAACGGGAGGCGAACGGCTTCATTCCTGCGACTCTCTATTTGCGCAAAAAACGAGCAAGTCTACACCCCTCGACGGGGCAGAACAAAACTCAGCAGAAACAGTGCGGCCGCCGTCACAACGATTGACGGGCCGGCCGGGGTGTCCTTGAACCAGGACAGCGCCAGCCCGCCACACACGGCAAGCATGCCCAGCAGGCTCGCGCCCAGCGCCATCTGCTCCGGCGAACGGGCGTGACGTTGTGCCGCAGCCGCCGGGATGATCAACAGCGACGTAATCAGCAACACACCGACGATTTTCATCGCCACGGCGATCACCACCGCAATCAACAGCATCAGCGCCATGCGCAGACCGGCCACCGGCAGGCCTTCGACCCGGGCCAGTTCTTCGTGCACAGTGATCGCCAACAACGGGCGCCACAGCGTCACCAGCAACACCAGCACCGCCGCGCTGCCGCCGAGGATCCACGCCAGATCGGTCGGGCTGATCGCCAGCAGGTCGCCGAACAGATAGGCCATCAGGTCGATCCGCACTTCATGCATGAAGCTTAGTACCACCAGGCCGAGAGAGAGCGTGCTCGGTGCAAGAATGCCCAACAGCGTGTCGGAGGCCAGCGGCTGGCGCTGTTGCAGAGTCACCAGCAGCACCGCCAGCAACAGGCAGCCCACGGTGACCGCCACGGTCGGGCTGACATCCAGCAGAAAGCCCAGCGCCACACCCAACAGCGCGGCGTGGGACAGGGTGTCACCGAAATAGGCCATGCGCCGCCAGACCACGAACGAGCCAAGCGGCCCCGCGACCACCGCCAGCGCCAGACCTGCAAGCAGGGCGTAAAACAGAAAATCAGCCATGCTTGCAGCTATCTCCGTGAACGTGAGGTTGGCCCGTCAAAGGCCCTTTGACCACTGAACCGTGCAGGTCGTGGGCGTGGTCGTGATGGTGGTGATAGACCGCCAGGCTCGGTGCGTGATTGCCGAACAGCTCGACGAAAGCGGGGTCGCCACTGACCTGCTCGGGATGCCCGGAGCAGCAGACGTGACGGTTGAGGCACACCACCTGATCTGTGGTGCTCATCACCAGATGCAAATCGTGCGACACCATCAACACCCCGCAACCGTGGCGGTCGCGCAGACGAGTGATCAGGCTGTACAGCTCGGCCTGGCCGGCCACATCGACGCCCTGCACCGGCTCGTCGAGCACCAACAGTTCCGGCTCGCGAAGCAGTGCCCGAGCCAGCAGCACGCGCTGCATTTCACCGCCCGACACGCTTTGCACCGGGCTGTCGATGACGTGTTCAGCACCGACTTCCTTGAGCGCCGCCAGCGCACGCGGGCGATCGACGCCCGGCACCAGACGCAGGAAACGCAGCACTGAAAGCGGCAAGGTCGGATCGACATGAAGCTTTTGCGGCATGTAACCGACGCGCAATTTCGGCTTGCGCCAGACGCTGCCGCTGTCGGGTTTCAGCAACCCGAGCACGGCGCGCACCAGCGTGGTCTTGCCGGCACCGTTGGGGCCGATCAGGGTGACGATCTGCCCCGGCTCGACGCTCAGGTGAATGTTGTCCAGCACGTTCTGCCCGGCAAACCGGACAGCCACCTGCTCCAGACGGATCAACGCATCGCTCATCAAGCCCCCCGGCAACCGGAGCAGAGGCCGACCACTTCGACGGTCTGGGCTTCGACGATGAAGCCGACGTCCTTGGCGCTGTGGACAATCGCGTCGCTGATGGTTTTTTGTTCAAGTTCGATAGCGGCGTGGCACTCGCGGCAGATCAGGAACTGGCCCTGGTGCGAATGTTTCGGGTGTACACAGCCGACGAAAGCGTTCAGCGAAGAGATGCGGTGCACCAGGCCGTTTTCCAGCAGGAAATCCAGCGCCCGGTACACGGTCGGCGGCGCGGCGCGGCGGCCGTCCTGCTCGCTGAGCACCGCCAGAATGTCGTAGGCACCCAGCGGCTTGTGGCTCTGCCAGACCAGCTCAAGCACCCGCCGACGCAATGCGGTCAGGCGCAGGCCTTTCTGTGCACACAAGGCATCGGCCTCGGACAGGGCGCTGTGGACGCAATGGGAGTGGTCGTGGGGACGGCTGGCAATCGGGGTAATAGGCATGAGCGGCGACGAGTTTGGTTAGAGACGTTATTATGTTACCCGTTCTCGCCTCCATGAGTGGTCATCGTGTCCCGACTTTTTTCTGTTTTTGTGGCATTTGTCGCCAGTTTTCTGCTGATCGGTTCGGCTCAGGCCGAAGTCAGAGTCCTCACCAGCATCAAGCCACTGCAACTGATTGCCGCTGCGGTGCAGGACGGCGTGGCGATTCCGGAAGTGCTGCTGCCGCCGGGGGCCTCGCCGCATAACTATGCGTTGCGCCCGTCCGATGTGCGCAAGGTGCAATCGGTGGACCTGCTGTACTGGATCGGCCCGGACATGGAAGGTTTCCTGCCTCGCGTGCTGAACGGTCGTACGTTGCCGAGCATCGCCGTGCAGGACCTGCCGGGCATGAAGCTGCGCCGCTTCGCCGAAGACAGCCACTCCCACGCCGAAGACGCCGACGAACATGATCACGATCACCGCCCAGGTACTCTCGATGCGCATTTGTGGCTATCGCCAGTGAACGCGCGGGTGATTGCCGACAAAATGGCTGCTGACCTGAGCGCCGCCGACCCGGCCAACGCCGAGCGCTATCAGCACAACGCCAAAGCGTTCGACGAGCGTCTGGATGCACTGGATCAGCGTTTGAAGAAACGTCTGGCCGGTATTGAAGGCAAACCCTACTTCGTCTTCCACGAAGCCTTCGACTACTTCGAAGATGCCTACGGCTTGAAACACACCGGCGTGTTCAGCGTCGCGGCGGAAGTGCAACCGGGCGCCCAGCATGTCGCGGCAATGCGAGCGCGATTACAGGAAGTCGGCAAGACCTGCGTGTTCAGTGAGCCACCGCTGCGCCCACGCCTGGCCGAAACCCTGGTGGCGGGCCTGCCGGTGAAACTGGCGGAACTGGATGCGCTGGGCGGTTACACACCAGCGACGGCTCAGGGTTACGAGCAAGTGCTGGAGAAGCTGGGGAATGATCTGGCGGGTTGTCTCGAATCGCTCTGATACAAAAAAACCGCAGCCTGCGCAGGCTGCGGTTTTTTCTTTTACAGGGCGAAAGGTAGCGGTGTGCTGACCTGCTGACGCTGCGCCAGCCGCTGCTCGAACTCTTTCGGATCGTGAATCAGCACGTCCTGCCCGGCGAACGATTCCGCCGCGATCAATCGCGACAGCCAGAACCGCACGCACGCCACTCGCAGCATGGTCGGCCACAGCTCGGCTTCGGCTGCCGTGAACGGACGCAGTGCCGCGTAGGCACCGAGCAAGGCCCGAGCACGCGGGCCGTCGATCAGTCCGTCATCGTCCGAACACCAGTCGTTCAAGGCAATCGCCACGTCATAAAGCATCGGCCCGGAGCAGGCGTTGTAGAAGTCGATCAGCCCGGTCAGGTGCGTGCCTTCGAACATCGCATTGTCGCGGAACAGGTCAGCGTGGATGTTTGCCCGGGGCAGCGCGAGAATTTTCTCTTTCTGTTGGGTGATTTCGTCCAGCGCGCTTTGCAGCAGCGCGCGCGGTTCATCGCTCAGGTGCGAGAGAAACTGCGTGCCCTCTTCCAGCATCCAGTCCAGGCCACGATCGGTCTTGCGCTTGATCATCTGGTCACCCTGGGTCGCCAGGTGCAGATGGGCCTGCAAGTCACCGACCTGCGCGCAATGCTGGGCGTTGGCCTGCTTGATGTGTTTGCCCGCCAGGCGCGGTTGCAGCAGTGCCGGCTTGCCTTTCAGCTCGCGCAGGGCCACGCCGTCGGTGGTGCGTAGCGCGTAGGGCACCGGCAGATCGGCTTGGTGCAGGACGTCGAGCAGGTCGATGAAGAACGGCATTTCCTGCACCGGGCCACGTTCGACCAGGGTCAGGACGAACTCGCCCTTTTCCATGCTGATGAAGAAGTTGGTGTTTTCGCTGCCGGCGGCGATCCCCTGGAAATCGAGCAGACGGCCGAGCCCGTATGGGGCGAGAAAGGTTTCCAGCTCAGGCCGAGCCAGGGGGGTGAAGACAGACATGGTTAAAAACTGCTCAGTTCTGGCGCCGCCATCAAGCCGGCGCCGGTTGAAATTAAGAAACTACTTCCACTCGAAAATCTTCCACGCGGGGATCAGCATATCCGGCTGGTCCGAGCGGATGAAGTTTGCATCAGTACCGTCCGCACGCACCAGAAAATAGGGCGGGAAACCCTTCTGGGTCACCTTGATCGCGTACAGGAAACCGTTCTGCCGGTACTCCTGGATGGTCTTGTCACCCTCGGTGCGGATGGTGACTTCCGGCTCCGCTGACGGCGCATCATCCGCCGCGATCGCAGGCAACGGTGAGACAGCAATCAAACTGACCAGCAGCAAGCGATTTAACGTACGCATGATAACCTTGTCCCTTTGTCGTCAACGGTCCCGCTATTCTAGCGCCGGACCCGCCGAAAAGGTTGATCCTGCTCATGAGCCAAGCCCCCCTCGTCCTGGTGGACGGTTCGTCTTACCTGTACCGCGCCTTTCACGCGCTGCCACCGCTGACCACGTCCAAAGGCCTGCCGACCGGTGCGGTCAAGGGCGTGCTGAACATGCTCAAGAGCCTGCGCAAACAATATCCGGACAGCCCGTTCGCCGTGGTATTCGACGCCAAGGGCGGGACATTTCGCGATGAGATGTACGCCGAATACAAGGCCAACCGCCCGAGCATGCCCGACGACATGCGCCTGCAGATCGAGCCGCTGCACCAGAGCGTCAAAGCTCTGGGCTTCCCGCTGCTGTGCGTCGAAGGCGTCGAGGCCGATGACGTGATCGGCACGCTGGCCCGCAGCAGCGCCGCTGCCGATCGCCCGGTGATCATCTCCACCGGCGACAAGGACATGGCGCAACTGGTCGATGGCCACATTACCTTGGTCAACACCATGTCCGGTAGTTCGATGGACGTGGAGGGCGTGAAGGAGAAATTCGGCGTCGCTCCGGAGCAGATCATCGATTATCTGGCCCTGATGGGCGATTCTTCCGACAACATCCCTGGCGTTCCGGGCATCGGCCCGAAAACCGCGTCCGGCCTGCTGGTGGGCGTCAACGGCGGCCTGACCGAGCTGTATGCGCAACTCGACATTGTGCCGACCCTGCCGATTCGCGGCGCCAAGACCCTGCCGGCCAAGCTCGAAGAGCACAAGGACATGGCATTCCTCTCCTATCAACTGGCGACCATCAAGGTCGACGTGCCGCTGGACATCGGCCTCGACGACCTGCAAATGGGCCCGGAAGATCCGGCCAAGCTGCTTGAGCTTTACACCCTGCTGGAGTTCAAGAGCTGGATCAACGATCTGGAGCGCGACGCCAAGCGTCTGGAGCTGAGCAGCGCTGTCGCGCCTGAGCCGGCCGGCGATCTGTTCAGCGCGCCTGCGCAAGAAGCGCCTGCCGCTCCGGCTGAAGCCGCGTACGAGACCATCCTCGATCAGGCGCGCTTCGACGTCTGGCTGGAAAAACTGAAGAACGCCAAGCTGTTTGCCTTCGACACCGAAACCACCGGCATCGACGCGCAACAGGCGCAACTGGTCGGTCTGTCCTTCGCGGTACAGGCCAACGAAGCGGCGTACATCCCACTGACCCACTCCTACATCGGCGTGCCGGAGCAGCTGGATCGCGACACCGTGTTGCGCGCTCTGAAGCCAATTCTGGAAGACCCGAACAAGCTCAAGGTCGGCCAGCACGCCAAGTTCGACATGAACATCCTGGCCAATTGCGCCATCGGCGGTGATCTGAATGAAGGCATCACCGTACGCGGAATTGCCTTCGACACGATGCTTGAGTCCTATGTGCTCAACTCCACCGCCACCCGTCACGACATGGACAGCCTGGCGCAGAAGTACTTGGATCACACCACCGTGAGCTTCCAGGACATCGCCGGCAAAGGCGCCAAGCAGCTGACCTTCGACCAGATCGCCCTGGAACAGGCCGGGCCGTATGCCGCCGAAGATGCCGACGTGACCCTGCGCCTGCACCAGACCCTGTTCGAAAAGCTCAGCGCCATCCCGAGCCTGGCCAGCGTGCTGACCGACATCGAGATCCCGCTGGTGCCGGTGCTCGCTCGCATCGAGCGCCAGGGCGCGTTCGTCGACGCTGAACTGCTCGGCATCCAGAGCATTGAGCTGGGCAACAAGATGGTCGCGCTGGAACGTGAAGCCTTCGAGATCGCCGGTGAAGAATTCAACCTCGGCTCGCCAAAGCAACTGGGCGTGATCCTCTACGAGAAACTCGGCCTGCCGGTGCTGAAGAAGACCGCCAAGGGCCAGCCTTCCACCGCCGAAGAAGTGCTGGCGAAACTGGCCGAGGACGATCACCGCTTGCCGAAAGTGCTGATGGAACACCGTTCCATGAGCAAGCTGAAAAGCACCTACACCGATCGCCTGCCGGAGCAAATCAACCCGCGTACCGGGCGCATCCACACTTCGTACCATCAGGCCGTCGCGTCGACCGGTCGCCTGTCGTCGAGCGATCCGAACCTGCAGAACATTCCGGTGCGCACCGCTGAAGGCCGACGCATCCGCCAGGCGTTCATCGCACCGAAAGGCTACAAGCTGCTGGCGGCGGACTACTCGCAGATCGAACTGCGGATCATGGCCCATCTGTCCCGCGACGAAGGCTTGATGAACGCCTTCCGCAACAATCTGGACGTGCACACCGCCACCGCCGCCGAAGTGTTCAAGGTCGAGCTGAACGAAGTGTCCTCCGACCAGCGCCGTGGCGCCAAGGCGATCAACTTCGGCCTGATCTACGGCATGGGCGCGCAGAAGCTCGGCAAGGACATCGGCGTCGACACCAAGACCGCCAAGGCCTACATCGACACCTACTTCGCGCGCTACCCGGGCGTTCGTGAATACATGGATCGCACCCGCGCCCAGGCAGCCGATCAAGGCTACGTGGAAACAATCTTCGGCCGCCGTCTGTACCTGCCGGACATCAACT
The DNA here is from genome assembly GCF_012974785.1 of Pseudomonas fluorescens. Classification (GTDB taxonomy): domain Bacteria; phylum Pseudomonadota; class Gammaproteobacteria; order Pseudomonadales; family Pseudomonadaceae; genus Aquipseudomonas; species Aquipseudomonas fluorescens_BT. The sequence continues at coordinate 59,443 of NZ_CP027561.1, read as the reverse complement.
CCAACAAGCCGCAGGAACGCGCTGCCGCTGAACGCACGGCGATCAACGCGCCGATGCAGGGCACCGCAGCGGACATCATCAAAAAAGCCATGGTGGCGGTGGATAACTGGCTGACTGCGTCGGGGCTGGACGCCAAAGTCATTCTGCAGGTGCACGACGAACTGGTGCTGGAGGTTCGCGAGGATCTGGTCGATCAGGTTCGCGACGAAATTCGCGTGCACATGAGCGAAGCGGCGAAACTGGACGTGCCATTGCTGGTGGAAGTCGGGGTTGGCAACAACTGGGACGAGGCGCACTGAGGCCTCTGGGACCGGATTTTGCCGCGACATGACGTCGCGGCAAACGCATCGGAAGGGGTTTAGTTCTGATCGCTCTTGGGCTTATTCCAAAGTTTTTTGAAAAGAATCTGAACTAATCTTGCGACAGGCCACTCAGAGATACTGAATGGCTGGTGAAGCCCTTCGATGCTCCTATGTTGTGTTAAGTGTTGGCAGATATCTGAACCCCGCCCTAGCGGTTCGGAACTTGAACCCCGGAACTTCTCCCTCCCCATATGAAGTCCGGGGCTTTTTTTGCCTGCGATTTACTCGGCAGGCAACTCAGAGCCCTTATCCGCCAGTTCCATCCAGCCTGCCAGCTTGGTGTAAGCCTCTTCCAGGCCCATGCGTTTTGGTGCGGAGAACAGTTGGATTGTCACCAGGTCGCCCCACCCCTTACGGATTTCCGACTGCACCTTGAGCAGCGTGTTCTTGGCTGCGCCGTAGGTCAGCTTGTCAGCCTTGGTCAGCAGAATGTGCATCGGCATACCGGCCGCAACCGCCCAATCGAGCATCAGCAGGTCGAAGTCGGTCATTGGATGACGGATGTCCATCATCAGAATCAGCCCCTTCAAACTCTCGCGGCCACCGAGGTAAGCCTCGAGGTGACGCTGCCAGTGTTGCTTGAGCGGGATCGGTACTTTTGCATAACCATAGCCCGGCAGGTCGACCAGACGCCGTTCATCGTCTAGCTTGAAGAAGTTCAATAGCTGTGTGCGACCCGGGGTTTTCGAGGTGCGCGCCAGGCTGGCGTGAGTCAAAGTGTTCAGCGCGCTGGATTTACCGGCGTTGGAACGACCGGCGAACGCCACTTCGAAGCCTTCGTCGTCGGGGCACTGATCGACTTTGGCGGCACTGAGCATGAACGTGGACTGTTGGCACAGGCCGAGGATGGGATTCTTGAGTTGCATGGGATTTCCGATGTGGGCGGCGCCGGGATTGGGCGCGGAACGCGGTGTCGCTTCCGTTTCAGTGACGCCAGTATATAATGCCGCAGATTTTGTGTGTGCTTTGTCCCAGCGAAGGATGAAGTTCACGAGAGCGACAGACTTGGATTGCGCAACAGAACGCAGATCGCTCTCAACCCTGAAAAGGTCGTTTTATGACGAAATGGCTGCTGGCTGCCGGAGTTCTGATGCCGCTTTACAGCGCACAGGCTACACAGGATCCGGAAGCCGTGTACAACCGTGTTTGTGGTGCCTGTCATTCCGGCCAACTACCCATGGCGCCCAGAAGAGGCGATCAGGAAGCTTGGACGCCGAGGTTGGCGAAAGGTATGGAGACGCTGGTGCAACACGTGACCCAGGGTTTCAAGGCGATGCCGCCGCGTGGTTTGTGCATGGACTGCAGTGCCGAGGATTACCAGGCCATCATCCTCTGGATGAGCGGAAGTAAACCCGGTCCATAACTCTTAACCCTTAGCCGTAGTTGGATTAGCTGATGAACAAACTGATCGTGAGTCTGCTGTTGACCGTGGGAATCTCAGGCTTCGCCCATGCTGCAGGCGATGCCGCCGCAGGCCAGGCGAAAGCGGCCGTATGCGGGGCTTGCCATGGCCCGGATGGCAACAGCATGGCGCCAAACTTTCCAAAACTGGCCGGACAGGGTGAACGCTACCTGACCAAGCAGCTGCACGACATCAAGTCGGGCAAGCGCACCGTTCTGGAAATGACCGGGCTGCTGACCAATCTTAGCGATCAGGACCTCTCTGACATCGCCGCCTATTTCGCCAGCCAGAAAGGCAGCGTCGGCGCAGCCGATCCGAAGATCGTCGCTCGCGGTGAAGCGCTGTTCCGTGGCGGAAACCTGGAAAAAGGCCTGCCCGCCTGCACCGGTTGCCACTCGCCGAACGGCGCGGGCAATGCCGCCGCCGGCTTCCCGCACCTGGGTGGCCAGCACGCTCAATACATCGCCAAGCAGCTGACCGATTTCCGCAAGGAAGAGGCCGGTCGCAGCAACGACGGCGATGCCATGACTATGCGCACCATAGCTCGCAAGCTGAGCGACGAGGACATCGCGGCGGTCTCCAGCTACATTCAAGGCCTGCACTAAGACGCGCGATTCGAGGGTTGCGTGCGATGGCCCATGCCTGCCACGTTAACGCTCGATTAATCCGTTGCATGAAGTATAAAAAGGGTGGCTTTGGCCGCCCTTTTTTGTGGCCGCTGCCGTTACACTACAGAACTCATGCCCGCCAGGATCTGTCTGAAAACAGGTCGCGCGAGGCGACCAAAATTGTCCAGGAGTAAAGCATGCGTAATCTGATCATCAGCGCCGCCCTCGTCGCTGCCAGCCTGTTCGGCGTGACCGCCCAGGCCGCCGAAGCCCCTGCTGCCCCTTACGTCGAACTGAGCAACCCGGTACCGGTTGCCGTGCCTGGCAAGATCGAAGTGGTGGAGCTGTTCTGGTACGGCTGCCCGCACTGCTACGCGTTCGAGCCGGTGATCAATCCATGGGTTGAAAAACTGCCTTCCGACGTCAACTTCGTACGCATCCCTGCCATGTTCGGCGGCCCGTGGGACGCTCACGGTCAGATGTTCCTGACCCTGGAAGCCATGGGTGTCGAGCACAGTGTTCACGCTGCCGTGTTCAACGCGATCCAGAAAGAACACAAGAAGCTGACCGACAAGAACGACATGGCCGACTTCCTCGCCACCCAGGGCGTGGACAAGGACAAGTTCCTGGCCACTTTCGACTCCTTCGCCATCAAGGGCCAGATCGTCAAGGCTCGTGAACTGGCCAAGAAATATGAAATCTCCGGCGTTCCAACCATGATCGTCAACGGCAAGTACCGCTTCGACATCGGCTCTGCCGGCGGCGCCGAAGAAGCACTGAAACTGGCTGACCAGCTGGTTGCCAAAGAGCGAGCGGCCAACAAGGCAGCCGCCAACTAAGCGCGGCTGTCGCCATGCGCCGCTGGGGAACCGAACGTCTCGTCGGCCTGCATGATCCGCAGGTCAACGAGCATCACCTGGAATCCACGGGCCTGCCCGCAGACAGCCGTTTGCGCTTGCTCAGCTTCAATATCCAGGTCGGCATCAGTACCGAGCGTTATCGGCACTACCTGACTCGCAGCTGGCAGCATCTGCTGCCGCACCCCGGCCGCTCCGGCAATCTGCAGAAGATCGGCAATCTGCTCGGCGACTTCGATCTGGTCGCCCTGCAGGAAGCCGATGGCGGCAGCCTGCGTTCAGGCTACGTCAATCAGGTCGAACATCTGGCTCAGCTCGGCGCCTTCCCCTACTGGTACCAACAACTCAATCGCAACCTCGGCCGACTGGCCCAGCACAGCAACGGTGTGCTCAGCCGTCTGCGTCCGTGGGCGATCGAAGACCATCCGCTGCCGGGACCGAAAGGTCGCGGGGCGATTCTGGTGCGCTTCGGCGAAGGTCCCGAGGCACTGGTGGTGGTGATGATGCACCTGGCGCTCGGCGCCCGGGTACGCACCCTGCAACTGGCCTATATCCGCGAGCTGATCGGCGGCTACAAGCATCAGGTGCTGATGGGTGACATGAACACCCATGCCAGCGACCTGCTGCAGCACTCGCCCTTGCGCGACCTCGGCCTGCTGGCTCCGCAACTCGAAGCGACATTCCCCAGCTGGCGCCCGCAGCGTTGCCTGGACCATATTCTGCTCAGCCCGACCCTGACCCTGGAAAAGGTCGAAGTGCTGGCCCAACCGATTTCCGATCACCTGCCCGTCGCGGTAGAGATTCGTCTGCCGGGTTCGCTCACGGCCGATGCATTGCCCGCGTTGAGTCCTGCCCCTCGCGGAACGCCTGAATGAGCGACGAAGCCCAGCGCTGGAAAGAGAAATACCTCAAAAGCATCGAACAACAGGAAAAGCTCGAACGTCGATGGGACGCCCGGCTCGACCTGCTGCGCCGCGGCCTGGTGCGTAGCACTCTCGCGGCGGAAGGCACCGACCGCGTGGTCGACCAATGCATGAAGGAAATGCGCGACGTGGTGCGCACCGACGACATGGATGCCAGACTCGCCGCCCTGTTGCCGCGTCTTGAAAAAGCCGTGCTCGACTCCGAGCAACGCCGTGAAACCCGGATCGAGCAGGTCAGCACCGCCCTGAACTCGCTGGTGGCTCAGCTGCAATCGCTCCCCCTGCCCCGGGATGTCGCTCAGCCACTGAAGAAATTCGCCAAGCAGCTTGATGGCCGGGTCAGCCAGGCGCGGGAAATGCCGCTGCTGCTCAGCGAGCTCAGCGGTTTGCAGGGCAAGGCGTTGAGCCAACTGGAGACGCCGGCGGAACCGGGACGTCCGGGATTGTTGCAGCGCCTGTTCGGCAGCCGCGACAGCGAGGAAGCGTCTGCACCTGCGGCTCAGCCTGTCGTGAAGTCTCCTGCCGTTCAGCCAGCGCAACCACCCGCTGCGCCTGAAAGCGCGCCAATGCCAGAAGCGCCTGTCGCAATCGCCGAACCGGCAGCCATCGCCACTGTCAGCGAAGCACCGGTCGCCATACCTCTTGTCGCACCAACGCAGGCTTCAGCACCCGCACCACTATCAACACCAGAGCATGTTGCAGAGCCGGAAGTGGTGGCCTTCGAGCCGGTCCGGATCCCTCCAGAAGTCGTTACCACTCCCGGCGAACCGGAACCAGCCGGGCCGGAATCAGAGCCGCCAACCTTCGCGCCGCCTCCGGTCTTCACTCCGTCGGCACCAACGGCCATCAATCCTGACGAACTGATCCACCCCGGCGACAACCCGCCCCCGGTTTTCCTCGACAGCCTGCCCCTGCCCGAGCCCATCGCGCAGGCCCTCGCGGCCATCGATCCGGAGCAGTCCGAGCATGACATTCTCTACGCCCTGCCGGATTCGCCCGAACCCTCCTACAGCTCGGTGGCCAAGCACATCGAAGACACGCTGATCGGGCTGCTGGATGACCTGACCCTGCCGGAGCGTCACCGCCCGCAAGCCGAAGCCATGCGTGACCGGCTGAAAAATGGCTTGAACTGGTACGAATTGCTGCCGATCCTCGACGATCTTGCGACGTTGATGCTGGCCATCACCGATAGCGGCCAGCACGAATTCGAGGCGTATCTGCAGCAGCTCAACGAACGCCTCGAAGCGTTCCAGAGCAACCTGCAGGCCGCCAGCGAAGGTCACGCCGACAACAGCTCTGCGGCGCGAGCGATGGACACGCAGATCCGTGAACAGGTCGACGGCCTGCAGAACAGCGTGCAGGAAGCGGCAGACCTGGACGACCTCAAGCAGGTATTGGAAAACCACCTCGAAGGCCTGCTCGGCACGATGGACCAGCATCAGAAACAGCGCGACGCCCGTGAACAGGAGGTGGCTGGCCGCTTGAAGAGCCTCGCCGAACGCGTGGCGCATATGGAGCAGGAAGCCCTCGGCTACCGCGAACACCTTGAAGAGCAACGCCAGAAAGCCCTGATCGATCCGCTTACCGGGCTGCCCAACCGCGCCGCCTGGGGCGAACGGCTCGACCACGAAATCGCCCAATGGCAGCAGCATGGCAATACCCTGAGCCTGGCCATGCTCGACCTTGATCACTTCAAACGGATCAACGACAGCTACGGGCACCTGGCCGGCGACAAGGTGTTGAAGATCATCGCCACAGTGCTGCGCAAGCGCCTGCGTGACAGCGATTTCATTGCCCGGTTCGGCGGCGAGGAGTTCGTCCTGCTCCTGCCGGCCACCACGCCGGCCGTCGGTGCCAAACTGCTGGAAACCCTGCGCGCCGCCATCGAGGCCTGCCCGTTTCACTTCAAGGGCGAGCGGGTGACGATCACCATTTCAATGGGACTGGCAGCGTTCAGGCCAGGAGAACACAGCGATCTTGTGCTCAAAAGAGCCGATCAGGCACTGTACCGGGCAAAAAATGCAGGACGTAACCGGGTGGAGCTGGGCTGAAGACAATTGTTCCATTTCATTTAAATGAGCCCTTTTGCCGTTCGCATGCAAGTCAGTACGTTACACTGTTGCATTACTGACTGACGTGTACTGCCATGAAATTCCTTGCCCTCATCGCATCGCTGCTCATTCTGTCCGGTTGTGCCAGCGGACCGCGCTACGACACCAGCCATCCTTCTGCCAATCACGACAGCCGCGCGCAATTCGTGATCGTGCATTACACCTCCGCCTCCCTTGAGCGTTCACTGCAACTACTGACCCACGGTGAAGTCAGCAGCCACTACCTGATCGGCGATGACAGGAACGGCACGATCTACAAGCTGATGGACGAAAACCTCCGTGCCTGGCATGCCGGCGAAAGCGAATGGCAAGGCCGTACCTGGCTGAACTCAAGCTCCATCGGCATCGAAATCGTCAACCCAGGCTTCAAGGACACGCCGACCGGACGCGTGTGGTATCCATACAGTGAGGCCCAGGTACAGTCGCTGATCGTGCTGCTCCGGGACATCAGTAAACGCAACGGGATCAGCCCGGATCACATCATCGGTCACAGCGATATCGCACCGCTGCGCAAGCTTGATCCGGGCCCATTGTTCCCGTGGAAGCGCCTGGCTGCCGAAGGCCTTGGCTTGTGGCCCGATGAGCAGGCGGTAGCCCGTCAGCAAGTTCGTTTCGACGTCGAGTTGCCGAGCATCAGCTGGTTCCAGACACAACTGGCACGCCTGGGCTACGCGACGCCGCAGAACGGCGAACTGGATGTGGCAACCCGTCATGTTCTCGCAGCCTTTCAGATGCACTTCCGCCCTTCCCGCTTCGACGGTATGCCGGACGCGCAAACCGCAGCGTTGCTGCTGGTGTTGAATCAGACAAAATAATGACGCCCGCCCGACGGTCAGGGCGAAAAGGCAATCAGCAGCTATAACTCATTGGTAACTCTTCGGATATCCATGATGGTTGCCACCCGAGAGACACTGCGCAGCTGGTTTTATCGTCCGTGGTTTCTGGCGATGCTGGCGGCTGTCCTCAGCGCAGGCCTGCTGATCACTGGCGGGTTGTTCGTGGCTATGCACCAGGTCGAACAGAGCGAAAGCCAGGAAATGAACGCCCAGGGTGAGCGCTTCCTGGCCCGCCTGGAGCAGTTGTTCGGCCAGTTGCGTGAAAGCCTCGACGACCTCGAGGCCCAGCCCCTGCGCAGCTGCGACGACGAGATGATCGCTACATTGCAGCAGGTGACCTTCAACTATCGCTTTGTCTATGAAGCGGCCTACATGGATGCTTCGCGCATCTGCTCGAACCGTCCGCGCCAGGAAGGCCTGTCAGTCGTCCGTCCGCCGGACATCAAGGGCCCGACCTACAGCTATTGGCTGAACACCACCACCGAACCCGACGAAAACCGCGCGGCGCTGATGCTCGGACGCGGCAACTTTCGTGTGGCCACCTCTCGCGGGCATTTGACCGACATGGTCGACCTGTCCCCCGACAGCAGCCTGCTGGTGGTGCTGGATCACGGGACCCGGGCGATTCCAGTGCTCGGCGTGCCACAGGCCTGGCCGCCGACTGAACCGTGGCCGCCGCAATCCACCGACGCGCTGCAGGTGACTCAGACCCGTCTCATCTATCGCATGCCGACCGACAATCCGGAATATCAATTGGTATTGATCACACCGCGTACCGGCATGCATATCCCGCAATTGTGGTGGTGGATGGTGCCGTTCTGTGTGGTGCTGGGTGCATTGGTGGGGGTGGTGGTGTTCTGGGTCGTGCGCCAGCGCCAGTCACTGGACGCCGAACTGCACGGAGCCATTCGCCGGGGCGAACTGCAGGTTTTGTATCAACCGATCTTCGATCTCGACAGCCGCAACTGCGTCGGCGCCGAAGCCCTGCTGCGCTGGCGCCGGCCGGATGGCACGCTGACCAGTCCCGATCTGTTCATCCCGATGGCGGAAAACACCGGGCAGATTCGCCAGATGACAGACTTCGTCCTCCAGCGCCTGTTGGAGCAACTGGGCCAACTGCTGCGGGCCAATCCGCAGTTGTATATCTCAGTGAATCTGGCGGCATGCGATGTGATGGTGCCGCGCATCGGCCAGGTCATGGCGCGGCTGCTAAGCCTGCATCGGGTGGCGGCGCGGCAAATCGCATTTGAAGTGACCGAGCGCGGCCTGATCGATGTAGTGGTGGCCCGGGAAAACCTGCAAGCGTTGCGCGATGTGGGCCACCAAGTGCTGATCGACGATTTCGGCACCGGCTATTGCAGCCTCGCCTACCTGCAGACCCTGCCGGTGGACTGCCTGAAAATCGACAAGGCCTTCATCGACGCCCTCGGCCATGACGCGGCCAGCAGCGGTGTCGCGCCGCACATCATTCACATGGCTCAGGCACTGGATCTGAAAGTGATCGCCGAGGGTATCGAATATGAATCCCAAGCGGCGCTGCTCAGCAGCGAAGGCGTGAAGTTCGGTCAGGGCTGGCTGTTCGCCCATGCCTTGAGCGCCGTGCAATTCATTGAGCTGATCACCCGAGGACGACGGCTCGCCGGCCGCCGGATGGACGACGAAGCCTAAACTGCCAGCGCCATGTAGAACTGCGTGCCCTGCCCCGGCCGCGAATAGACGCCCATCCGCCCGCCATGCAGCTGGACAATTTCCTTGCACAATGCCAATCCGAGCCCGGCGCCACCCTTCTTGCGCCCGACCTGTACGAAAGGTTCGAAAATCCGGCCCTGCTGGCCGTAGGCAATACCTTCACCATTGTCCTCGACACTGATGATCACCCGCTCGCCGTGGCGGCGCGCCTGCAAGCGGATCTGCCCGTCGCGGGCGGTGTGGCGCAAGGCGTTGTCGATCAGGTTGTCCAGAACTCGATCCAACTGGGCCTGATCGGCCTGCAAACGTGGCAAAGGGCTCTGCACCTCGACATTCAACGCCACCCCCTTCTGCGCCGCCGCATCGGCAAAACGCAATTGCGCCTGGGCCAGCAAATCCTCGATGGAACACGGCGCCAGCGTGAGTTTCTGCAGGCCGCTCTGGTAGCGCGAAAAATTCAGCAGATCATTGATCAACTGCATCAAGCGCTGCATCTCTTCGTTGACGGTATCGAGCAGATCGGACTCACGGGACTCCGCCGGGAACTTTGCCCGTTCACGAAACAGCCCGAACGCCATGTGCATGCCGGTCACCGGCGTACGCAGTTCGTGGGAAGCACGCAGCACGAATTCGCTGCGCACCCGCTCGAACGCGCGCTGTTCGGTGACGTCGTGCAGCACCATCACCGCGCCGAGAATATGGCCCTGGGTATGGCTGACCGGGGTCAGGCTGTAAGTCAGCAGCCGGGATTCGCCATCGACCTCGACGCTCAAGTCTTCCGGTGCGCGCTCAAGGGTGCCGCCGCGCAATACCAGTTGCAGTTGCGCATCCAGTTCCGGACGCTGCAAGGCGCTGCCCAGTCCCTGGCCGAAACGGTCACTGTCCCAGCCCAGTTGTCGCTGTGCCACCGGGTTCAAGTGCTCAAGGTGCCCCTGACGGTCGATCATCAGCAGACCGTCGTCGATGCTGTCGAGCACCGCCTGCAAGCGCTGCTGGCCGGCCAGCAGTTCGTCGACATTGGTCGCCTGATGCTCGCGAAGGGCTTCGGCCATCAACCCGAAGCGCCGGGTCAGCAGATTGATTTCCATGGCCGAGGACACCGGCAGGGTTACTTCGAAATTGCCTTGGCCGATGTTGTCTGCCGCTTTCGCCAGGGCTTCGATCGGAGCCCCAAACCGGCGGGCAATCCCCTGGGCGGTGATGAAACCGATGATCAACACCGCCAGCCCCACCAGCCCGAGCAGGCCGGCAATCAGCAAGGCCCGGTCGCGGGCGGCGTGTTGTACGGAGTTGATGTTATCCAGCGCGTGCTTGTGCTCGGCGATCAACCCGTTGCGCAGGGTGTTGAAGCGCTCGCGCAGATCGCCACTGCCACTCAGGGCTGCAGCGGGGTCGCGGGAAACATCGAACGCCTGGAGGAAATTCAGATAATCCGCCTTGGCCTGACTGAACCCGTACTGGCGTCCATCGTCTTTCTGTTCCTGGGCGATGCCCTCGTCGAGCAGTTCGAAGTAACGCTGCTTGGACGCTTCGAAGGCCACCGGATCGGGCTTCTCGGCCAGCATCATGATCAATTGATCGCCCAAGGTCTGACGCAGCTTGAGCCCAAGATCGAGGGTGACGAAATTGTTGCGGATCAATGCCTCCTGAGTACCGGCCATTTGCATCACGCTGACCAGCCCGAGCATCAGCCCGAGCAAGGCCACGGTGATCAGCGCGGAAATGCTCAGGAACAAGCGGGTCCGCAACTTCATCGCCAGTTTCATCGGCGCACGCTCACAGGTTGTACTGCTTGCGCTTGCGATACAGGGTCGAGGCATCGATCCCGAGAGTCTTGGCAGCCTGGTCGAGGGTGCCGGCGGTCGCCAGCACCGCGCCGATGTGAGCCTTCTCGAGCTCATCGAGACTCAGGGCCGCGCCAACCCGCGGGGCATTGTTGGCCGGCTGTTCAGCCATGCCGAGGTGGCTGATCTCTACACGCTCCTGCGGACAAATGATACTCGCCCGCTCGACCACGTTGCGCAGCTCACGGATGTTGCCTGGCCAGCGGTAACCCAACAGCGCTTCCCGAGCCTCGTCGCTGAAGCCGCGGGCGGGACGGGCATATTCCTTCACGAAGCGGGCCAGGAAGCGGTCGGCCAGGGTCAGGATGTCTTCGGCCCGCTCGCGCAATGGAGGCAAATGCAGGGTGATGACGTTCAGGCGATACAGCAGGTCTTCTCGGAAACGACCGTCGCGCACCATGTCTTCAAGGTTGAGGTTGGTCGCCGCGAGAATGCGTACATCGGCGCGGCGGGTGACCGGATCCCCTACCCGCTCGTATTCCTTGTCCTGGATGAAACGCAGCAACTTGGGTTGCAACGTCAGAGGAAAATCGCCGATCTCGTCGAGAAACAGCGTACCGCCATCTGCCTGGTTGACCCGGCCCAGGGTGCTTTCGCTGGCCCCGGTGAACGCACCGCGACTGTGACCGAACAGCTCGCTTTCCATCAGTTCAGCAGTCAGCGACGGGCAATTGATGGTGACGCAGGATTTCTTCTCGCGCTTGCTCCAGCCGTGAATGGCCCGGGCCAGTTCACCTTTGCCGGTGCCGGACTCGCCGAGGATCAGGATATTGGCGTCAGTACTCGCCACTTGCCGCGCCGTTTCCAGAACGACTTTCATCGCCGGGCTGTGGGAATCGAGTCCGTCCTTGGGTTTGCGAATCTCGCCTTCGAGGGCTTCCAGACGCGCAGACAACTGGCGTACTTCAAGCTGCTTGGCGGTGGCCAGGCGCAACTGGTCAGGGCTGCAGGGTTTGACCAGGTAGTCGGCGGCACCGGCCTGAATGGCATCGACCGCCGTATCGACAGCCGAATGGGCGGTGACGATCACCACCCGCATCCATGGCGCCTGAATGCGCATCTGCGCCAGCACGTCGAGACCGTTGTCTTCGCCGAGGCGCAGATCAAGAAAGCACAGATCGAACACCTGACGCTGCAACAGCGCATCGGCCTGGGCCGCGCTGTTGGCGGTGGCAACCGTATAGCCTTCGTCTTCGAGGCAATAACGGAAGGTTCGCAGGATGGCGGATTCATCATCCACCAGCAGAATGCGGCCTTGATGCTCAGTGGCTGATTCCATTTTTCCTACGCTCCATAAGTGAATGTCTTGGGTTAGTCCCGGAAAAATCGGGCAAGTTGCATGGTTGATTCTGATCGATTCCAGTCATAGCAGGGTAGCTCTCTCCTGCTCTAACGGCTAATTAGCTGATTTTGTTGATTTTTTTCCAAATCGACGCTTTTCAGGCATTTGCCTGCTTATGTTTCTGACATCCACACCCTGCTCTCAATTCAAAAAGAATGATTTCTCCTACGAAACATTCGTGCATTTCGCACGACCGTGGATGACCCATCGTGCAGGATGCGTCGTCATAAATTTTCACACCACTCATAACTATCTGATTTTATTGAATTTTTTTAAACAAAAAAGCTGGCATGCCGGCTGCAATACCTCTCTCAGCCCGGGCAGATAAGCACTGCCCTAACCCAATAAGAGTGAGGAACCCAGGATGACTCGCCAACGTGCCGCCCAACTGCGTATCTCGCCCCTGCATCTTCAGCAGGGCCTGTTTGGCGCACTCGCGCTGTTGATCACCCTGCTCGCCTGCCAGCAGTACCTGCGCTGGGAACAGAGTCAGCACCCTGAACCCCTGATTTCCATGCAACACGCGACGCAGACACACTTCAGCGCCGTCAACAGCAGCCACGCCGAAAGCGGCGCAATGCGCATGATGGATGTCGACCAGCCTCAGCCGCTGGGCGACATGCCGCGTGAAGAACGCTGGGTTTTCTGATCCACGAATCTGGGCGCCGCTGCGCCGAGACCGGCAACATCCCTAAATAGAAACAAGGAGAATCACCATGTTGAGCTGGGCAATCACATTCCTGATCATTGCCATCATCGCTGCGGTACTGGGCTTCGGTGGTATCGCGGGCACCGCCACGGGTATCGCCAAGATTCTCTTTGTCGTATTCCTGGTGATGTTCATCGCCTCGTTCTTTTTCGGCCGTCGCGGCCGAGGTTGACCATGAGTGCTCTAAAGACACTGGCAGCCGCCCTGCTTCTGGGCGGCAGTGCCATGGCGATGGCGGCCAATGATGGCCAGACGCGGGTCAACGAACTGTTGAGTTCAGACCCGCAATACAGGGAGACCTGGGAAGGCGTGGTGAAGAAGGAAGAACGCCTGCCGGAATGGGTGATGAACCTCTCCGGTACGCCAGACCAACAGATGAATGCCGTCACTGAAGATGGCGACAAGTACCTGGTCGGGCCGCTCTGCGAATCGCAGGACAAGTGCCTCAACCACCGCTTGATCGTCGCGTTCAGCTTCGACAAGAAACACGCTTACGCCATGCTCGTCGATGTGCCTGAAGGACTGCCGGCCGACAAGTCGCCAACGCGACATGCCACCTACCGCTTCCTCGGCAAACCCGATCAGGGCATGCAGAATCTGTTGATGGAAACGCTCAAGAAGGATCCGAACTGGTATTGAACATGAGGGCAGCTGAAAGGCTGTCCTCCATTGCGCCCGCCCGAGGAAGGCCGGTGCATGACCAGGGGGCCGGGACGTTCTGACTGTTGCAGGGTCGGAGTGACCTACGGGTACAGGGAGTGCCTGCGATGAGGGCCGGGTCAGGGTAAAAGCTGCGACGCAAGTTCGCCAACCGGAACGGTTCGACGGACTTGCGCTGAGCTTTCAACGTGACAAAACGTTGATCCAGAGCGTTCTGCTCGTCGTTTTATCGCTCACACTGCGTGCGAAAGCATTTCGCGGTGTTTCCTGGCGACCGTATATCTAGAAAGAGTCGATCGAGTAAGTCGGACATTTAGTTTCCGGACGTAGGCTTTTTCCTAAATTTTTCGACGAAATCACTCGTTCAAAAAATAACCAACCTACGCTGTAATGGCCGGTTCACGGCACTTATGCCTGCCGAAATGTCGTATTCGAACCGGTTGGGACGCCAGTTTCATTTAAAAAAGCTCATGCCGATTCGGCATAGGGTAGGCGTTTACGGCATTAGACGGCGCAACCCCGCATGGGAATAGTTGCGCCTTTTTTCGCCTGCCGGAGAGCCGTAAACACGCGCTTCGGGGCACCTTATACGGAGGCAGATGCACAGACTTTTCCGCCAAGAGCGTTCCAGTTCCTGCATGTGCCTTGAGTCAAACGCAAGTAAGGGTAAAGAATATGAAGAAGGCAAAGCTTAGCCTCGCCTGGCAGATCCTCATCGGTCTGGTATTGGGGATTGCAATCGGTGCGTTGCTCAACCATTTCAGTGCCGAGAAGGCCTGGTGGATCAGCAACGTCCTGCAACCGGCAGGCGATATCTTTATCCGTCTGATCAAGATGATCGTGATCCCGATCGTCATCTCTTCCCTGATCGTCGGCATCGCCGGCGTGGGCGACGCCAAGAAGCTCGGGCGTATCGGCCTCAAGACCATCATCTACTTCGAAATCGTCACCACCATCGCCATTGTCGTCGGCCTGCTGCTGGCCAACCTGTTCCATCCGGGTGCCGGCATCGACATGAGCACTCTGGGCACCGTGGACATCTCCAAGTACCAGGCGACCGCCGCCGAAGTACAGCATGAACACGCGTTCATCGAGACCATCCTCAACCTGATCCCGTCGAACATCTTCGCCGCCATGGCCCGCGGCGAGATGCTGCCGATCATCTTCTTCTCCGTGCTGTTCGGTCTCGGTCTGTCGAGCCTGCAGTCGGACCTGCGCGAGCCGCTGGTGAAGATGTTCCAGGGCGTCTCGGAAAGCATGTTCAAAGTCACCCACATGATCATGAACTACGCCCCGATCGGCGTGTTCGCCCTGATCGCGGTGACCGTGGCCAACTTCGGTTTCGCCTCGCTGCTGCCACTGGCCAAGCTGGTGATCCTGGTTTACGTCGCCATCGCCTTCTTCGCCTTCGTGATTCTGGGTCTGATCGCCAAGATGTTCGGCTTCTCGGTGATCAAGCTGATGCGCATCTTCAAGGATGAGCTGGTCCTGGCGTACTCCACCGCTTCTTCGGAAACCGTACTGCCACGCGTGATCGAGAAGATGGAAGCCTACGGCGCACCGAAAGCCATCTGCAGCTTCGTGGTGCCGACCGGTTACTCGTTCAACCTCGACGGTTCGACCCTGTACCAGTCCATCGCGGCGATCTTCATTGCCCAGCTGTACGGCATCGACCTGTCGATCAGCCAGCAACTGCTGCTGGTTCTGACCCTGATGGTCACCTCCAAAGGCATCGCCGGCGTACCGGGTGTGTCCTTCGTGGTACTGCTGGCCACCCTGGGCAGCGTGGGTATTCCGCTGGAAGGCCTGGCCTTCATCGCCGGTGTCGACCGTGTGATGGACATGGCGCGTACCGCCCTGAACGTGATCGGCAACGCCCTCGCCGTACTGGTCATCGCCCGTTGGGAAGGCATGTACGACGACGCCAAGGGCCAGCGCTACTGGAACTCGCTGCCGCACTGGCGCAGCAAGGAAAAACTGCCGGCCGGCGAGATTTCCAAGAACTGATCGTCGCCCCTGTGTAGCCCTGACAAACCCCGGAGAAATCCGGGGTTTGTCGTTTCTGGCGACCCCGCTATCATTCGCCGCATCTTCCGGGGGATTTGACTGATGCTTAATGGCCTGTGGCTTGGCTTCTTCATCGTGGCGGCCGTTTCGGCGCTGGGGCAATGGCTGATCGGCGGCAACGCCGGGATCTTCGCGGCGATGGTGGAAAGCATTTTTGCCATGGCCAAGCTGTCGGTCGAGGTCATGGTGCTGCTGTTCGGCACGCTGACCCTGTGGCTGGGCTTCCTGCGCATCGCCGAGAAGGCCGGGATCGTCGAATGGCTGGCCAAAGCGCTAGGCCCGCTGTTCCTGCGGCTGATGCCGGAAGTGCCGGCGGGGCATCCGGCCATCGGCCTGATCACCCTCAACTTTGCCGCCAACGGCCTGGGCCTGGACAACGCCGCCACGCCGATCGGCCTTAAAGCCATGAAGGCGCTGCAAGAGCTCAACCCCAGTTCCACCATCGCCAGTAACGCGCAGATCCTGTTTCTGGTGCTCAACGCGTCATCCCTGACCCTGTTGCCGGTAACGATCTTCATGTACCGCGCCCAGCAAGGCGCGCCGGACCCGACGCTGGTGTTCCTGCCAATCCTTTTGGCCACCAGTTGCTCGACCATCGTCGGCTTCCTGTCGGTGGCGCTCATGCAGCGCCTGCGGGTCTGGGACCCAGTGGTGCTGGCCTACCTGATTCCCGGCGCGCTGATCCTCGGCGGCTTCATGGCGTTGCTCGCAACGATGTCGGCCACTGCGCTGGCAGGGCTGTCGTCGATCCTCGGCAACCTGACGCTGTTCGGTCTGATCATGTTGTTCCTGGTGATCGGCGCCTTGCGCAAGGTGAAGGTCTACGAGGCGTTCGTCGAAGGTGCGAAGGAAGGTTTCGACGTCGCCAAGAACCTGCTGCCGTATCTGGTGGCGATGCTCTGCGCCATCGGCGTGTTGCGCGCATCAGGCGCTTTGGATTTCGGGCTAGACGGCATCCGTCATCTGGTGCAGTGGGCCGGCTGGGACACGCGCTTTGTCGATGCGCTGCCGACCGCGATGGTCAAACCGTTCTCGGGCAGCGCCGCCCGGGCGATGCTGATCGAAACCATGAAGACCTCGGGCGTGGACAGCTTCCCGGCGTTGGTCGCGGCGACGATCCAGGGCAGCACCGAAACCACGTTCTACGTACTGGCGGTGTACTTCGGCGCCGTGGGCATCCAGCGCGCCCGGCATGCCGTGGGTTGCGCGCTGCTGGCCGAACTCGCGGGCGTGCTCGGCGCTATTGGCGTCTGCTACTGGTTCTTCGGTTAAGGCTCAAGGCCGGGCAGGTGGGGCAACTTTCTGCCCTTGCTCCACCGCCCACGCCACCACCTTCGCGGTGAGCCGATCACTGGCCTGACCAAACCCGGCAACCACCGCCGGGACTTTCACATCATTGAGCGGCTGACGCTCTTCGAAGCGGCGACTGGCGAGAATCCGCTGGTCATAACCGCGCACCAGCAATGCATCCACCCGCACCACCACGCTGGCCTGCGGGCCCTGATACTCGGTCTGAAACGCCTGCAGGCTACCGCCCAGTTCCAGGTCCGCCTGGAAGTTGCTGTCATCGGTGCTCAACAGCGATACCCGGCCATCGCGCTGGAAGCCATCGAGCAACCGGTTACGCACCAGCACCGGTGCCGGATCGCTCCAGCGCGAGGCCTTATAAGTGCTGATCACATCACCCTGAGGAATCACCGCGATGCCCGGCCGGTTCAGCGCTTCGCTGGCCTGCAGTTTGTTCAGGCGCAGCGACCAGTGCTGTGTCGCCGCCGAACTGGCCGAGGCGGGCGCCTGTGCCGCCGGCAGGCGATAGACATCCGACGGTTCGGACTTGGGCAGGATCGAACACGCGCTGATCAGCGTGAAGCCGGCGAGGAGGGCGAGGTGAGTCAGCTTCATGGCGTGAACTCCTTGTTCTTGTCACTGCCCAGCAGGTAACCACTGGGGTTGGCCTCCAGGCGTTGGGAAATGGCGCGCAGCGAATTCAGGGTTTCACGCAGTTCGCGGATCGCCGGGGCCAGACCGTTGAGACCCTGCATGCCGCTGTCGAGGGAATTCTGATTCTTGCTGAGCAGGCCGTTGATGGTGACGCTGCTTTGCTCCAGGGATTTCATCGCCTGTTCGGCACTGCCCAGCGCCTGTTTGCCCTGATCGTTGAGCAGGCCGTTGGCGTTGCGCATCAGCGCAGACGTCTGTTCGAGCATGTTGCCCGCCTGTTTGCCGACCGTCGCCAGTTGCTGCATGGCCTGACGCAGGTCACCGCGCTGATCGTTGATCGAACCGGTGGTCTGTTCCAGGTGTTCGAGGGTTTTGCTGACGCGCTCGATGTTGTCGGCGGAGAACATCTGATTGGCATTACTGAGCAACGTCGTGACCCCGCTCATCAAATCGTTGCTGTCACTGAGCAGCCTCGAGATGGGCGAGGGCGAGGCGACGATGGTCGGCAGATTGCCGTCATGGCCCTTGAGTTTCGGGCTTTGCGGCGTACCCCCGCTGAGCTGGATGATCGAGGTGCCGGTGATCCCGGCCAGAGCGAGTTTGGCCTCGGTGTCTTCCTTGACCGGCGTGTCGCCCGCCAGACGAATCCGTGCCAGCACCCGACGCGGGTCTTTCGGGTCGAGGCGCAGGCTGACCACATCGCCGACCTTGATCCCGCTGTACTGCACCGGGCTGCCCCGGGACAGGCCGCTGACCGCCTCGTTGAAGACGATTTCATAATCCTTGAACTCGGTGTCGACACTGGACTTGGCCAGCCACAGACCGAAGAGCAGGGCGCCCGCCACCACAATCACCGTGAACAGGCCGATCAACACATGATGGGCTCGGGTTTCCATGTCAGACCTCGTTGAGCAGTTTGGCGGCGTCAAGCGCCGAGCGGCCGCGAGGGCCGTGGAAATATTCGTGAATCCACGCGTCGTCGGTTTCCGAGACCACGTCGATGGGGCCTGCCACCAGCACTTTCTTCTGCGCCAGCACCGCCACCCGGTCGGTGATGGTGTAGAGCGTGTCGAGGTCGTGGGTTACCAGAAACACGCTCAGGCCCAGCGCATCGCGCAGCGTCAGAATCAATTGGTCGAACTGCGCCGCGCCAATCGGATCAAGGCCGGCAGTGGGTTCGTCGAGAAACAGGATGTCCGGGTCCAGCGCCAGCGCCCGTGCCAGCGCCGCGCGTTTGATCATGCCGCCGGACAGCGAGGCAGGGTACTTGTCCGCCGCCGACAGCGGCAGCCCGGCCAGCGCCAGCTTCACCGCCGCCAGATGCTCGGCGTCGTCGCGGCTGAGGCCGGCGTGTTCGATCAGGGGCAGGGCGACGTTCTCGGTTACGGTCAGCGATGAAAACAGCGCGCCTTTCTGAAACAGCACACCGAAACGCCGCTCGATCAGCGAACGCTCATGTTCCGGCAGGCTCGGCAGGTTCTGACCGAATACTTTGACCATGCCTTCACTGGGCTGGCGCAGGCCGACGATGCTGCGCAGCAACACCGACTTGCCGCTGCCGGAGCCGCCGACCACGGCCAGGATCTCGCCTTTGTACAAGTCCAGGTCGAGGTTCTCGTGCACGCTCTGGCGGCCGAAGCGATTACACAGGCCACGGACTTCGATCACCGCCTCGGAGGGCGTGCGGGGTAGACGACTCACCAACCCATCTCCATGAAGAACAACGCGGCGACCGCATCGAGCACGATCACCACGAAAATCGATTGCACCACACTGGAGGTGGTGTGGGCGCCGACCGATTCGGCGCTGCCGCTGACCTTGAAGCCTTCCAGACAGCCAATGGCGGCGATCAGGAACGCAAAGATCGGGGCTTTGACCAGGCCAACCAGGAAATGTTGAATCCCTATGTCGCTTTGCAGCAGCGACAGGAACATCGCCGGCGAGATATCCAGCGACACCGCGCAGACCACCGCGCCGCCGATGATCCCGCAGATCATCGCCAGAAAGGTCAGCATCGGCAGCGCCACCAGCAAAGCCAGCACCCGCGGCACCACCAGCAATTCCATGGGGTCGAGGCCGAGGGTGCGGATGGCGTCGATTTCCTCGTTGGCCTTCATCGAGCCGATCTGCGCGGTAAAGGCACTGGCGGTGCGGCCGGCCATCAGGATCGCCGTGAGCAACACGCCGAATTCGCGCAGGAAGGCGAAGCCCACCAGGTCCACGGTGAACACGCTGGCGCCGAAACTGGCCAGCACCGTCGCGCCGAGAAACGCCACCACGGCGCCCACCAGAAAGGTCAGCAACGCCACGATAGGTGCAGCGTCGAGGCCCGTCTGTTCGATGTGCGCAATCATCGGCGTGATCCGCCAGCGCTTGGGGCGAAACAGGCTTCGGGCGATGGTCTCAAGAATCAGGCCGACGAAGCCGAGCAGTTGCAGGGTGTCTTGCCACACCGTGTCGACGGCCCGGCCGATGCGGGTCAGCAATTGCACGCTGACGCTGATTTCCGGTTCCTTGACCGGCACGCAGAAGTCGGTCAGCGAGCGATAGACGGTTTGCAGCAACGCGCGGTCGGCCGTGGAAATCGTGCAATCGGGGTGTTCGGCGGATTGGCCCAGACGCTCGGAGCCGAGCAGTTCCACCAGCAGCGAGGCGCCAGCGGTGTCCAGGGCGCCGAGGCCGTTGAGGTCGATGGGGGTGCTGGCGTCGTACTGACCGCGGAGCGTTTCGCTCAGGTGCTTGAGCTCGGCGTAATGAGCAAGCGTCCAGTCCCCGGTGACCCGCAGGCGGGCAGGGCTGATCGAGGTGTCCAGACGGGCATTACCGGTCATCGAGCTGCTGGTCATAAGCTCCGTGCTTGTTCGGCTAAATTCGCGAACCTACGTAATAGCACGAACCGGATTACTTTTCTTTGGTCGGTGTGCTGTCCGTGACTTCGAAGCGCAGCACGCCGATCACCTGGTCGTCTTCGGTCAGCACCCGCACCTGCCAGTCACCCACCGGGTTGCCGGGGAAAACCTGCTTGTGGGTCCACGCCCGATAGCCTTCCTTGCGCCCGCCGTGGATGTCGAGGGCGATCCGGTCGACCTCTTTGCCGTTGAACTGCCACACATGGTAGATCCGCTCATCGAGCCCGCGCGGTGCGTTGATCGCGGTATAGGCGTAAAGCCCGCCGTTGCGGATCTGCTCGGCACTGACTTGCTCCAGGCTGGCGCCGGGGACGCGATCCTGCACCTGGGTGCTGATCGCCACGTCGGTCATCCACAGCGTTGCCGGCGGCACCCACGAACGCAGCACCCAGCCGACGCCGCCGATACCGATGGTGATGCTGAGGATCGCGAGCGCGTTGCGCACGGTGCGGATCGGGAAGATCGACGCCAGACTCGGGAACGACAGCACCACGGCAGTCCCCAGCGCCCACTTGAAACTCTGCGAGGTGGTCAGGTGCATGATCACCGGCAGCGCGGTGAGCAGGGCAGCGAACAGCGTCAGGGTATGCAACGCCAGGAACGCCCAGCGCCGCGGCGCCAGCCATTTGTAGTAGAGCGGGTCGACGATCGAGATCAGCGCGGCGATGCACAGCAGACCGGTGAACACCAGTTGACCGCTGTTCCAGGTGGTGGTGATGAAGAAGAACGGCAGGACGAAAAACAGGCTCTCCTGGTGGATCATCTGCGTCGCATAACGCAGCAGCGGCTGGGGGATTTCCCGTTTGAAAACCCGGGTGAACAGCTCGGTCAGGCTGTTTTCCAGCATCAGCCAGATCCAGCTCAGCAGCATGATCGTGGTGATCCAGCTCGCCAGCCCCTGTTGCCGGTCGACCAGGATGAAACTGCCGACTCCGGAGATGAAACCGCCGAGCGCAATGACCCCGGGGTAGCGCTTCATCAGTTCGAGGATGCGCTGGATCAGGAGGGTCAATTTGGGCATTTGGGCGATTCACGACAGTCGAAGAAAAAAACCTCGACAGAGTACCGCCCGCCGGGGGCTGTGGCGAGGCTGTCGATCAGTCTGAATGCACGGACTGGCGTCTATGCAGGCGCCAGCCGAGCAGGATCAGTAACACGGCGCCCAATCCGCCGCCGATCAGCCAAACCACCTGATCGTCACTGAGCAGCGGCTTCTCGATCCGCAGATACCCCGGCTGCAACAGCAACTCGCGCATGGCCTTGTTCGCCGCGTCCAGCGTGACCCCTTGCAGTTCCCTGGCGGGATCGGCGAAGCGGCCATCTTCGTAGTCGCCCAGCGCGCTCCAGTAATAGTCGGCCATGCCGCTGTTGCCCTGCACGGCCCAGGCCTGATGGGCGATGGCTGCTTGCTTGATACGGTTGAACGTGTCGGCATCGAGACCGTTTTTCAGCAGGTCCGCCTTGAGGCCTTCCAGCACCTGTTCGGCTTCGGCGATATCGCCGCGATCCAGGTCGGCGTTGAGGCTCATGAAGCCAACGCCGCCGAACACCTCGCGCTCGGCCCAGGGCCCGTAGGACAAACCGTGGTTCAGGCGCAATTGGCGGTACAGCGCCCACTCCAGATATTCCTTGAGCAGATCGAAAGTCTGGTCGTACTGATCGTCCAGCACCGGCTCCGGCACCAGCCAGTGCAGCTTGGCGCTGTTACCGACGAAGCCGCGTGTGATCGTGCGTTCGTGGGCGGCGCTGGCACGGATGTCCGGCAACGGACGATGTTCGCTCGGGTCGACCGCTTCAAGTGCGCCCCAGGCCCGCTCCAGATAGGCCGGCAGCAACTTGTCGAGGTCGCCGACGACGATCAGGGTCATATTGTTTGGCGCGTACCAGGCTTTGCGCACCTTATCCAGCTGTTCACGGGTCAGGCCATCGACTTCGGCCCGTTGCGAGCACTTCAAGCCCAGCTCTACCGCCAGTTGATTGCTCGCGCTGTGGCCCAGGTCCTGACGATCGAGAAAGCGCCGCAGGCGGGTGTAATGGCCGCCATCCTCGCGCTCGACCACTCGTTTGGCGGCGTTGATCGCGTTGTCGTCGAAACGGGTCTGGGTCAGCAGATCCAGCAACAGATCGAGCACCTTGCGCTGGTTTTTCGCCGGGGCTTCGATGACGAACGTGGTGTCGGCGTTGCTGGTGAAGGCGTTCCAGTCACCGCCCAGTGCCTGCATGCGCTCTTCGAGGCCGCCTTCGCCGGTGGCGTCTATGCCGCTGAACAACAAGTGTTCGAGCAGGTGCGGCAGCTCCTTTTCATTGCAGTCGAAATCATCGAGACCGACACCGATCACCAGCCGGATCGCCACATGTCCACGCTCGGTGCCGGGCTTGAGCAGCAATTGCAAACCGTTGGGCAGCGCATAGCCTTCGACCTGAAAACGATCCAGGGCGAAGGCGGGCAGGGCACCGAGCAACAGGCAAGCGAACAACAGGCAACGCATAACAAGCTTCCGTACGGCTGAATTGGAGATCCGTGTCGTCAGACAGATCGCTTTCGCCAGCAAGCTCGCTCCCACAAGGGAATACGTTTCAAATGTGGGAGCGAGCTTGCTCGCGAAGGCATCCTTGAGACTGAACGCTGAGTTACTGACTGACCACAACCCCAGACGTTCAAGGCGAATGCGTGATGTCCGCCATATCGTCCGCCGCCAGCGCGCCGGTATCGGAGGTTTCCAGCACCGCATAGGCGCTGCTGCAGAACAGCGAATTCAATCGTTTCATGTCGGCAATCAACTCAAGGTGCAGCGAACTGGTCTCGATACTTTGCACGATCTTGCGTTGCAAACGGCTGACATGGGCATGGGCCAGACGGCGCTCCTGGGCGCGGAAGCGACGTTTCTCACGCAACAACTGCCGAGCACTTTCCTTGTCGCCACTGAGAAACACCGACAAGCCCAGCCGCAGGTTGGCGATCAACTGACTGTGCAGCCCGGCCAGTTCCTCCAGCCCGTCTTCGGAAAATGACCGGCGCTGCGAGGTCTTCTGCTGCTGGATCTTGCGCAACATGCGTTCGATCAGATCGCTGGCAAGCTTGAGGTTGATCGCCAGTTCAATGATTTCCGCCCAGCGCCGACTGTCCTGCTCGCCGAGATCCTCCCGAGGCATCTGCGCCAGGTACAGCTTGATCGCGCTGTAAAGTGCTTCGACGTCATCGGTCAGTTTGCGCACTTCCTGGGTGACGGCGGTCTGCTTGCCACGCAACACATCCTGTGTGGCGTCCAGCAGGTTGTCGATCAGATCACCCATGCGCAGGGTTTCCCGGGCAGCGTTGGCCAGCGCCAGGCTGGGCGTGACCAGGGCGGTCAGGTCGAGGTGACGCGGTTTTGCGGTGCCGTTGACCTCCGGACGCTCCGGCAACAGCCAGGCGCACAGCCGCGCCATGGGGGCGACCGTCGGCAGCAGGATCAGGCAGCGCGCAGTGTTGTAGAGCAGATGGAAGCCGATGACCATTTCCTGAGGGCTGTAATCGAGGCTGTCGATCCAGTGCACCAGCGGATCTAGCACCGGGATGATCAGCAGCAGCCCGATCAGCTTGTACAACAGGCTGCCCAGCGCGACCTGACGGCCGGCGGCGTTTTGCATGCTGGTGCTCATGAATGCCAGCACACCGCTGCCGATATTGGCACCGATCACCAGACCGAGCGCCACCGGCAGGCTGATGACATTGGCACCGGCCAGGGTCGCCGTCAGTAGCACTGCGGCCAGGCTGGAGTAGGAAATCATCGCGAACAACGCGCCGACCAGAGCGTCGAGGAGAATGTCGCCGGTCAGCGAGGCGAAAATCACCTTCACACCCTTGGCATGAGTGATCGGCCCGGCAGCTTCGACGATCAATTGCAGCGCCAGAATGATCAGCCCCAGCCCGATGGCCACACGGCCCATCTGCCCCAGCCGAGTCTGTTTGCGCGACAGAAAGAAAATCACCCCGAGGAAAATCAGCAGCGGCGACAGCCACGACAGATCGAACGTCAGCACCCGCGCCATCAGCGCGGTACCGACGTCGGCGCCGAGCATGGTAGTCAGGGCCGGGGTCAGCGCCATCAGGCCCTGACCGACAAAGGACGTCACGAGCATGGCGGTGGCGTTGCTGCTCTGCACCATCGCGGTGACGACGATACCGGCGACAAAGGCCAGCCAGCGCCTGGACATGTTCTGACCGATCACGTGGCGCAGATTGGTGCCGTACACCCGCAGGATGCCGGTTCGGACAATGTGCGTGCCCCAGATCAGCAGAGCCACGGCAGAGAGCAGATTGAGCAGGGTTAGCATGCAGACCCCCTGTAGTAGCAGCGCCCCAGTGGGGCAAGTGGACGGCACCGCGCGGTTTCTACGTTTTTAATACTTAAGCTGTAGTTGGCTAACGGTCTCGGCGCCAGCATTGCACAGCTAAAGCGTGGATTGAAACAAAAGTGTCATGAAAACAGGTTCATGCAGCCATGAAAAAAGGGCCCGCGAAGGCCCTTTGATCTTTTGCGCAGCGTTCGAGTTACTGACCCGGAATATCCTTGCGCAGTTTTACCGGATCCTGCTGTTTCTTCTTTTTCGCGATGGCGGTGCGCATCTTGATGTTGATCGCTTCGACCGCCAGTGAGAACGCCATGGCGAAGTAGACGTAGCCTTTGGGAACGTGCACGTCGAACGATTCGGCAATCAGCACGGTACCGACCACCAGCAGGAACGACAGCGCGAGCATTTTCAGCGACGGGTGCTTGTCGATGAACTCGCTGATCTTGCCCGAGGCCGCCATCATCACCAGCACCGCCACGATGATCGCCGCGACCATCACCGGTACGTGGGACACCATGCCGACGGCGGTGATCACCGAGTCCAGCGAGAACACGATGTCGATGATCGCGATCTGGATGATGGTGTAGAGGAAATTGCCGCCCTTGCCCGAAGGCTCGTCGCCGGTTTCATCTTCACCTTCAAGCGCGTGGTACATCTCCTGGGAGCTTTTCCACAGCAGGAACAGGCCACCGAAGAACAGGATCAGGTCACGCCCGGAAATGCCCTGGCCGAATACTACGAACAGGTCGGCGGTGAGGCGCATGACCCAGGTGATCGACAGCAGCAACAGGATCCGCGTGATCATGGCCAGGCCAAGACCGAAGATCCGGGTGCGCTGTTGCATGTGTTTGGGCATGCGGCTGACCAGGATCGAAATCATGATGATGTTATCGATGCCCAGGACGATCTCCAGGGCGGTCAGGGTGAAGAAGGCAACCCAGATCTCAGGGTTGGTCAGCCATTCCATGTGTATTCCTTTGAGCGTGTGTTAAACCAGGACGCCAGCAAGCAGCTGGCGTTCTGGTGAGTTGATGCCGTTACAAAGTGCTGAACAGCGGGAAAGTCCCCAACAGCAAGGCTGCGACCAGTATGCACAGGCAGACCAGCACTGCCCACTTCAGGGTGAAACGTTGGTGATCGCCGAACTCGATCCCGGCCAGTGCGACCAGCAGATACGTCGACGGCACCAGTGGGCTCAGCAGGTGAACCGGCTGGCCGACAATCGAGGCACGGGCCATTTCCACTGCGGTGATGCCGTAATGGCTGGCCGCTTCCGACAGTACCGGCAACACACCGTAGTAGAACGCGTCGTTCGACATGAAGAACGTGAACGGCATGCTCACCAGCGCCGTGATCACCGCCAGGTACGGGCCGAGGAAATCAGGGATCACCGCCAGCAGGCTTTTCGACATGGCATCGACCATGCCGGTGCCCGACAGGATACCGGTGAAGATGCCCGCCGCGAAGATCAGACTGACCACCGACAGCACACTGCCGGCGTGGGCCGCGACCCGATCCTTCTGCTGCTGCAGGCAAGGGTAGTTGACGATCATGGCAATACTGAACGCCACCATGAACAGCACCGGCAGCGGCAGCAGGCCGGCGATCAGGGTGCACATCAGCGCCAGGGTCAGCAGGCCGTTGAACCAGATCAGCTTCGGACGACGGGCATCCGGGAACTGCGACACGCTGATTTCGCTGTGATCGATCTCGTCGCCGATCAGGTGCAGCTCACCCAGACGCGCACGTTCACGTTTGCCGTAGAAGTAGGCAATGATCAGGATCGCGATCACACCGGCACCCATGGCCGGGATCATCGGTACAAAGATGTCCGACGGGTCCACGTGCAGCGCACTGGCGGCACGGGCGGTCGGGCCGCCCCAGGGGGTCATGTTCATCACGCCGCCGGCGAGGATGATCAGGCCCGCCATGATCCGCGGGCTCATGCCGATGCGGCTGTACAGCGGCAGCATGGCGGCCACGCAGATCATGTAAGTGGTCGCGCCGTCACCATCGAGGGAAACGACGAGCGCCAGTACGGCGGTGCCGACCGAAACTTTCAGCGGGTCGCCCTTGACCAGTTTGAGGATCTTGCGCACGGCCGGGTCGAACAGGCCGGAGTCGATCATCAGGGCGAAATACAGAATGGCGAACATCAGCATCACGCCGGTCGGCGCAAGCTTGGTAATACCTTCGAGCATCATCGGGCCGATCTTCGGCGCGAAGCCACCGAACAGGGCGAACAGGATCGGGATGATGATCAGAGCGATCAGCGCGGACAGGCGCTTGGTCATGATCAGGAACATGAACGTGATGACCATGGCAAAGCCAAGGAAAGTCAGCATGGGAATACTCCAGGCGTAGTGCGGCTAGGGAATGGGCGGATCGGGCGGGATCAGCGCAGAACGGGAAGCACGAGACGTACGGGCGGAGTTGCAGCGAGGAGGCGGGTTACAGAGGACATCAGAATCACCATTGTTGTTGTTAATAGGGCCTGACGTGCAAGCAATCACACGCGTGGCCAACCGGTCTGTTGCCGGTAGTGGCGGCGATCCTAATGGGGCAACCTTTCAGCCAGCTTTCGCGGATGAAAGCTTCGATGCGAACGGCCAACCGGCCGTCGGATGCGGCTAGAGTCAATGAACACGGGAACGGGAGGGTGGGGCGATGGGTGAATTGCACAGCGGTGGCTGCCATTGCGGACATATCCGCTATCAGTTCAGTGGGACATTGCACGACATTGCCCACTGCCATTGTTCGATTTGTCGGCGGGTCAGCGGCGGTATCGTCACCACCTGGATCACGGTACCGGCAGCAAACTTCCAGTGGCTGGCCGGGACCCCTTCGCGCTACGACTCGTCGCCCAGTTGCGCACGGTTCTTCTGCCCGAACTGCGGCGCGCAACTGGCGCTGGTGACGTTGCTCAGTCCCGAAAGCATCGATCTGACGGTCGCCACCCTCGATCACCCGGAGCTGGCCGCTGCGCAGCGGCACATCTGGACTGACAGCCAATTGCCGTGGCTGCACCTGGATGAGCATTTGCCGGGGGAGCCCGAAGAAACACTCTGATCAAAAAACAGACAGATCCAGCGGCCGCATAGCGCCCATCCAGATCGCGTGCTCGGTGTGGTCAAGCAAATCATCACCGGTATCCGGGTGCAGGAACACCACCAACCCCTTGCGATTGAGCGCCAGCCACGGCAGCACGTCGCCGATCAGTTCCGGCCCGAAGGCCAGCTGGCAGCTCCAGTCCGGATGCGGGCCGACCGGACGCTCGTGCACACGGCCCATCTTCAACGGGAATAATTGCGCGGCCTGCTCACACAGCGCCCGCGCCTGTTCAATGGTGCTGGCATCGAAATAAACATGGGCGTGATAGCCCTTGATCGTCTGCATCGCAAACCCTCTGAATCAGTTCGAACCCTCGGCGTTGCCCGTATGTCACACGCCATACAAGGGAAAACAAACGGGACCTCAGCCATGAAAAATGCCGAAACCCCGGCGGTGAAAGTGGTGCTCTATGGTGCCATGAGTAGCCTGGGCAGTGCGTTGATGGCTGAACTGCTGCGTCGCCAGCATGAAGTCATCGCCATCCTCGACGATTTGACGGCGCTCGCGCCACGGCCGGGACTGCGTACCAAAAGCGGCGACCTGCTCGATGCCGAGCGGGTCAATCAGAGCGTGGCTGGCAGTTCGGCGGTGATCTGCCTGCTCAATGCGCCGGGCCTGCCGCTGAGCAGCGATCACATTGAGAAATCCGTGGTGCTGGGGCCGGTGGAACAGGTGCTGGCGGTGGATGCACTGATCGACGGGCTGCAGGCAGCGAACGTCTCGCGGCTGTTTGTCATCGGCGAATTCGAAGCCCTGGACGATCCGGAAAACGCCGACCCGCTGCAACGCCACGCCGCTCAAGAGGTGCGCGAAGCCCTGCAAAGCAGCCCGCTGCACTGGACGCTGGTGAACGCACCGCGCAGCGTCGCCGGGCTGACGATCGAGCATTTCAGCCAGGTCGGCCGCACGCTTGAACCGGGTCTGGCAGAACCGCTGGAGCGCCTGAACCGGGTGGCGGTGGGGATTGCCGATGAACTGCGGCTGAATCTGCATCTGCGTCAGCACGTGGATTTTGTCGCCGCCTTTTGATCCGTTACACCGCAATCGACGGCAGCGGCAGCCCGGCCAGGGATTCGGCGCTGCTGGCCTGTTCGGCCATCAGCCATTCCACGAACGTCTGAATCAACGCGCCCCGGCGTTTGCGCTGCGGCAACACCACGTAATAACCGAGGCGCGACAGTGTGGTTTCGGCGATGGGCCGGCACAACAGACCTTGAGTGAGCAAGTTATCCACAAGGTGACGCCAGCCGATGGCTACACCCTGACCGCCAATCGCCGCCTGAATCAGCAGGGTGTAATTGTCGAAGCGCAGCTGGCCCGGCGCTGGCGGCGTGCTGATGTTCAACTCGCGGAACAGCCCGCTCCAGTCGAACCAGTTGCTGCTGTTTTCCCCACGCAGGTGCAGCAGTGGAAACTCCAGCAGCGCTTGGGCCGGCAAGGGCAGAGCGCGATCCCTGAGCAATTGCGGACTGCACACCGGAAATACTTCTTCGCTGAATAACCAGTGACTTTCGCCCTGTTTGAAGCGACCGTCGCCAAACAGCACGGCAACATCGATATCCGTGCGCAGCATGTGGTGATTGCGCTCGCTGGTCACCAGGCTGACGTCGACCTGTGGATAAGCTTCATGGAAACGGTGCAGGCGCGGCATCAGCCAGTACGCGGCGAAGGCAAAATCGGTGGCGACCTGCAGCACTTCATGTTGCTGTTGTGCGCTGATCGCGCTCAATCCTGCGTCGATGTTCTGTAAACCGAGGGTGACTTGCTCAAAAAGAATCGAACCGACCTCAGTCAGCCCGATACCTCGGTAGATCCGGTCGAACAACCGCGTTCCGAGCTGTTCCTCCAGCCGTTTGATCTGCTGGCTGATGGCCGGTTGCGTCGTGCCGAGTTCCACCGCTGCAGCGGTAAAACTGCGATGACGAGCCGCCGCCTCAAAGGCACGCAGCAGGTCCAGCGACAAATCACCGAGAGCTTCATACATAAGCTGTGCTTATCCTAGTCATTGTCCGGCGCGGGCTTTACGGGATATTGCGTGGAATCCATGCTCATTCACAGCAATGTCGCATAAATATTCACTATGGAATGCCGCGATCACATGAAGCGCAAGAACATTCTCTTCATCATGGCCGATCAAATGGCCGCGCCAATGTTGCCGTTCTACGGCCCGTCGCCGATCAAACTGCCGAATCTCAGCCGCCTCGCCGAACAGGGCGTGGTGTTCGATGCCGCGTACTGCAACAGCCCGCTGTGCGCACCGTCGCGTTTCACCCTGGTCAGCGGCCAGTTGCCGAGCAAGATCGGCGCCTACGACAACGCCGCCGATTTCCCCGCCGACATTCCGACCTACGCCCATTACCTGCGCCGTCTCGGCTATCGCACCGCACTGTCGGGCAAGATGCATTTCTGCGGGCCGGATCAACTGCACGGCTACGAAGAACGCCTGACCAGCGACATCTACCCGGCCGACTATGGCTGGGCGGTGAACTGGGATGAACCCGATGTGCGGCCGAGCTGGTATCACAACATGTCCTCGGTGCTGCAGGCCGGGCCGTGCGTGCGCACCAACCAGCTCGACTTCGACGAAGAGGTGGTGTTCAAGGCGCAGCAATACCTGTTCGACCACATTCGCGAGGACGGTGACCAGCCGTTTTGCCTGACCGTGTCGATGACTCACCCTCACGATCCGTACACGATTCCCAAGGCGTTCTGGGACTTGTACGACGATGCGGATATCCCGCTTCCGACGACGCCGGATCAACATTCCCTTGATCCGCATTCCCAGCGTTTGCTCAAGGTCTACGACCTGTGGGACAAACCGCTGCCTGTGGATAAGATTCGCGATGCGCGCCGGGCGTATTTCGGCGCGTGCAGCTATATCGACATGAACGTCGGCAAACTCCTGCAAACCCTCGAAGATACCGGGCTGATCGATGACACCATCATCGTGTTCTCCGGCGACCATGGCGACATGCTGGGCGAGAAAGGCCTCTGGTACAAAATGCACTGGTTCGAGATGGCAGCGCGTGTGCCCCTGTTGATAACTGCCCCCGGGCAGTTCACTGCGGGCCGAGTCAGCGCCGCCGTGTCCACCGCCGACCTGTTGCCGACCTTGGTCGAACTGGCCGGCGGCAGCCTGGAACCGAACCTGCCGCTGGACGGTCGTTCGCTGGTCCCGCACCTGCACGGGCAGGGCGGTCATGACGAAGTGTTCGGCGAATACATGGCCGAAGGCACGATCAGCCCGTTGATGATGATCCGTCGCGGCGCGTACAAATTCATCTACAGCGAAAGCGACCCTTGCCTGCTCTTCGATGTGCACAACGATCCGCGTGAACTCGAAGAACTCAGCCAATCACCGCAACATCGTCAGCTGTTCGACGATTTTCTCGCCGAAGCACGGGCCAGATGGGACATTCCGACGATCCACCGCGAGGTGCTCGAAAGTCAGCGGCGCCGGCGCTTCGTTGCCGAGGCGCTGACGATCGGCAAGCTCAAGAGCTGGGATCACCAGCCGCTGGTGGACGCCAGTCAGCAGTACATGCGCAACCACATCGACCTCGATGACCTGGAGCGCAAGGCCCGTTATCCACAACCCTGCCAAAACCAATAACGTCAAGGGGAAGTCCATGGTCAAGTTATCCACAGTCGTGACAGTCAGCCTGCTGGCACTGGGCAGCGCATCCGCGTTCGCCGAGAGCTGCGACACGGTGAAAATGGCCGATCCCGGCTGGAGCGACATCGCCGCGACCAACGCCATCACCGGTTTTCTGCTGGATGGCATGGGCTACAAGGCCAAGATCGACACCCTCGCAGTGCCGATCACCTTCGGCGGCTTGAAGGATGGCCAGGTCGACGTATTCCTCGGCAACTGGATGCCGGCGCAGCAGGGCTTCTACGACAAGTTCGTCGCCACCGGCGATGTCACCCAACTGGCGAAGAATCTCGACGGCACCGAATTCACCCTGGCCGTGCCGGATTACGTGTGGGATGCGGGTGTGCATAACTTCGCCGACCTGAATAAGTACGCCGATAAATTCGAGAAGAAGATCTACGGCATCGGCTCCGGCGCACCGGCGAACATCTCGCTGCAAGAGATCATCAAGAAAAACGACTTCGACCTGGGCCAGTGGAAGCTGATCGAGTCCAGCGAACAGGCGATGCTGGCCGAAGTCTCGCGGGCGGTGAAGAAGCAGAAATTCGTCACCTTCCTCGGCTGGACCCCGCACCCGATGAACGTGCAGCTGAAAATGCATTACCTCAAGGGCGGCGAGAAGTACTTTGGCGACACCGGCAGCGTCTACACCCTGACCCGCAAGGGCTACGCCGAGGCCTGTCCGAATGTGGGTAAATTGCTGACCAATCTTTCGTTCACTCAGGAGATGGAGAACAGCATCATGGCCGAGGTGGTGAACAAGAAGGTCAGCAATGCCGATGCGGCGAAGACGTGGATCAAGGCGAACCCGGCGGTGTTGGACAAATGGCTTGATGGCGTGAAGACGGTGGATGGCAAAGATGCATTGGCGGCGGTTAAAGCGAAGCTTTGATCGCGGTGTGCTGAAGGTCTGAGTTCGCTTTAGATCTTTTCCCCCTCACCCCAACCCTCTCCCCCAAGGGGGCGAGGGGGAAAGGGAGCTGACCGTCGTTGGTTTCAGAACCTGAGTTCGACTGAAGACTTTCAGGTCGATGGATTTCGAACAGACACCTCGGTCAGTCCCCTCTCCCTCCGGGCGGTCCGACGTTTCGGGAGGGTTAGGGTGAGGGGGCTTTTCCTGACTGACACCCTGATACCCTTCACACACCACCAATCCCAAACCGAGAGGATCCATGGCCCTCCCCAGCCGCCGCTCACTTTTCCCCTTTCTGGCCTGGCTGCCCCGGCAGACCCGCGCCAGCGTCGGGCGAGACCTGGTCGTCGGTCTCAGCGGGGCGATTCTCGCGTTGCCCCAGTCGATTGCCTACGCATTGATCGCCGGTCTCCCACCGGAATACGGGCTCTACGCCGCCATCGTTCCGGTGTTGATCGCTTGTCTGTGGGGCTCGTCGTGGCATCTGATTTGCGGGCCGACGGCCGCGATTTCGATTGTGCTGTTCGCCAGTGTCAGTCCACTGGCCGTGCCGGCGTCGCAGGACTACATCACCTTGATCCTGCTGCTGACGTTCCTGGCGGGGATTTTCCAGTGGCTGCTCGGTCTGTTGCGCTTCGGCGCGCTGGTGAATTTCGTCTCGCATTCCGTGGTGCTGGGTTTCACCCTCGGCGCGGCGGTGGTGATTGCCATCGGCCAGTTGCCGAATCTGCTGGGGCTGGATCTGCCGGCCAAGGCCACGGCGCTGGCCAGCCTGATGGACCTGCTGCGTCATCTCGGGGCTGTGGATAAACCGTCGCTGGTCCTCGGTGTCGCCACGGTGGTGGTCGGTGCGTTGCTCAAACAATGGCTGCCACGTTGGCCGACGCTGTTGATGACCTTGGTGCTCGGCAGTCTGGTGGTGTGGCTGTGGCCGGCGATGTTTGGTCACGTTCACTTGGTCAGCGCGTTTGTCGGGCGCTTGCCGCCGTTCAGTGGATTGCCACTGGATATGGACCTGATCCTGCGCCTGCTGCCCAGCGCCGTGGCAGTGGGCATGCTCGGGCTGGTCACCAGCCTGTCGATTGCCCGTTCGATTTCCGCGCGCTCGCAACAGCTGCTCGACGCTAACCAGGAAGTCCGCGCGCAGGGGCTGTCGAACATTGTCGGGGCGTTCTTTTCGGGATCGTTGTCCGCCGGCTCGTTCACCCGTTCCGGGCTGAGCTATGAGGCAGGGGCCTGTTCGCCGCTGGCCGGGGTGTTTTCGGCGTTGTGGGTGGCGTTGTTCGCGATTTTCGGTGCCGGACTGATCGCGCATATTCCGATCCCGGCCATGGCCGGCAGCATTCTGCTGATCGCCTGGGGACTGGTGGATCATCGCGGCATTCGTGCGTTGCTGCGGGTCAGCCGGGCCGAGTTCGTGGTGATGAGCCTGACCTGCGTCGCCACGTTGCTGCTGGAATTGCAGACGGCCATTTACGCCGGGGTGCTGGCGTCGCTGTTTTTCTACCTAAAGCGCACGTCGCAGCCGAGGGTGCAGCATTGGCGTGATGGCGAGGACGATGTGCTACGGGTCGGCGGCTCGATCTTTTTCGGCGCCAGCCACTACCTGCAAGTGCGCCTGCAACGGATGCACGGCGCGCGGGTGGTGATCGAGGCGCAGCAGATCAACTTCATCGACTATTCCGGCGTGGAAATGCTCCATCAGGAAGCCCGGCGCCTGCTGCGCCAGGACCGCAGCCTGACCTTGCGTCAGGCGCGACCGCAGGTGGTGGAGGAATTGCGCAAACTCGAAGGGCCGGAGAAATGCCCGATCCGCTTCGAGGACTGAGGGCGCCTTACAGCGCCAACTGCCGACGCAATTCCGCCAGTACCGGCGCAGTGTCGGGACGTACGCCACGCCACAGGAAAAAGGCTTCGGCAGCCTGTTCGGCCAGCATGCCCAAACCATCCATCACCACGCCTGCGCCGTGCTCGCTGGCCCAGCGGCAAAACGCGGTTGGCTCCTTGCCGTACATCATGTCGTAGCACAGCGTCTTGCCCGGCTCGATCAGGCTTGGGGCAATCGGCGGCACATCGCCGGTGAGGCTGGCAGACGTGGCGTTGATGATTACGTCTACCGGTTCGCGCAACCAGTCGTAACCACTGGCCGACACCGGCCCCAGATCACAGAACAGTTCGGCCAGCAGCTCGGCCTTGTCCACCGTGCGGTTGGCGATGATCACCGAGGCCGGTTTTTCCGCCAGCAACGGCTCCAGCGCACCGCGCACCGCGCCACCGGCGCCGAGCAGCAGAATGCGTTTGCCGGTGAGGCTGAACCCGGCGTTGACCGTCAGGTCCCGCACCAGCCCGGCACCGTCGGTGTTATCACCGAGCAAGGTGCCGTCGGCCAGTTTGCTCAAAGTGTTCACCGCGCCGGCGCGTTGGGCACGGTCGGTCAGGCTGTTGGCCAAGCGGCAGGCATCTTCCTTGAACGGAACGGTCACGTTGGCACCGCGACCGTCCTGGAAAAACGCCGTGGCGCAACCGGAAAAATCGTCGAGCGGTGCCAGCAGGATGCTGTAATCGAGGCTTTGCCCGGTCTGTTCGGCGAACAGTTTGTGAATCATCGGCGACTTGCTGTGGCCGATCGGGTTACCGAAAACGACGTAACGATCCATCGGAAATCCTCAGGCCCGGGCCAGCCAGTCGCGGTCTTGCAGGAAGTACTCGGTCAGGCGCGCTTCTTCGCTGCCCGGCTCGGCTTTCCAGTCGTAGGCCCAACGCACTTGCGGCGGCAGCGACATCAGGATCGACTCGGTGCGCCCGCCCGATTGCAGGCCGAACAGGGTGCCACGGTCGTAAACCAGGTTGAACTCGACGTAGCGACCGCGGCGGAATTCCTGGAACTCGCGCTGTTTGGCGGTGAAGGCGTCGTTCTTGCGCCGTTGCACGATCGGCAGGTAAGCGTCGATGTACGCATCGCCGATGGCGCGCATGAAGGCGAAACTGGTGTCGAAGTCCCACTCGTTCAGGTCATCGAAGAACAGGCCGCCGATGCCGCGCGGCTCGTGGCGATGCTTGATGTGGAAATAGGTGTCGCACCAGGCCTTGTAGCGCGGGTAGACGTCCGGGCCGAACGGCGCGCAGGCCTGCTCGGCGACGCGGTGCCAGTGGATGCAGTCTTCCTCGTTGCCGTAGTACGGGGTCAGGTCGAAGCCACCGCCGAACCACCAGACCGGTTCTTCACCTTCCTTCTCGGCGATGAAAAAACGCACGTTGGCGTGGGACGTCGGCACATGCGGGTTGTGCGGGTGGATCACCAACGACACGCCGAGGGCTTCGAAACCGCGCCCGGCCAGTTCCGGTCGATGGGCGCTGGCGGACGGTGGCAGACCGCTGCCGAAGACGTGGGAAAAGTTGACGCCGCCCTTTTCGATCACCGTGCCGTTCTCGATCACCCGGGTGCGACCGCCGCCGCCGGCCGCACGAGTCCAGGCGTCTTCGACGAAGCGCGTGCCGCCGTCTTCAGTTTCCAGCGCGGCGCAGATGCGGTCTTGCAGGTCGAGCAGATAGGCCTTTACGGCGTCGGTGCGGGTCGTCATGGCATCACCTTGGATCGGGCATCACCCCGTGGGCAAGGGGGGCGGCGCAAATGGGCGCGTAGCATACCATCGCAGGCCGGCACACCGCAGTTGACGAAGATCAAGCATGGGGGTTCGATAGGGGCCTTCCAAATCATCCCAAGGAGTAGGCAGATGGCCAAGCGAATCCAGTTCCGCGCCCACGGCGGCCCCGAAGTGCTCGAATACGTTGACTATCAGCCCGCCGAACCCGGCCCGCAGCAGGTTCGCGTGAGCAACAAGGCCATCGGTCTGAACTTCATCGACACCTACTACCGCAGCGGTTTGTACGCGCCACCGGCCTTGCCGTCGGGTTTGGGGGCGGAAGGCGCGGGCATCGTCGAAGCAGTGGGCAGCGAGGTCACCCGGTTCAAGGTCGGTGACCGCGTGGCTTATGGCAGTGGTCCACTGGGTGCTTATAGCGATGTCCACGTCCTGCCCGAAGCGAATCTGGTGCACCTGCCGGACGCCATCAGCTTTGAAACCGCGGCCGGTGTGATGCTCAAGGGCCTGACCGTGCAGTACCTGCTGCGCCAGACCTATGAACTCAAGGGCGGCGAAACCATTCTGTTCCACGCGGCGGCCGGCGGTGTCGGCTTGCTCGCCTGCCAATGGGCCAAGGCTTTGGGCGTGAAGCTGATCGGCACCGTCAGCTCGCAAGCGAAAGCCGAATTGGCCAAGGCCCATGGCGCCTGGGAAACCATCGACTACAGCCACGAAAACGTCGCCCAGCGGGTGCTGGAATTGACCGAAGGGAAGAAAGTCCCGGTGGTCTATGACGGCGTCGGCAAGGACACCTGGCCGGCATCGCTGGACAGCGTGGCGCCCCGTGGCCTGTTGGTGAGCTTCGGCAACGCCTCGGGTGCGGTGGACGGGGTGAACCTGGGGATTCTCGCGGCAAAAGGTTCGCTGTACGTGACCCGGCCGACGCTGGCGACCTACGCCAACAACGCAGAGAACCTGCAACGCATGGCGGATGAGCTGTTCGGGATGATCACCAGCGGCAAGCTGAAAGTGGATATCAGCCAGCGTTATCCACTGGCTGAGGCGGCCAAGGCGCAGACCGAGTTGTCGGCACGGCGCACGACGGGTTCGACTGTTCTGTTGCCATAAAACCGATGGTGGCGGGGAGCAAGCTCCCCGCCACCAGGCTTTTCGGATTTCAGGACGGGCGTACAACCCTGCCGGTCGCCAGATCCCGAATCAGGCTCGGGTTTTTGCGCCCACCGAGCACTCCACCCAACACCAGATCGACCTGACCACGGAAATACTGCTCGACCCGCAAGCGACTCTTCGCCGCCGGCCGGCCCTGCGGATTGGCCGAGGTCGAGATCAACGGCCCGACCAGCGAGCACAGATCCCGCACCTGCGGATGATCGCTGACCCGCAGCGCCACGGTGTCATGCACCCCGGTCACCCATTCCGGCAACAGGTTCTGGTGCGGCACCAGCCAGGTGTTCGGGCCCGGCCAGGTACTGGCCATGCGATCGATCCAGTCCTGGGGGAAGTCCTCGAACAGGAAGTCGAACTGACGAATGTTGTCGGCGACCAGAATCAACCCCTTGTCCACCGATCGGTTCTTGATCGCCAACAGACGATCCACCGCTTCTTCATTCCAAGGATCGCACCCCAGCCCCCAGACGGCTTCGGTTGGATAGGCAATCACCGCCCCGGCGCGAATCTCTCGTGCGGCTTGTTGCACACGCCAACTGTTGACCATGAAAAACTCTCCGCAAACAGGTTTTGCGCAGTTTACCGATCTTCAATGTAAAACCTAGCTTACCCGCGCAAACCAGCGGCCGTTTTCGCACACGGCGCGGCCCTCCATCTCCAGTTCGGTCAATGCCGCCAGTACTTTTGGCAACGCCCAGCCACTGCTGTCGGCCAGGCCTTCGCTGGTGTGCGGCGCCGCGTGTAGCAGACGCAGCAACGGGTTATCTGGATTCACTGCGACGCTGGATACCGGCAGATGCTGCCAGCCACGCAAGGCTTCGAGAATGTGCTCGATGGTTTCCACCAGCACCGCTCCATCACGGATCAACTGATGACAACCCCGGGCGCCGGGGTGATGGATCGAACCCGGAATGGCGTACACCTCGCGACCCTGTTCCGCCGCCAGCCGCGCGGTGATCAGCGAACCGCTGGCAACACTGGCCTCGACCACCAGTACGCCGAGTGACAAGCCGCTGATGATCCGGTTGCGCCTGGGGAAGTTGCTCGCCGTCGGCCCGGCGTCCAGTGGAAACTCCGAAATCAACGCACTGCCCGAGGCAATCATCGTGTCCGCCAGCCGCCGGTTGCGCTGTGGATAAAATTTTTCCAGACCGGTGCCCAGCACACCCACGGTTTGCCCGCCAACGTCGAGCGCGCCTTGGTGCACGGCGGCATCGATGCCCAGCGCCAGGCCACTGGTGATGACAAAACCGGCTCCGGCCAGACTGCGGGAAAATGCCGTGGCGGTGTCCATGCCCGGTCGCGAAGCGCGGCGACTGCCGACCATCGCCAGTTGCGGTTTTTCCAGGATCCGTGGGTCGCCAGCGACGAACAGCAAGGGTGGCGGGTCGGGAATCTGCGCCAGCAAAGCCGGGTAATCCGGGTGATCCCACATCAACAAATGTTGCTCCGGCCGCTCTAGCCAGCGCAATGCGTGGCTGGCGCCGTCGCGAACTTCAGGGCAGCGGCGGGCCTCGGCACAAGCCGCCGGCAAACCCAGCGAGCGCCAGGCGCTGGCGGGCGCGCTGATTGCCTTCGAGGCACAGCCGAAGGCTTCGAGCAGTTTGGTGAAACGCTTGGGACCGATTTCCGGCAAGCGGTGCAGGCGCAGGCGCGCTTCGAGCTCCGCCGGCGAAACCGATGGAGAGACAGGCATCATCATGGATCATCCTTGATCGTTATAAGGCCCGAACCTTTCGGAACAAGCTGTGGATAACTCTGTTGGTAACTTGTGAAGCCAGCTAAGGATTTCGCACCTTGTCCAGCACCGCCAGCGAGCGCGATGCGTTCAACACCAGGCCATAACTGAGCTTGTCGTAGGTGCGGAACACCATCAGCAATCCGGCGCGCTCGTCGGGGATTTTCAGCGGCTGGCCGGTGATCCGGTCACGCACGGTTTCCCCGGTTTTCATCACCACCAGTACGTTGCCTTCGGCCAGACCGTCGCGCTTGCCCTTGTTCAATGTCACTACATCCATCGCGCCGATCTGCGTGACGCCGCGTGGCACGTCGATGATCAGGCCATTGATGTCGGTGGTGGGAGCGCTGGGCATGAACGTCGAGTTGATCGAACGCTCTTCGCCACTGAACAGACGGTCGCCGAGGCGCACTTCCTGTGTGGTGCGTTGCAGGGCGAGGGTAGCGACGTCGCCTTCGGTGGCGACGATTTCACCGCCGCCGATATCGTCGGCGTTGATCCCCAGAAACTCCTTGCTCTGCGGATCGGTGTAGACCTTGCCCTGGCGGAAGATGCCGTAGACCGGCTGGTTCGGGTCGAAATGCCCGCGAGCAAAGATCCGGTCGCCGGTGCCGCTGAGCACCCGCTCGGCATCGCCGGCGACGATGTACGGCGCCTTGTCGAAGTCCTCGACCTTGTCGACGATGCGGTTGCTCAGCAGAAAGCTGTTGATGGATTTGAGCGGAATGCTCGGAATCGCCTCCGCTACCGGACTGGTACGGATGCGTGGCGACAGCTTGATGGTGCCGCGCGACTCGCCGCGATTGACGGTCAGGCGCGGCTGGCCGTTGACGTAACTGAGCGTGAGCGTGTCGCCGGGGTAGATAAGGTTGGGGTTTTCGATCTGCGGATTGGCCCGCCACAGCTGTGGCCACTGCCAGGGTTCGCGCAAATATTTACCGGAGATGTCCCAGAGCGTATCCCCCGAAACCACCGTGTATTGCTGTGGAAAACCTTCCTTGAGTTGCACTTGCCCGTGCGCAGCGCCGGCCGAGGCCAGAAACAGCAGGGCGAGTAGTGATTTCCTCATGCGGTGAATCCCTTTATTATGTGCGTTCGCGTGAAACGCCAGAGCCCCCGTGGCTCGCTCCCTGCTCTATGCTTGAAAGCAAGGAGCTACGTTTCACAACGGTAGCCTGCATCTTCGGACCCGCCAGGCCATCGCCCGACTTTACCTCACACGTGCAGCAATCAAGCTTATGGCCATTTTGAACATCCTCGAATTTCCGGACCCGCGTCTGCGCACTATCGCCAAACCTGTGGCTGTAGTGGACGACGAAGTGCGTCAGCTGGTCGATGACATGTTTGAAACAATGTATGAAGCGCCGGGCATCGGCCTCGCCGCGACCCAGGTCAACGTGCACAAACGTATCGTCGTGATGGACCTTTCCGAAGACCGCACCGAACCCCGGGTGTTCATCAACCCCGAGTTCGAACCGCTGACCGACGAAATGGAGCAATACCAGGAAGGCTGCCTCTCGGTGCCGGGCTTCTACGAAAATGTCGACCGCCCGCAGAAGGTCAAAATCAAGGCTCTGGACCGTGACGGCAAGCCTTACGAACTGATCGCCGAAGGCCTGCTCGCGGTGTGCATCCAGCACGAATGCGACCACCTCAACGGCAAGTTGTTCGTCGATTACCTGTCCACGCTCAAACGCGACCGGATCAAGAAGAAACTGGAAAAGCAGCACCGCCAGAACGCTTGATGCCCCTCTCCAAAGGCTTGCTGCGGCAAGCCTTTTTCTTTTTATGAGATTCCCCCCATGACTGAGCCACTGCGCATCGTTTTTGCCGGCACCCCGGAATTCGCCGCCGAACACCTCAAGGCCCTGCTGGACAGCCCTTACGAGATCGTTGCGGTCTACACCCAACCGGATCGCCCGGCCGGTCGTGGGCAAAAACTGATGCCGAGCCCGGTCAAACAGCTCGCCCTGGAAAACAATATCCAGGTGTTGCAGCCACCGACCCTGCGCAACGCTGACGCTCAGGCCGAGCTTGCTGCGCTGAAACCGGATTTGATGGTGGTGGTTGCCTACGGCCTGATCCTGCCGCAAGCGGTGCTGGATATTCCGCGCCTGGGCTGCATCAACAGCCACGCCTCCCTGCTGCCACGCTGGCGCGGTGCGGCGCCGATCCAGCGCGCCGTGGAAGCGGGCGACGCCGAAAGCGGTGTGACCGTGATGCGCATGGAGGCCGGCCTCGATACCGGGCCGATGCTGCTTAAAGTCGTGACCCCGATCAGCGCCGACGACACCGGCGGCAGCCTCCACGACCGCCTGGCCGAAATGGGCCCGCCTGCCGTGGTGCAAGCGATTGCCGGTCTGGCCGCTGGCACCCTGGAAGGCGAAGTGCAGAACGATGAGCTCGCCACTTACGCGCACAAACTGAACAAGGACGAAGCACGCATCGACTGGAGCCGCCCGGCCGTTGAGCTGGAACGTCTGGTCCGCGCCTTCAACCCATGGCCAATCACCCACAGCACGCTCAACGGCGAAGCGCTGAAAGTGCTGGCGGCAACACTGGCCGACGGCAAAGGCGCACCGGGCACCATCCTCGGCGCCAGCAAGGACGGCCTGCTCGTCGCGTGCGGCGATCAGGCGCTGTGCCTGACCCGTCTGCAATTGCCCGGCGGCAAGGCGCTGAACTTCAGCGATCTGTTCAACAGCCGTCGTGAGAAATTCGCCACCGGCACCGTGCTGGGCGTAGCGGTGGACGCGCAATGAACCCGCGTCTGGCCGCCGCCAAGGCACTCGCCGCAGTCCTGAGCGGCAAGGCTTCGCTCAACAGCTCCCTGCCGACGCAGCTGGACAAGGTCGAGGATCGCGATCGCGGCTTCACTCAGGATCTGGCATTTGGCACCGCCCGTTGGCAACCACGTTTGTCGGCACTGGCGGAAAAGCTGCTGCAGAAGCCGTTCAAAGCGGCGGACGCCGATGTCGAGGCGTTGCTGCTGGTCGGTCTTTATCAACTGCTCTACACCCGCGTTCCGCCACACGCCGCCATCGGCGAAACCGTCGGTTGCGCCGACAAGTTGAAAAAGCCTTGGGCCAAAGGTCTGCTCAACGCCGTGCTGCGCAATGCCCAGCGTGAAAGTGAGGCGATCTTCGCCGAACTGGAACGCGATCCGGTGGTGCGCACCGCCCACCCGCGCTGGCTGCAAAAATCCCTGAAGGCTTTCTGGCCTGAACAGTGGGAAGCGATCTGCGAAGCCAACAACGCACATCCGCCGATGATTCTGCGGGTCAATCGCCGTCATCACAGCCGCGACGCCTACCTCGGTCTGCTGACTGAAGCGGGTATCGCCGCCCAGCCGTGTACGTTCAGCCGCGACGGCATCGTGCTGGAGGCCGCTGCCGATGTGCGCAGCCTGCCAGGCTTCGCCGAAGGCTGGATCAGCGTGCAGGACGAAGCTGCACAATTGGCCGCCGACCTGCTCGACCTCGCGCCGGGCCAGCGAGTGCTGGACGCCTGCTGTGCGCCGGGCGGCAAGACGTGCCACATCCTCGAAGCCGAACCGGCACTGGCCGGCGTGGTGGCGGTGGACCTGGAAGCCAAGCGTCTGGTGCGAGTGAAGGAAAACCTCGAACGCCTCGGTCTGAGCGCCGAACTGATCGCCGCCGACGGTCGCGACACGGCCGCATGGTGGGACGGCAAACCGTTCCAGCGCATCCTGCTCGACGCGCCGTGCTCGGCCACCGGGGTGATCCGTCGTCATCCGGACATCAAGCTGACCCGCCAGGCCGACGACATCGCCGCCCTCGCGCAACTGCAAGGCGAGTTGCTTGACGCCATGTGGAAAACCCTCGAAGTGGGCGGCATCCTGCTCTACGCCACCTGCTCGACCCTGCCGACCGAGAACACCGAAGTGATCGCCGCGTTCCTTGAGCGCACGCCGGGCGCCCGGGAACTGGATCTGGCCACGCAGGCCGGGATCAAACAGCCCCACGGTCGCCAATTGCTGGCCCAGCAGGGTGGGCATGACGGGTTCTACTACGCCAAGCTGATCAAGATCGCTGCCGCGCGCGGCTAAACGGATTCAACGGAGTGACTGGATGAAAATCATCATCCTCGGAGCGGGACAGGTCGGCGGTTCGCTGGCTGAACATCTGGCCAGCGAAGCCAACGACATCACCGTGGTCGACACCGATGGCGACCGTCTGCGCGACCTTGGCGACCGCCTCGATATCCGCACCGTGCAGGGCCGTGGCTCGCTGCCGACCGTGCTGCGTCAGGCCGGTGCCGACGACGCCGACATGCTGGTGGCGGTGACCAACAG
Organism: Pseudomonas fluorescens; assembly: GCF_012974785.1. GTDB lineage: Bacteria > Pseudomonadota > Gammaproteobacteria > Pseudomonadales > Pseudomonadaceae > Aquipseudomonas > Aquipseudomonas fluorescens_BT. Next base: position 16,344 of record NZ_CP027561.1, on the reverse strand, counting down.
CGACGAAACCAACATGGTCGCCTGCCAGGTCGCCCACACCCTGTTCCACACCCCGACCAAGATCGCCCGGGTGCGCGAAGCCTCGTACCTGACCCGCGAGGAGCAACTGTTCCAGAACGAAGCGATTCCGGTCGACGTGCTGATCAGTCCCGAGCAGGTCGTCACCAACTACATCAAGCGCCTGATCCAGCACCCCGGCGCCTTGCAGGTGATCGACTTCGCCGAAGGCCAGGCGCAACTGGTCGCGGTGCGCGCCTACTACGGCGGGCCGCTGGTGGGTCAGCAACTGCGCCAGTTGCGCGAGCACATGCCGAATGTGGAAACCCGGGTAGCCGCCATTTTCCGCCGCGACCGTCCGATTCTTCCTCAAGGCGACACGGTGATCGAGGCCGACGACGAAGTCTTCTTCATCGCCGCCCGTGAGAACATTCGCGCTGTGATGAGCGAAATGCGCCGCCTCGACGAAACCTACAAGCGCATCGTCATCGCCGGCGGCGGGCAGATCGGCGAACGCCTGGCCGAGGCCATCGAAAGCCGCTATCAGGTGAAGATCATCGAGATGAACCCGGCACGCTGCCGCTACCTCTCCGACACCCTCGACAGCACCGTGGTGCTGCAGGGCAGTGCGTCGGATCGCGACCTGCTGCTGGAAGAGAACATTGCCGACGCGGACATCTTCCTCGCGCTGACCAACGATGACGAAGCCAACATCATGTCGTCGCTGCTGGCCAAGCGTCTGGGGGCGAAGAAGGTGATGACGATCATCAACAACCCGGCCTACGTCGATCTGATCCAGGGCGGCGACATCGACATCGCCATCAGCCCGCAACTGGCGACCATCGGTACCTTGCTGGCTCACGTGCGGCGCGGCGATATCGTCAGCGTGCACTCCCTGCGCCGGGGCGCGGCTGAGGCCATCGAAGCGGTGGCTCATGGCGATTCGAAGTCGAGCAAGGTCATCGGCAAGGCCATCGAAAACATCGCACTGCCGCCGGGCACCACCATCGGCGCGATTATCCGCGATGAAGAAGTGATCATCGCCCATGACGACACGGTGATCGCAGCGGGCGACCATGTGATCCTGTTCCTTGTGGATAAAAAGCACATTCGCGATGTGGAGAAGCTGTTCCACGTGGGCCTGAGTTTCTTCTGAGCGATCAAGAGGCGAGACCGATGATCGAATCCCTGGAAAAAATGCTCGCCAAGGGTGTGGATAACTCGCTGCTGCGCTTCGGACTCGGCAAGGGTTATCTGGATCTGGGAGAAAACGCGAAGGCGGCCGAGCATTTCCAGCGGTGTGTCGGCTTCGATCCGAAGTATTCGGCTGCTTGGAAACTGCTGGGCAAGGCGCAACTGGCGCTGGGTGATCTGGCGGCTGCGCGGCAGGCCTGGGAGCAGGGTCTGGAAGCGGCCCGGGCCCATGGCGACAAGCAGGCCGAGAAGGAAATGACGGTGTTTCTGAAGAAGCTCGATCGGCAGAAGCCGTGACGGCTGTGGATAACCCGTTTGCTCAGGTTATCCACAAACGCCTCTCGCCGATCAGTACCAGCGCGCCTCACCCGGCGGACGCTTCTTGAAGCGTTTCATGCTCCACATGTACTGGCTCGGATAAGCCGCCACATAACGCTCGACCACTTGGCTCATCGCCGCGCAGGAGGTTTCGGTGTCGGTGCTGTACATGGCTTCCGGCGCCGCTTCGAGGATCACCTTGTAACCGGAACCGTCCGGCAGGCGCAGGGCATGCAGGAACACCCCGACGGCTTTGCCGCCAGCGAGCATGTTCGGCACGAACTTGCTGGTCAGGGCCTGAGTGGCGAAGAACGGCACGAAGATCCCGGCCGATTCCGCCGGCTCCGGGTCCGCAGGAATCCCCACCTGACCGCCCTTGCGCACTTCCTTGATGACACTGAGGATGCCTTCCTTGGTCGACGCCGCCACGCGGTTACCCAATTGCACCCGCTGCTTGCGCAGCAATTCATCCACAGCCTTGAGCTTGGGCGGGCGGTAGAAAATGATCGGTTTGCACTGGCTGCAATAGAAGTGATTGAGCACTTCCCAGTTGCCCAGGTGACTGGTGATGCCAACCACACCTTTACCCGACGCCAGCGCCTCCTTGAGGATGTCGAGGCCTTCGACTTCGCGCACCAGGTCGATGGAACGCTGGGCCGGCCAGATCCAGGCGCAGGCGCTTTCGGTCAGGGACTTGCCGATGTCCTTGAGGCTCTGGCCGACCAGACGCTCGCGTTCGGCCGGGTCCATCTGTGGAAAACATTTGGCGAGGTTGATCCGCACCACATCGCGGGAACGGTTGGGGGTTTTCCACATGATCCAGCCGATCGCCGAACCCACGGCCTGCACGGCCCGCCACGGAAGCAGGGCAAACAGCCGCAGAGCGCCAACCAGCATGGCGCCTTTAAACTTTTCCACAGGTCACTCCTGATCTTGTGCTGTGCGCGAGGCGGCCATTCTAACCGGCGTTGACGAGCTGCGCGTAGCGGTCGCAGTCCTGAGTGTGATCCATGACCATGCCCGAGGCCTGCATCAACGCGTAGCAGATGGTCGGGCCGACGAAGGTGAAACCGGCCTTTTTCAGGCCTTTGCTCATGGCCACGGCTTGCGGGGTGATGGCCGGGACTTCGCTGCGATCCTTGAAATGATTGATCACCGGCCGGTTATCCACAAACGACCAGAGGAACGCCACCGGGTCTTCCAGCGCCAGCCAGGCCTGGGCGTTGCGCCGGGCGGCATTGAGTTTTAGACGGTTGCGGATGATCCCCGGATCGAGCATCAATTGATCGATTTCCGCGTCGCTCATCTGCGCCACACGCTGTACGTCAAAGCCGAACAACACCTCGCGATATCGCTCGCGCTTGCGCAGCACGGTGATCCACGAAAGCCCGGCCTGGAACCCTTCGAGCAAAAGCAACTCGAACAAACCCTGCGCATCGCGTAGCGGCGTGCCCCACTCCTGATCGTGGTAAGCCATGTACAGCGGATCTTCGTTGCACCAAAAGCAGCGTGGCATAAGGCTCCAGGGGGTGGAGGTGCGACTGAATCGGGTATACTCCCGCTCTTTAAATCGCAGCCCAAGAAACAGGTGAATTTCGTGAGCCAGCCTACGCCAGCCGTGCGTACCTTCCAAGACTTGATCCTCGCGCTCCAGCAATACTGGGCCGAGCAAGGTTGTGTGGTACTTCAGCCCTACGATATGGAAGTAGGCGCCGGCACTTTCCACACCGCGACATTCCTGCGCGCCATCGGCCCGGAAACCTGGAACGCCGCTTACGTGCAGCCAAGCCGCCGTCCGACTGACGGCCGTTACGGCGAAAACCCGAACCGTCTGCAGCACTACTACCAGTTCCAGGTAGTCCTGAAGCCGAACCCGGACAACTTCCAGGAACTGTACCTGGGCTCCCTCAAGCATGTCGGCCTGGACCCGCTGGTCCACGACATCCGCTTCGTCGAAGACAACTGGGAATCGCCGACCCTCGGCGCCTGGGGTCTGGGCTGGGAAGTCTGGCTGAACGGCATGGAAGTGACCCAGTTCACTTACTTCCAGCAGGCGGGCGGCATCGAGTGCTACCCGGTGACCGGCGAGATCACCTACGGCCTCGAGCGTCTGGCCATGTACCTGCAAGGCGTGGACTCGGTCTACGACCTGGTCTGGGCTGACGGTCCGTTCGGCAAAGTGACCTACGGCGACGTGTTCCACCAGAACGAAGTGGAGCAATCCACCTACAACTTCGAACACGCCAACGTCGACAAGCTGTTCGAACTGTTCGACTTCTATGAAAGCGAAGCCAAGCGCCTGATCGAACTCGACCAGCCGCTGCCGTTGCCGAGCTACGAAATGGTCCTGAAGGCCTCGCACACCTTCAACCTGCTGGATGCACGCCGGGCGATCTCGGTGACTGCGCGTCAGCAATACATTCTGCGCGTTCGCACCCTGGCGCGTTCCGTCGCCCAAGCCTACCTGCTGGCCCGCGCCAAGCTGGGCTTCCCGATGGCAACCCCGGACCTGCGTGACGAAGTACTGGCCAAGCTGGAGGCTGCACAATGAGTGCTCAAGATTTTCTGGTTGAACTGGGCACCGAAGAACTGCCACCCAAAGCCCTGAACACCCTGGCCGAAGCGTTCCTGGCCGGTATCGACAAGGGCCTGCAAGCTGCCGGCCTGAATTACGAGACCAAAACCGTCTACGCCGCGCCGCGTCGTCTGGCTGTGCTGATCACCGCGCTGGCCACCCAGCAGCCGGATCGCAGCATCAACCTCGACGGCCCGCCACGTCAGGCGGCGTTCGATGCCGACGGCAACCCGACTCAAGCGGCACTGGGCTTTGCCAAGAAGTGCGGCGTCGAGCTGAGCGAAATCGATCAGAGCGGTCCGAAACTGCGCTACAGCCAGAACATCGCCGGCAAGCCGACCGCCAGCCTGTTGCCGACCATTGTCGAAGACTCGCTGAACGACCTGCCGATCCCGAAACGCATGCGTTGGGGTGCTCGCAAGGAAGAGTTCGTACGTCCGACCCAATGGCTGGTGATGCTGCTCGGCGACCAGGTCATCGACTGCACGATCCTCGCGCAGAAGGCTGGCCGTGAATCCCGTGGCCACCGTTTCCACCACCCGCAAAGTGTGCGCATCGGTTCGCCGTCGAGCTACCTGGCCGACCTGCGTGCCGCCTACGTGCTGGCCGACGCCAACGAGCGTCGCGAGATCATCAGCAAGCGCACCGAAGAGCTGGCGACCCGTCAGGAAGGCACCGCGATCGTGCCGCCGGCGCTGCTCGACGAAGTGACCGCGCTGGTCGAGTGGCCGGTGCCGCTGGTGTGCTCGTTCGAGGAACGTTTCCTCGACGTGCCGCAGGAAGCGCTGATCACCACCATGCAGGACAACCAGAAGTACTTCTGCCTGCTGGATGCCGACGGCAAGTTGCTGCCACGCTTCATCACTGTGGCCAACATCGAATCCAAAGACCCGCAGCAGATCATCGCCGGTAACGAGAAGGTGGTTCGTCCACGTCTGACCGACGCCGAGTTCTTCTTCAAGCAGGACAAGAAGCAGAAACTCGAAGCGTTCAACGATCGCCTGCAGAACGTGGTGTTCCAGGAAAAACTCGGCAGCGTCTACGACAAGGCCGAGCGGGTTTCCCGACTGGCGGCTTACATCGCGGCGCGCATCGGCGGCAACGCTTCGTGGGCTGCCCGCGCAGGTCTGCTGTCCAAATGCGACCTGGCCACCGAAATGGTCGGCGAGTTCCCGGAGATGCAAGGTGTCGCCGGCTACTACTACGCCCTCAATGACGGCGAGCCGCAAGACGTTGCCCTGGCGCTGAACGAGCAATACATGCCACGCGGTGCCGGCGCTGAACTGCCAGCCACCCTGACCGGTGCGGCCGTGGCCATCGCCGACAAGCTCGACACCCTGGTCGGCATCTTCGGCATCGGCATGCTGCCGACCGGCAGCAAAGACCCGTATGCCCTGCGCCGTGCGGCACTGGGCGTGCTGCGGATCCTGATCGAGAAACAACTGGACCTGGACCTGAACGACGCCGTGGCATTCGCCGTGAATGCGTTCGGTGCCAAGGTCAAGGCTGCCGGCCTGAACGACGCGGTACTGGAATTCATCTTCGACCGTCTGCGTGCGCGTTACGAAGACGAAGGCGTGGATGTCGCCACCTACCTGTCGGTACGTGCCCTGAAGCCGGGTTCGGCGCTGGACTTCGACCAGCGTGTGCAAGCGGTTCAGGCCTTCCGCAAACTGCCGGAAGCGGCAGCCCTGGCGGCAGTGAACAAGCGTGTGTCGAACCTGCTGAGCAAAGTCGAAGGCTCCGTGCCGACCGACGTTCAGGCCAAGTACTTCGACAACGCCAACGAGTTCTCGCTGTACTCGGCGATCCAGCAGGCTGACCAGGCTGTACAGCCAATGGCTGCTGCGCGTCAGTACAACGAATCGCTGGCACGCCTGGCCGCCCTGCGCGAGCCGGTCGACGCGTTCTTCGACGCGGTGATGGTCAATGCCGAAGACGCCAATGTGCGGGCCAACCGTTACGCGCTGCTGGCGCGTCTGCGTGGCCTGTTCCTGGGCGTTGCCGACATTTCGCTGCTGGGTTGAGGGATTGCTGTTGAAACTGCTGATTCTCGATCGGGACGGAGTGATCAATTACGACTCCGACGCTTACATCAAGTCGGTGGAGGAGTGGATTCCGCTGCCCGGCTCGATCGAAGCGATTGCGCAGTTGAGCAAGGCCGGCTGGACGGTGGCGGTCGCCACCAACCAGTCAGGCATTGCTCGCGGCTATTACGACCTCGTCACCCTCGATGCCATGCACGCGCGCCTGCGCACGCTGGTGGCGGAGCAGGGCGGTGAAGTCGGGCTGATCGTGTATTGCCCGCATGGACCGGACGAGGGTTGCGACTGCCGCAAGCCGAAACCCGGCATGTTGAAAACCATTGCGCAGCATTACAACGTGGCGCTGACGAATGTCTGGTTCGTCGGCGACAGCCTTGGTGACCTGGAGGCCGCCAAAGCCGTCGATTCACAGCCCGTTTTGGTAAAGACCGGGAAAGGCGAAAAGACTCTGGGCAAGACCCTTCCGGTCGGCACCCTGATTTTTGACGATCTGGCGGCGATTGCCGCAGAACTTATCCACAACTAGAGTACTTCTGAAGTTCCTGACCAGGGATTGATCGGGAGTGCGCTTGAACAGTCGGGCATCGCCCGTAACGGTAAACGTCGCCATGTCGATACTGCAGGCCATCAGAATCTTCCTCTTTTACCTGCTGCTGGGCACCACCGCTCTGCTGTGGTGCAGCCTGAGCTTTTTTATCGCGCCCTTTCTGCCGTTCAAGGCGCGCTATCGCTTCATCAATGTGTACTGGTGCCGTTGCGCCTTGTGGTTGACCAAGGTGTTCCTCGGTATCCGTTACGAAGTCAAAGGCGCGGAAAACGTGCCTGACCGGCCCTGCGTGATTCAGTCGAACCACCAGAGCACCTGGGAGACGTTCTTTCTCTCCGCTTATTTCTCGCCCTTGAGCCAGGTGCTCAAGCGCGAATTGCTGTATGTGCCGTTCTTCGGCTGGGCCATGGCCATGCTGCGGCCGATCGCCATTGATCGCGACAACCCGAAAGCCGCCCTCAAGCAGGTCGCGGCGAAGGGTGATGAACTGCTCAAGGACAATGTCTGGGTGCTGATCTTCCCTGAAGGCACTCGCGTTCCCCACGGCACCATCGGCAAGTTCTCCCGCAGTGGCAGCGCATTGGCGGTGAATGCGGCACTTCCAGTGCTGCCGATTGCGCACAATGCCGGCAAGTTCTGGCCGAAAATCGGCTGGGGCAAAAAACAGGGTGTGATCACCGTGGTCATCGGTAAACCGATGTATGCCGAAGGATCCGGCCCCCGCGCCATCGCCGATCTGAACGACCGGGTGCAGGCTTGGAACGAGCAGGCTCAACGGGAAATGGGTTCGTTGCCACCGGCACCACAAGCCCCGGCAGCCAGCGACCAACTGACTGTCTGAATTTTGTGGATAACCTGTGTACGGTTTGTTGGCAATATTCCAAAAACGTCAATTAAGTTACTGATTTTTATATATATTTCTGAAGCTGATAAAACACCGTAAAAGGTGCATAAGTTTTTTTCGGAAGTAAGAAAACCGGCTGATATAGCCGGTTTTTTTATGCCTGCTCTTCGGCGATCAGCGGCAGCTCCAGGCGGAATGTGGTGCCCTGATCGATAACGCTGAGGCATTCGATCCGCCCACCGTGGTGATCCACCACGGCCTTGACCATCGATAACCCCAGCCCCACGCCATCAATGCCCTTGGCCGAAGAAAACCGCCGATATTGGCTGAACAGATCAGGCAGTTCTTCAGCCGCAATGCCTTTGCCCTGATCGGTCAGTTCGCATTGCATCCAGTCATCGTGGCAGCGAATGCGCAACCTGACCATGGACCCGACCGGGCTGTACTTGATCGCGTTTTCCAGCAGATTGAACAGCGCCCGGGTCAGCAAGCCCTGGTCCGCCAGCACCAGACGCTCCTGAGATTGTTCGTCCATATCGTTAAGCAGCTCGATGCGCTTCTGCTGGGCGATGGGCAGCGCCTGATCCAGGACGTCCATTACCAGCATCGCAAACAGACTCGGCTGGAACTGATAGGCCTTGGATTCGGCCCGAGCCAGCAATACGAAACCATCGGTCAACTCCAGCGCTCGCCGCACCTGGCGTTCAATCTGCTCGAACAACGGCGAATCTGTCCCGGCCTGATGCCGGTGTACGTCGAGCAGAGCGAGAATCGCCGAATGCGGGGCGCGCAGATCGTGGGACAGAAAGCGCAGCAGCACGCCGCGCTGTTCTTCAGCGGCACGCTCGGCACTCAGATCGGTAAGGCTCAGCAGCCAGCCAATCGGCGTGTCGCCGTCCACCGGTAACAATGCTGCACGTTCCAGCCGCAGGCTGCGCTCCTTGTGATCTCGGAACTCCACTAGAGGCAGGTCGGACAACAGTGGACGCGACGCTGTGGATAAATCCGGATAGCCAAGACTCGCCAATCGATCGAGGACTTCATCACCGACCAGATCACTGCCGAACAAGTCACGCGCCTTGCGGTTACCCAACAGGATCTGACCTTTTGGATCACTGATCAGGGTCGCGACCGGCAGATATTCCAGGCCATCGGCGATGAAGCGACGGGTGTCACGGGTACGGCTCATGGCTTGCTCAAGGGCCATGATCTGGCCTTGCAATCGGTCGCCACTGGCAAATTGTGTACGGCGACGTTCGGGGAACACCTTCGGTTCATCGTCCAGCCGTGACAATTCCCAGCCGAAGTAAGTCAGCACGACACTCAGCCGTCGCCAGTTCCAGATCAGATAACCGAACAGCATTCCCAGCACTGCTGGCGTAGGGGACCACCAACGCTGAACTTCCGCCAGGCCTGCGCTGGTCAGCAGCACGCCAACCATACCGATCAGCGTGAGCCAAAGCGCCAGGCGCGGTCGCCACAGCAACAATCCCAACACAATGGCCACCAGCACGGTGGACAGTACTGCGCTGGTGACAGGCGCCGGATCATGCAGATTGATCTGCGCCCGCCAGGACAACAATGCAGTCAGCGGCAACAGCACTAGACTTATCCACACCCACTCGCGCACCAGTTGCCGAAACAGGCGTTGAACCTGACTTTGCACACGGCTTTCGTGGCGGCGTCGGTTAATCATGGAAAACAGGGCAGGGCGGGTTGAATGGTTTCATAGGCGACAGGTCTGAGGACGTGGACCCGAAGAATCATAGCGGCTCGACCCAGGGTGTGCCGCTTACTTTCACTGCTTTGGTCAAGCCTCTGGTGTTGACCACCCATTACCAAGCGACAAGGAATCCCGCGTATGCGCGTTGCGATACTGGACGATGAACCCGCCGAATTGCGCCGGGTCGAGCAGACCCTGCAACAAATGGCCGAGGCCGGCGAACAACCCTGGTCGCTGCACAGTTTCGAACGCGCCGAAGACCTGCTGCGGCAACTGCGCCGGGAAACCTTCGACCTGCTGATCCTCGACTGGCAACTGCCCGACCTCACCGGGCTGGCACTGCTGCGCTGGACCCGCGAACACATGGAAGCGCCGCCGGCGGCCATCATGTTGACCAGTCGCGACGGCGAGAGCGATATCGTCCAGGCATTGAATGCGGGAGCCGACGATTATGTCAGCAAGCCCTTTCGTCCAAACGAGTTGAAGGCACGAGTCACCGCCGTACTGCGTCGGCACAGCCATCAACGCCCATCCGTCGCCAATGTTCTGCGTTTCAATGATCTGGTGTTCGACGACGCCGAACTGACCGTCACCCGCGAAGGCAAGCCGATCATGATGACCGAGCGCGAGTATCGGCTCGCACATTGCCTGTTCAGCAACCTCGGCCGGCCGTTGTCACGGGACTACCTGTACGAAAGATTTTGGCCCCATGAAGAAATGGCCTCGTCGCGGCCGCTGGACACTCATATCTATCGGCTGCGTAACAAGCTGGGGCTGACGGCGGATCGGGGTTGGCAGTTGCTGACGATTTATGGGTATGGGTATCGGTTGGAGAGCGTGGTGTCTGCCGGCGAGTGAACCGCAGGCAATAAAAAAGGCCAACGCGGATGCGTTGGCCTTTTTGCTGGTGCCGACCCGGATCAGAAATCCAGGTTGGAAACCGCCAGAGCGTTGCTCTCGATGAAGTCACGGCGTGGTTCGACCGCATCACCCATCAGGGTGTTGAAGATCTGGTCTGCACCGATGGCGTCTTCGATGGTGACTTTCAGCATGCGGCGCACGCTTGGGTCCATGGTGGTTTCCCATAGCTGATCAGGGTTCATTTCGCCCAGACCTTTGTATCGCTGAATGGTATGGCGCTTGGTGCTTTCGGCCATCAGCCAGTCCAGGGCTTCCTTGAACTCGGTGACCGCTTTCTTGCGCTCGCCACGCTGGATGTACGCACCTTCGTCGAGCAGGGTGCTCAGTTGAGCGCCGAGGGTGACGACGGTCTTGTAGTCGTTGCTGCCGAAGAAGTCGCGGTTGAAGGTGACGTAGTTCGACAGGCCGTGGGAGATCAGTTCGACCTCCGGCAGCCACACGCCACGTTCACGGTCTTCACGCAGGCTGGCCTTGTAGACCAGGCCGGACTTCTCGACGGTGCGCAGACGAACTTCGTACTGGGCCAGCCAGTCTTGCATCTTGGCGTGGTCGCCGAGCATTTCCAGGCTTACGGCCGGCAGGTAGATGAAGTGCTCGGTCAGCTCCTGCGGGTACAGACGCGACAGACGCTTGAGGGTCTTCATCACCATACGGAAGTCGTTCACCAGACGTTCCAGCGCTTCGCCGGAAATGCCCGGGGCGTCTTCGTTCAGGTGCAGGCTCGCATCTTCCAGGGCCGACTGCGTCATGTACTCTTCCATGGCGTCGTCGTCTTTGATGTATTGCTCTTGCTTGCCTTTCTTGACCTTGTACAGCGGCGGCTGGGCGATGTAGATGTAGCCGCGCTCGATCAGCTCCGGCAACTGACGGAAGAAGAAGGTCAGCAGCAGGGTACGGATGTGCGAACCGTCGACGTCAGCATCGGTCATGATGATGATGTTGTGATAGCGCAGCTTGTCGATGTTGTACTCTTCGCGACCGATACCGCAGCCCAGCGCGGTGATCAGGGTGCCCACTTCCTGGGACGAGATCATCTTGTCGAAACGGGCTTTCTCGACGTTGAGGATCTTGCCCTTCAGCGGCAGGATGGCCTGGGTCTTGCGGTTACGTCCCTGCTTGGCAGAGCCGCCCGCGGAGTCACCTTCCACGAGGTACAGTTCGGACAGCGCCGGGTCTTTTTCCTGACAGTCAGCAAGCTTGCCCGGCAGGCCGGCGATGTCCAGCGCGCCTTTGCGGCGGGTCATCTCACGGGCCTTGCGCGCCGCTTCACGGGCACGGGCGGCGTCGATCATCTTGCCGACGACCAGTTTGGCTTCGTTCGGGTTTTCCAGCAGGAAGTCGGAGAAGTATTTGCCCATTTCCTGTTCGACCGCGGTCTTCACTTCGGAAGACACCAGCTTGTCTTTGGTCTGGGAGCTGAACTTCGGATCCGGCACCTTCACCGAGATGATCGCGGTCAGGCCTTCACGGGCATCGTCACCGGTGGTGGCGACTTTGTGCTTCTTCGCCAGACCTTCCTGCTCGATGTAGTTGTTCAGGTTACGCGTCAGTGCGGAACGGAAGCCCACCAGGTGAGTACCGCCGTCGCGCTGCGGAATGTTGTTGGTGAAGCACAACAGGTTCTCGTTGAAGCTGTCGTTCCACTGCAGGGCGATTTCCACGCCGATGCCGTCTTCACGCTGGATGTTGAAGTGGAACACCTGGTTGACCGCAGTCTTGTTGGTGTTCAGGTATTCAACGAATGCACGCAGGCCGCCTTCATACTTGAACAGCTCTTCCTTGCCGCTGCGCTCGTCCTTGAGGACGATGCCGACACCGGAGTTGAGGAAGGACAGCTCACGAATGCGCTTGGCCAGGATGTCCCAGCTGAAGTGAATGTTCTTGAAGGTTTCCTTGGAAGCCTTGAAGTGGATCTGGGTACCGGTGGTTTCGCTGTCGCCAACGATCGCCATCGGTGCCTGAGGTACGCCGTGGACGTAGGTCTGTTCCCAGATCTTGCCGCTGCGGCGAACGGTCAGGACCAGCTCTTCGGACAGCGCGTTCACTACCGAAACACCTACACCGTGCAGACCGCCGGATACCTTGTAGGAGTTGTCGTCGAACTTACCGCCGGCGTGGAGGACGGTCATGATGACCTCGGCGGCGGAAACGCCTTCCTCTTTGTGCACATCGACCGGGATGCCACGGCCGTTGTCTTTGACGGTGATGGACTCATCCGGGTGGATGATGATGCTGATGTCGTCGCAATGGCCGGCGAGGGCTTCGTCGATCGAGTTGTCGACCACCTCGAACACCATGTGGTGCAGACCGCTGCCATCGTCGGTGTCACCAATGTACATACCGGGACGTTTGCGCACGGCATCCAGGCCTTTCAGCACTTTAATGCTCGATGAGTCGTACGTATTTTCTTCGCTCAATGCCTTCACTCCCGATGGTCGTGGGTCTGGGTGATACGGCCCTGTTCCACGTGGAACAGAGCGACTGGCGTTTCCGTCTGCCAGCCTTCCCTCAATAATTCGTGATCTACACAGGTGATAAAGACCTGGCAGCGTAAGTCTTCCAGCAAGCGGCACAGCGCGCGACGGTGGCTCTCGTCCAGTTCGGACGGCAAGTCATCCACCAGATAAATACACTGGCCGCGTCGGGCCTGGCTCACCAGATGCCCCTGGGCAATGCGCAAGGCACAAACCACCAGCTTCTGCTGACCCCGGGACAAGATGTCCGCGGCATTGTGAGCGCCCAATCGAAGACGCAAATCAGCACGTTGCGGTCCGGCCTGGGTATGACCCATTTGCTGGTCCCGCTGCAGGGATCCGGCAAGTACGGCACTCAATTCCCGGTCCTTGTCCCAGCCTCGGTAATAGCTGAGCGTCAAACCTTCGAGCTCAACCAGTTCGCTCAAGGTTTGTTCAAAGACTGGTTTCAAGGCTTTGATGTAAGCGCGGCGGTATTCATCGATTTCAGCGCTGGCCTGGCACAGTTCCCTGTCCCAAACCGCTTGCGAAACGGCGTCAAGTGTACCATGTCGCAGCCAGGAGTTTCTCTGGCGCAAGGCCTTCTGCAACCGCTGCCAGGTAGCCATGAACCGTGGTTCGACGTGGAACACACCCCAGTCGAGGAATTGCCGGCGAATCTTCGGTGCACCTTCCAGCAGGCGGAAGCTGTCCGGGTTGATCAACTGCAGCGGCAGAATCTCCGCCAGTTGCGCGGCACTGCGGGCGTTCTGGCCATCGATGCGAATCTGAAACTCGCCCTGGCGATCGCGAGAGATCCCCAATGCGCTGTGGCCACCTTCGGCAAGCTCGACCTGACCGAATACGGTACAGGCGAGTTGCTCATACTGGATGACGGGCAACAGTCGGGTGCTGCGGAACGAGCGGGCAAGCCCCAGCAGGTGAATGGCTTCCAGAACACTGGTTTTGCCGCTGCCGTTGGCGCCGTAAAGAATGTTGATTCGGGGGGAAGGGGAGAAGGTCACCGGGTGCAGATTGCGCACCGCGGTGACCGAGACGCGACTTAGCGACATCCAGAGTCAGCTGATTACAGACGCATCGGCATGACAACGTAAGCCGAATCGTCGTTGTCGGACTCTTGCACCAGCGCACTGCTGTTGGAGTCAGACAGGATCAGGCGAACCTGCTCGGTGGTCATCACGCCCAGCACGTCGAGCAGATAGCTCACGTTGAAGCCGATTTCCAGAGAGCCACCGTTGTATTCCACGCCCACTTCTTCTTCCGCTTCTTCCTGCTCCGGGTTGTTGGCCTGGATTTTCAGCTGACCACTGGCCAGTTGCAGACGAATGCCGCGGTACTTCTCGTTGGACAGAATTGCGGTACGGCTGAACGCTTCGCGCAGCGCCTGGCGATCGCCCAGAACCAGTTTGTCGCCGCCCTTCGGCAGAACACGCTCGTAGTCAGGGAATTTGCCGTCGACCAATTTCGAGGTGAAGGTGAATTCTCCGGTGGTCGCGCGGATGTGGTGCTGACCCAGGACGATGCTGACGTTGCCGTCCGGCTCGGTGAGCAGACGCGCCAGTTCGAGAATACCTTTGCGCGGCACGATCACCTGGTGGCGATCCTGCTGACCGATGTCGGCCTGCATCGAGCACATGGCCAGACGGTGACCGTCAGTGGCCACGGCGCGGATCACACCGGTCGACACTTCCAGCAACATGCCGTTGAGGTAGTAACGCACGTCCTGTTGGGCCATGGCGAAACTGGTGCGTTCGATCAAGCGACGCAGCTTGCTCTGATCCAGGCTGGTAGTCAGCGAACCCGGGCCTTCTTCCACAGTCGGGAAGTCATTGGCCGGCAGGGTCGACAGGGTGAAGCGGCTACGGCCGGCCTTCACCACCAGCTTCTGCTCGTCGACCTTGATATCGATCAGGGCATCGTTCGGCAGGCTCTTGCAAATGTCCATCAGCTTGCGCGCCGGCACGGTGATGGAGCCTGTTTCAGCCGGCTCTTCGAGTTGCACGCGACCGACCAGCTCGACTTCCAGGTCGGTACCGGTCAGCGACAGTTGCTGGCCATCGACAACCAGCAGCACGTTGGACAGTACCGGCAAGGTCTGTCGGCGCTCGACGACGCCTGCGACCAGTTGCAGGGGTTTCAACAGGGCTTCGCGTTGAATGGTGAAATGCATGGTCTAGTCCCTTGCCTTAATAAGCTGCGCTGGTGTTCATCAAGTGGTCAGTGTACGCAGCAGGTTCTTGTAGTCCTCGCGGATGTCCGCGTCGGATTCCTTAAGTTCGTTGATCTTGCGGCAGGCATGCAACACCGTCGTGTGGTCGCGACCGCCAAACACATCGCCGATTTCCGGCAGGCTGTGGTTGGTCAGTTCCTTGGACAGTGCCATGGCCACCTGACGCGGACGAGCAACCGAGCGCGAACGGCGCTTGGACAGCAAGTCGGAGATCTTGATCTTGTAGTACTCGGCGACGGTGCGCTGAATGTTATCCACAGAGACCAGTTTGTCCTGCAACGCCAACAGGTCTTTCAGGGATTCGCGGATCAACTCGATGGTGATGTCGCGGCCCATGAAGTGCGAGTGGGCGATCACGCGTTTCAGCGCGCCTTCCAGCTCACGGACGTTGGAGCGAATACGCTGGGCAATGAAGAATGCAGCATCGTGAGGCAGCTCGACTTTGGCCTGGTCGGCCTTCTTCATCAAGATGGCCACACGGGTTTCCAGCTCCGGCGGCTCGACGGCGACCGTCAGGCCCCAACCGAAGCGGGATTTGAGGCGCTCTTCAAGGCCTTCGATTTCTTTCGGGTAGCGGTCACTGGTGAGAATGACCTGCTGACCACCTTCCAGCAGGGCGTTGAAGGTGTGGAAAAACTCTTCCTGGGAACGCTCCTTGCGGGCGAAGAACTGAATATCGTCGATCAGCAGGGCGTCCACCGAACGGTAGAAACGCTTGAACTCGTTGATCGCGTTCAGTTGCAGCGCCTTGACCATGTCGGCCACGAAACGCTCGGAATGCAGGTACACGACCTTGGCATTCGGATTCTTCTTTAATAGGTGGTTACCCACCGCATGCATCAAGTGCGTTTTACCCAGACCGACGCCGCCATAAAGGAAGAGCGGGTTGTAGCCGTGCTTCGGGTTGTCTGCCACTTGCCAGGCCGCCGCACGGGCGAGCTGGTTGGATTTACCTTCGACGAAGTTTTCAAAAGTGAAGGTGCGGTTCAGGTAGCTGGTGTGCTTGAGCGCGCCTTCGACCTGCACGGTGCGCTGTTCGGCACGCACTGGTGCTTGCTGGGAAGCAGCGCCCGCCATCGGATCGAAGCTGTCGCGGGACGGCTCTTCGCTGACTTCCTCGGTTTTCTGCGTCGCGCGCTTGGCCGGGGTTGGAGCTGGCGCTGGTGCCGGAGCGCTGACGGGGGCGGCATTGGCCTGAGCCAGTGAAGCAGCAGCGGCGGCCAATGGCGCATTGGGCGCGGCACGCGGCGCAGAGCTGCGCTTGCTGCCTATTAATAAGGAGAGCGACGGCGCGAGGCCATTGCCATGCTCATCCAGCAGTTCAAGGACGCGCCCCAGGTACTTTTCGTTGACCCAGTCCAGAACAAAACGGTTCGGTGCGTAGACACGCAACTCGTCGCCTTCGGCTTCGACCTGTAACGGACGGATCCAGGTGTTGAATTGTTGGGCCGGCAGCTCTTCGCGCAAAAGCTCCAC